>JAQVGX010000015.1 GCA_028696515.1 Candidatus Dojkabacteria bacterium | reverse complement strand
TGGCAGTACTTAGACAGCACAGGAGACATAAAGGTAAATTCTGACAAGGAGCTTTTTACTGCAGAAATAATCAACTTACTTAAAAGCCTACCAGATATTTTGAAGATCTTGGGGAGAACACGTATCAGTATTACAACATTGTTTCCATTTCAGGATAGATGGGTAAGCCGGACAGCAGGATACGATTTGGAGAGAATGCTCGGCAGGGAAATTGCAAATATGGCCTTTGATCTCCCGCCTACTTTCTATCCTCACTTTAAAGCAACAAATGCCCATGATCTTGTTGCTGTTTGGGCACCTTACATTATGCGACATATTTAAAATGGGAAGCAATCCTAACTATAAAAACTGGCACCTTCAACATGCGAAGGTCTGGCGAAATATGCCTTCACCTGCTCGTCCGAGTATAGGCGAGATTGGAATTTTCAGTAAGTACATTAACACCAGAAGGAATAAACCCATCCGAATATTGATCCTGGGGTCAACCCCAGAATTTCGTGACATGTGTTGCAGCTTCCAGTTTGAGACTACTTGCATTGATATCAATCAAGATATATATGAAGCATTAACTCTATTACAAACTAAGCCAAATCCAAAAGAGAGATTTATTCATGCTAACTGGTTAACATTCAAAAGCAGGCAGAAATATGATTTTATCATCGGAGATGCCGTAACAGCTATGTTTAAGCTTAGTTTGTATACCAAATTCTTCAACAATATGTCTAGTCATCTAAAACAGAACGGGCTTCTGATTCTTCGTGTTCCATATCAGTATCATCGTTTCAAAATTCCCATTCAGAATGTTATGAAAGATTTCAGGAGAAACAAAACGAAAACCAAACATATCTATACTGCTACATTTAATTATTTAGTTATGAATTATCTTAACACCAGAAATTCTAGCATCTCTTTAAAGAACCTATGGCTGGAAATACGTAAGCTTTATAATGAAGAAGTGCTAAACGAAAATGAGTATCAGGAACTCGTAAAATACTATAAGAATCTCACTCTGATTCTTTATTATCCCGAAGAAAAGTACATAGGGGAGACAAGCAAACATTATTACAATATACTTGCAAAAGAATTCAGCCTGGATTACGAATCATCTCTAGCTAATCCAATTTTTGTGTTCGAGAAAATATAAAGAAGCAAAGCCAAAAAGCCGACAAGCTAACTAGCCGATAGGCTTTCCCCTTGCTAAACTCCACTTTACTAGAAATTATTGACTCCGATAACCTATAATACACTACTTATTAATTATTAAGCTCATGGAAAAACAAGCTGAAATTATTGTAACCTTACCAGGGACAACGACAAGGGAATTCTTGGAATTGCACAAAAAGGCAGGAGCAACAGGCGTTCGAATTCACACGGCAAAGATAAACACTGAGAATGTTATCTTTCTAATAAAACTTTGCCTTGAGTTGAGCATGCAGCCTGTAGTAGACCTGGCCGGGAATCGAAAGGCTAGAACACTGTATACTCCGGGAATGGTTTTTGGAAAGGGTCTTGAGAGCAAGAACAGATTACTAGAAATTGAAACTGGAGATACAATAATCCTTGTTGGACCATCTATCACAGATGAAGAGATAAATCTGCTTAGAGAGACAACCCCTTACAAGTATTTAAGAATTACAGCAATTCCCGACCTGGAGGTAGGAGATAAGCTCGAATTTGCAGACGGAAAAGTTGTATGTAACGTAATCGACAATCCTGAACAAATAGGTTTTGAAGATTTCCTGGCAATCCAAGTAGAAAGGATAACTAATACAGCCGGAATATACTGGAAAATGGGTATCACAAGCTCTACAAAGGATATTTGCTCAGCATCAGGAAACATTCTTTCGGAAATTGATATAAGTATTCTTCGAGAATTAAAAAAATCAGGAATTACTCAGGATATAACTATAGCGCTTTCCTTTGTTTCCTATCCGGAACAAATTTTAGATGTGATTCGATTACTTCGAGAGATAGGTTTTGATCTTGAAAGAATAACACTTCAGGCAAAAATCGAAACTATCCAAGGAGTAGAAAATATTTTAAGAATAGTAAAAGCAGCAGAAGAAGCCGGGTTTAAAATAGAAGCTGAAGTTGCCAGAGGGGATCTAGCTGAAGCAGGTAAGCTTTATGACAGAGATCTTCGGGCAATGCAGCAACAAATGATTGAAAGTCTGGTGGGAACCGGAACACGAGTAATAATCGCTACAGGTGTCGCCGAATCCGCTATACAGCAAGTTTTTGCATCGGGAACATTTGAAAAAATCACGGCTTCCGAACGAAGAGCAATCATTCGTGAGTGCCTATACTTACAAGCAGGAAAAATAGTAGGCTGGATGCTCGCGGGAGAGACAATGATAACCGGCCGGGAGAGCGTTGAAGTCACTAGAAACGTAAAAGAAACTATAGACCACGGTGTAAAAGTTGTACAACGCTTTCAGAGTAGACTATAATATCCTCCATTGATTCAGTCTAAATATCAATGCAGATCGACCATACAGTTCAAATCTCAATTCTTAGAGAATTGCTCTTCAAACCTCACGCCAGATTCAGCGATTTAAATAAAACTGAACTTACAAATGACCACTTCAACTTTCACATCAAAAGACTGCTCAAACTTGGGATCATATTAAAAAAAGAGAATTACTACCAACTGTCACCGGAAGGATTGGAACTTGCTGGAAGAATGGACATCGCAAATATGGAGATCATAAAACAGCCAAAGGTTGGAGTAATGATATATGTCACGCGAAAACACAATGATAACCTTCAAGTTTTGATGGGAAGACGACTGAGAGATCCTTCGAAAGGAATGGTCGGATTGCATACCGAAAAGGTCCGCTTTGGAGAATCGATGAACGAAACTGCAAAAAGATGTTTAAAGAAAGAAACTGGCCTCGATGGAGAATTTGATTATGCTGGGGCGGTGCATATGTTAAAATTCAAAGACAAATTCCCTTACATTGACGTAATTCTGAACTGTTATAAAACAACGGCCGTGAACGGAACGCTACTAGAAAATACCCCTGAAAGCGAGAACTTTTGGGTTGATATCTACAAGGTTAAAGATCTGAAGATGAAATTTCATGGGCTTTTAGAAGATATTGAAGCTATAAATACAGGTAAACTATTCTTCAAGGAACGGATTCTTAGGTCGGAGTGAATGTACCCAAGTGCGAACTTTTTCGTAAAATAATATGTAAGGACTTACATGAAAACACTCTTGCAAAGAGCAGAATTCATTGATGCTTTTGAAAAATACAATTCGCAAATCTTTAGATACTTCTATCTTAGAACAAACCATCATAAGGAAACTGCCCAGGATCTGGCACAAGAGGTTTTCACCAAGGTATGGAGGAGTCGAGGAAGCTTTGACAGTGAAAAGGCTGCTTTGAAAACTTGGTTATTTACGATCTCAAGGAATCTGTTGATCGATCATTATCGCAAGCAGAAAGATGAGGAATCTCTGGATAGTTCAAATGAAGAGGTCATTCACCAGGAGACATCAGATGAAGATAAGGTAGTTTATAAAGAAATCCTGAATCAGCTCAAAAATTTAAATGATAGTGAGCAAGAGCTTATCATATTAAGATTTGTCGAAGATTTTGAAATAAAGGAAATAGCTGATATGTTGAAAAAGAAATATACAGCAACAAAAATAGCAATATTAAGAGCACTAAATAAACTCAAAAACCAGCTTAATAATGAGAATTAATGAAGAACAATTAAAAAATAAACTTAAGTCGCTTCCCATCAAACCGGATAGTTCATGGCAGGAAAGCACATCCAATTATTTAAAAAAGATAATACGCGAAGATGTACCCGAAGATAAAAAGTCACGTAATATCTTTACGTATCTATTTTATCTTTTTACATTACCAAATATGAGTAGCAAGACAAAACTTCTTGCAGGTTCCGTAGTAGGAGTCATAGCAGCTTTAGCGCTTGGCACTACTGCTTATGCCGCAAATGACTCTGCACCGGGGGATCTTTTGTATCCTGTTGATAAGGCAATGGAGAGCATGAAACGCATAATGTTACGTGATCCAAAAGCAAAGGCAGAATATGAGGAGGACATCCTTGACGAAAGATTAGTTGAAATGAAACAGCTACAGAATAAGAATGCTGAACAAGCACAACTTGAGCAAGCTGGCGACGAAGTTGAGCAGCAGAAAACAAGAACTGAGGAAAGAATAAGGGAAATGGAAGAGAATGATCCTAATGACAATAACAATGAAGAACAAGAACAGATTCAAAATCGTTACGAAGAACAAAAAGAAGAGCATAATGAAATCAAAGAACAGAATCAAAATCAACAAAATAAACCAGAGGAGAATGACAAATCAACTTCAAGCGTAGATGATACCCCCGGTGAACCTGGTGGGGTAGGTGTAGAAATTCATCAAAGGCCTCAAGATCAAGACAACCAAAACGATGATGCTCCCCAGAACCAGAATCAGAATGGGAGCGGATACAACTGATCTCGATGGATATAGACAAATCAGGCGGAAGGAGCGGGAAACCGCTCCTTTTCATCTCAAATTGAACACATAGAATCCGTCATATAAACACCCTTACCCTCAAGATTTTGCAATCAAGTTAATCAACCAAAGAAACTATAAGAATCCTGTAACCTTCGTACGTCTATCTTAGCAAATAAGTCTTATGGGACGTATTTAAATTTTTAACTTAAAAATGTGAAAAAAATAGGACTTGCAGCATTGATCGGAATACTTATGCTCATAACAGGTATTCCAAGTACCATAAGTGTCAAAGCTTCTGATACAGAATTTGAGAAAGAATTTGAAGAAACCAAGAAGATAGTGCAAGAGGGAAACGAAAGTCTTCAAGATAAGATAGATAAGACAGAAAAGGAGTATGAGGATGCAAAAAAAACACAAGAAGAACAGGAAGATGAGGTTGAAGATCAGGCGAAGGAACCTCAAGAATACATAAGTGAGGTGAGAGACATGCAGAAAGATTTTCTGGAGAGTGATTTTTCGCCAGTCAAAATGCTTGAGAAGATACAGGAGACCGCTAAGGTTTTTGGTAGAATGTTAGGGGGATTTGTAATCGTAGTAATTCTTATACAGATCGCTCAAACTGTTTTTGGGATAGCTATGATAGCCGACTGTGCCAAGAGCGACAACAAAGACAAGGGTCTATGGTTAGCTATTCTCATAACCACAAATCTTCTTATGATTGGTTTTCTGCCATCACTTCTTTACCTATTCTTGGTAAAAAAGAAATAAGATAAGAAGCCTTGGAGAGGCGCATACGGCGCCTCTTATTCCTAGTTGTCATCAATCAAGTTAGTGTATATACTGCAAGGATAAATCACACTAATAATGAAGGAAGACATGAAGCTTGTTGGAAAAGCACAGAAAGGCGACAAAGAATCTTTTGCCGCGCTTTACAGCAAATACAAACGCGAAATATTTCTTTTTTACTGTTCTCGTATCAATTCAAGAGAAGACGCATTGGACATAACAAGCGAATGTTTTATCAAGGTGATGAAATCCCTACATACTTTCAAGTTTAACTCCTCCTTTCGAACTTGGCTTTACGTGATAGCTAGAAATCTATTAGTTGACTTTTACAAAAGCAGAAAAAAGGAGATAAGTCTTTCTCAGGAAGACTTGGAAAAGTTTCCTGAGACAGAAACGCATAAAAATTTTTCTTCCAGAAACTCGGATCTATTAAGAGATGTACTCGACAAGCTCCCTGAAAATTACAGGACAATACTTGAGTTAAGATATTTGATGAATCTCAAATTTTCAGAATGCGCTGAATCAATGCAGGTTACTGAGAATTATGCTAAAGTTTTGCATAGTAGAGCTCTCAAAAAAGCCAATAATTACAAGAGTGTAATCCTAAGAAGTCAATCTAAATAAATAACTATGAAAAAAACATTCAAAAATTTTAAAACTGAAAACAAATTAACAGCAAACGAAGAAAAAATGCTTGATAACATAATATTATGCAAGTGGGATGAAATTCACACCAATAAAGACGAGTCAAGCCATAAGAAGAACCTATTTAGCATTTTCAACCTAAAATTTGTCCTTGCTTTAACTTTCATTCTCATAGCTATATTTGTCCTCACCATCATAGCTATACCATCTCTTTTCCAATCTCCTGACTCAGAAAAACAAAAGGCCGTTACCCCGGACACAGACAGTAACATAGCAGTTCCACAAACAACAACCTCACCTATATTTGTTCCAGAACTTGAGCCTAGAGAAATATTGGAAACAACAATAACAAAAATGGAAGACTTAAAAAGCGATAACAACATTGTTCATGTAAGATTTATCGAACTTTACGCAGATGATCCTAGTTTCAATTCTTTATATGACAAAGTAGAAACCGAAAAGTGGCTTGATATAGCTTCAAATAGATTTAAAGAAGTAACTCGCGGTTACAAAGATAACACACTTGAAAGTGAAGTTACTACGATTTATGATGGTATATATCTTCACACTATTATGAAAACCGGTGGTGACCCATTTGTCTCAAGCCATAAGGTAGGGCGTGATTATCATAACCTACCATTCGACCCAATCGAATTCAATAAAACTTTTTATTCGAAACTTCTGGAGTCGGGAAGGTTTGAAAAAGTTGCTATAACGAGTCTTGACGGAAAGGATTGTTATCTGCTGACAGTCACATTCCAAACATCTTTGTATGGTTCAGCTTCCAAAGAACCGGAAACAACTCAGAAAATATATATCGACAAGGAAACAAATCTTCCATTAAAAGAAGAATTTACGAATTCCTGGATTCCAACTAAGATTTACGAAATTCAGGAATACTTACTGTTAACTGATACAGAGGTGAATGAACTCTTCTCTCTATAAGGCAGACTAACTAAACTATACTTTACTAGATTTCTTATTTCCCCTCTCATATAATTCTATAAATTCTTGACACTACATTCTTAATTTCAAATGAATACGAAAGACAACGCAAAATTCCATATAGTTCTTGTAACTGGAGTGATAGAAAAAAATGGGGAATACCTAATTGCCCAAAGAAGCTTTGAAGAGATTCAGGCCCCCGGCAAATGGGCTTTGCCAGGAGGGAAGGTGGAATTATCCATGCCAGATAATGATAGGAACGTTCTAGAAACAACTCTGGAAAGAGAGATCGAAGAGGAGGTTGCTGTAAGAATTTATCAAAAACCAATTTATGTCATGAGTTCAGCATTCACACGTGTTGACAATGCTACAGTTGTAGGTGTTCTTTTTTTGTGCAAATGGAAATCCGGAAGGGCCAAGGCACTTGAGGATACAATTAATGTTTCTTGGGTTGGTATAGACGAACTTCATAAATATGATTTTTGCACCGGAGTAACAAATTCATTACGGCTTGCTGATAAAAAAAGACTTTCATTGGAATAAAGTTATATGAGTTACCTGTAATTGGGTTTATACGAAATAAATCTGCATGGATCTTCTTTTTAGAAAAGATGTATCTGCCTGCTCTGTCTGCCGACAGGCGGGCGGCAGGCAGGAAAGCGAGTATTTTTTGACTGGCCAAAAAATACACAAAAAAAGCCACCGGGGTTTTCAAGGTTCTCCCTTCGCATTTCGACAGAATGATGATCAAATCAGGAATTTATTATGCAACGTCAGTCTAGATATTAACCACGAAATGCTCGGTCGTATCATTGGTTTTCTATAAGTTGTTTGGAACATTGAAAACCCCGGACCCCAAGCTACTTAATTTCAAATAAAGGGAGCTGTCTGTATGATGTTTGTTGTCACATGGGGTTTGGGGTGAGGTATTCCCTGTTCTTGTCTTCTGCTAGTGGCGTGTTATCTGAGGATTTAGCTCACCCCAAAGGTTTTTTGTATACTTTTTTACCTCTAAAAAAGTATATGTTTTTGGTTCTTTTTCAAAAAAGAACATGACAAGCATTGCGTATAAACCCTATACACTGCAATCAAAGAATTACCCTGATATAAGGAACAAAAATCAGTAATCCGACAATTATATCCATAAGTGCAATTATCAATACGGCTGCCGATGCAAGATCTTTCACTTTTTTAACTATCACATTAAATTGCTTAAGCTCAACCAAAGCTTCAATACTCGTGTTCATAAGTTCCGCTGACAGAGTTATCCCGAAGCAAAAAATCAATATTATCCATTCCAGCTTGCTTATACCTAGAAATATTCCAGCTAAAACAACATTTAACATCAAGACCAATTCTATAATGAAGTTCAGCTCATATTTAAAACCGATCTTCAAGCCCGAGATGGCAGCCTTGTAACTTCTGAGATGGTTGTTCACATTGTAATCAACCTTTCTGTGAATCCACTTACTTTTTACTTCGTGAGAGTCCATAAGGATTTCTTGATAAATTTTTTATATTAATAAATCTAAGATATTATAGAACTTCATATCTATTCAGGCAAATATATAAAAAACCTTGGATTTAATAATTGGCGGGCAACGATCCTGGCGCACTCGGATCAACTGGCTTTGCAGGGTCTGATGATCCTGGAATCTGCTCCGAAGAAGGGATCTTTTTATAAGGATTATCAACCTGTCCTTCAACTGGAGCCTGGGAAACACTTGTACCTTGAGGATTACCTTCCGGCATAGTCCCGTTAACTTTTGGAACTATTTGACCTTGCTGGTTATTATCATTCTGATCTTGAATAGGATTATTCCCTGTTTGTGTCTGGTTCGGCGGAATTGTTTGTGATTGAGCAGTCGACGCAGGGAATTGATTTGCAGTCCCCCCTGCGGAGTAACCATTATTCACAGGTGCTTGCATAGGATGCTGATTTGGCTGGAACGTCTGCTGGACAGGAGCCTGCTGATTGACATTTGGATATCCACCTGACTGATCGAATTGCGGCTGGTAACCCTGGTGAGAATTCCCAACCGTCTGCTGTCCGATAGACATAGCAGACTGAGTAGAAGAAGAGCTTGCTCCGGTAGGCATACTATCAACCTTGAAGATCTCCTGGATCAGCTTGTCAGACATATAGTCAAGAATAACTATTATGACTATTGCCACTAGAGTAGCTGTTTCCAGAATCAAAGATTCTGTTTCTATCGTAGGCAGAATCCCTTTGAACGGCTCATAGAAGATAGATGAAATTCCGTACAATATTGCTATAAAACTGCTTTTGCCTGCACCCAAAAGTTTAAAAACTAATCTCATACCTAGAATTATTTCAGCTATCTTGAAAAGCGAATCTAAAAACGATTGCATTTTACCTTTGAAAGAGGGTTCAAAGACACCATTCACAATCTTTACAGCTACAAGAGTAGCTACTATGAAGATTATTACACCTATTATAGAATCGACCTCGAATACTATCTTGCCGGAGACTAGTTCACCAAGAGTTCCTTCGTAAAAATTGAATATCGGCTTTGACAAGTCATACCAAAAGCTTACAAAACTACTTTCAACACTAGCTCCGATGAGCCTAAGTGTAATTCTAATTAATAGTATGATCTCGAAAACGCCGAATATCAACAATAACACGCTGTGTATAAATCTTCGGATTCTATCTGATTCCATATTCACAATAACAAAACTATTCTTATTATAACATAAAAACTCAAAATTTAGCTATTTTCAGGACTTCCCCAGCAATAACTGATGCGGCTGAAAGATTTATTTTATCCTTTGCAGACTTTATAGTTTCATGAAGATCCTGACCTTTATAGTCTTTGTCTTTCTTAAGCACCTTCATGCCAAGATCGATCGCTTCACGAAGAGTATCCCCACTCAGATTTTTTTCTTCGATAATGTACCCAACCCCTAAACCGCTTAGCATCTTCGCATTTAGATATTGCTCGTTATTATTGGACCAAGGGATTGGAATCAATATTGCTAACTTACCAAGAGCTAAAATATCTGAACAAATATTTGCTCCAGATCTTGAAACAACTAGATCCGCTTTGCTAAAAACTTCACCTATCTGCGGCCCATAAGTAGTTCCCTTTACAATATAGGTTCCTTTTGTTCTACCGGTCAATGACTTTTCCTTCCTTTCACAGGTTTCAAAGTCACGTGTCACGCTAGTCAATCCAGTTTGGTGAATAACATTGTAGTTCCGAAGCAGCTTTTCGATAATTTTGAGAACACACATATTTATCTTATGGGCTCCTTGATTTCCTCCAGTTACATATATTGTTTTCAGCTTTTCATTTAATCGATATATGTCTGTTGTTACATCAAAAATTTCTTTTCTGACTGGGTTTCCTGAAACTACAACTTTATTTTTATCAAAAAATTTCTCTGACTCCTTCCAGGAAAGTACAATTTTCTTTGCAAATTTTGCTATGACTTTGTTTGCAATGCCGGTGACAACCGTTTGCTCATGTGTAAGAATTGGAATCCGAAGGATCCATCCGGCAATTACAACAGGAACAGCGATATATCCGCCAAATGAAATGATCACACTAGGGTGATGCTTTATGAGAAGATAAAATGATCTAAAAAAACCAAGAGGGATCTTGAGGGCATTCACAATGAAGCTTATAAATGATTTTAAACTGTTGAATCTTACTATTTTACCTGTAATGATATTCTCAAAAGGAATATCTAATTCTTTGGCTACAACCTCATACTCGGCACTAAAATTTTTATCTCCTTCCATAGTCTTCTTCCGACCAAACCAAACAAATTGATTGTTCCCTCGGATTCTTAACTCCTCCATAGTGGCAAGAGCTGGAGTTAGGTGTCCACCAGTAATTACAAACTTTGGCACTTTTGATTTCTTCATATGATCATTATAACGGAAGATAGTCAAGGACGCTACACTTTCATAATGTAAAACTTTGATTCCCGATTTCCTATTTTCACTTATCAAAGTAAAATGAATACCCGAAGCAGGAGGATTTAACTTAAAATTGGTGCTTGTTCACTGAAAAATGATACATTTACTCGTAATGAAGAGCCTTTACAGGATCAAGTTTGGATGCACGAATTGCAGGATATATACCTGCAATTGTAGCAACAGTTAATGACAAAACAGGACCTAAGAAGAGAAGGGGAGATGCATTGGATAGATCCAATGTGTCAAATGTTGAAAGAATAGTTTTGTGGCCAACAAAATTTAATATCTCCGCTATCCCAAATCCGAGACCCAGTCCAATCAGACCCCCGAATAAACCTATCAATGCGGCTTCTAAAGTAAATAACAAAGCAATATTTATTCTTGTTGCCCCTATGGCTTTCATAACACCTATTTCTCTTGTTCTTTCATATACAGCCATGATTAAGGTGTTCAGGATTCCGAGAGAAGAGACGGCCATAGCGATAACACCAAAAGAACTAAATGCTATAGTCAAAACTCCAAATATATCATTCATAACAGTCTTGCTTTCCTCGTAGGTCATCCCGCTGAAACCTAGTTCCTCTATCTTCTTTTTCACTTCATCCGCCAAATCTGCCGAATCAAGTTCTACCCACGCAGCAATACGCTGATCGTCCTTATCTGTCAATACATTATCTGACCCCCTGGCGAATCTTGCCATCTCCAAGGCATCATTGTATGGTACGTATACAGCTGATGAAATAATCGTTTTTTCAGTAATTCCAATAACTTCAAACCTAAAGTCCTTCGTTTCCGACTCAACATTGGCTGCAGCTCCCGGCATCACAAGGCTCGCAGTTTCATCATACATTGGCTGCTGTTTTACTCTAAGAATGACTGTCTGACCGATCATGTCTTCAGGACTACTATAGCCGAAGCTTTCAACATATTGATTTGCCAGCATGATTTTCTCTGTATCAGATTCCTTGATCTTTTCGCCTGCTACAATATCAAAGTTTTCCTGTAGAAATTCAGGAAGATAAAATGTAAAAGAAGTTTTCAATCTTTTTTCTTTATCTTCCATCTTCACATATTCTACAGTCGGCATAGGTATCTCGTGAACCTTTTTTACGCCTTCGATTTGTGCTACTTTTTCTATGTCATCATCCGTAAAAGACTCGAAATCAAAGCTGATGCTCCCCTCGTCACCTTCTTGATATTCTTCCGGCCCGCTTCCTATACTCCCCATAAATTCCTGGCCGGGTCTCTTTTTACTAGCGTAAATTTCTATCAATCTTGGAGAATTCATAGAATCGAACTGTGCACTAAGAAAATTCTCAAATCCTGGTATGATAGCATAGACAAGGGAGATCAAGGTCGCACCGATTACTATAGAAAAAATAGTAAGCAGCGTCCTTAGTTTCTGCCTAAACATGTTTGAAAAAGCTATTTGTATACTATCCAAAAATTTCATTTTCTTTTGTAATGTACTATAATCCAATTAACTAGTTACCTGTTTTTTGTTTCATTTGTTAACTGTTCTCTAATCCGTATATTCTTTTACTGTTTCCTTCTTCCCGTTTGACAAGTCTTCGACAATCTTGCCGTCAAGTATTCTTAGTATTCTATCAGCTTTATGAGCTATTCTGTCATCATGAGTTACAACAAGTATGGTCACCTTAAGATTCTTTTGGAGGTCATGTAGAAGATCGATGATCATTTCTCCGGATTTGCTGTCGAGATTACCTGTTGGTTCATCTGCTAAAATAATCTTGGGTGAATTCACCATAGCTCGGGCTATACTCACTCTCTGCTGCTGTCCTCCTGAAAGCTCGGGAGGTTTATGATCGATCCTATCTGCGAGCCCCACCTTCTCAAGGGCATCCTTTGCCCTATTCATTCTTTCTTTTTTGGGGATTCCTCCAAATATAAGACTTAGTTCAACATTTTCTAAAGCAGTATACCGTGACTGCAGATTAAAATTCTGGAATATAAAGCCCACAGTTTTATTCCGGTATCTAGCTAAATCCTTATCCTTAAGAGAAGCCAGATCATCACCGCTGACAGTAACCGTACCACTATCAAGTGAATCAAGGCCTCCGATAGTATGTAAAAGAGTAGATTTCCCGCTTCCTGAAGGACCCACAATTGCGATAAACTCTCCCTCACTAACTTCAAAAGAAACATCATCTAGAGCCTTTATCTCTTCACCACCCATTTTATATGTCTTTTTTGCGTTTTTGATTGAGATCATTTGAGCTTAAAATATCTTAATATTATAAGAAATATTTACAAAGAACTCAATAGAACTCTCAAAACAAGTTTATATGCATCATGGGCAAGTTTCAATTTACATGCGATGTGCTCTTGCTAACATTTAGCAGAATCCCAACACCAGCCAAAATAACAACCATAGAGCTCCCACCATAGGAAAAAAAGGGTAGGGGAATACCAGTAAGTGGTCCCAGAGCAATATTTGCAGCAATATTGAGAAATGCCTGCAAGCCTATCCATACTGTTATGCCAGTCGCAAGAAGCGAGCCTAGTCGGTCAGGTGCATTTCGAGCAATCTTCAGACCTCTTGAGATAAACATCAAAAATGCCAAAACAAGCACTAAGTCACCAAGAAATCCAAACTCCTCTGCATACACGGCAAAGATCGTATCAGTAAAAGCACTGTTCCCCACGAGATAAAAGAATTTTTGTCTCGATTCTCCGAAACCAATACCAAACAAGCCCCCTGAACCGATTGCAATCAGAACCTGATTGATTTGATAGCCCGAAATCCAAGGATCGGGAGCATAGCCGGTTTTGATTGTTTCTAAAAAAGTAGTAACTCTGGTAGCTCTATAAGGAGAAATAATAGCTGCAATGACACCAAGAACTCCCATAACTGCTACTATAAACATAGATCCTAGTGTGTGAAGTGCATCAGTCCCAGAGATAAAATATACAGCCAGAGCGGTAAACCCTACTACAGCAGTCGTTCCCAGATCCGGTTCTATGATGATTAAAAAACATATTGCAAAGAGAATAAATGCAAAAGGTAAAAGTTCGGTTTTTAAATGATCTCTGAAAGCCTCTTTCAAGCTTCCGCTTCTCTGCTTCTGTCTAGCAAGCCAGCAGGCGAGGTACACAGTAAAGGTTAATTTTGCTAGCTCCGATGGTTGAATATTCACAACTCCAATATCAAACCATCTTCTGCTGCCAAATATCGCCGGACCGGCAATAACTACTAAAACAAGAAGAATGATAGTTGTGATAATAGCAGGGACTATCAATTTTGGATAATTATGGTAATCAAATAAATAAGTAAATGCGAAAGCACAGGAGCCAACAGCTACCCATATTGCCTGGAGTTTAAGAAATCTAAACTGATCTCCGTATGTTTCTGAGGCAACTATCACACTAGCGTCATAAACCATCACAAGTCCAAAAAGAACTAGGCCTACTATCAAGGCCAAAAGTATATAGTCTGGAGCTCCTTTGGAAAAGAGCCTTGTTCGGGTTCGTTGTAAGAATCTTTGCCGTCTTGTCATGTCTAATTCGCATTTTATATTACTATGTGAGAATAGAGAATACAATTCTGGAAGATTACTGGGTTAATTGATCTTTAAATTAAACTACATGTACTCAATACACCTAGTGTACCTGATGTGCAAATTCATAATTTCATTTAAATTACCTTATTCATTCCTGTATTTATAAGCTGAAAGTTATAAGTTTCATATCTTATAAACTTTGTGATATATTTACAACATGAAAATCAAAAAAAACTGGACTATACAAAAACTTCTTGACGAATATCCCAGTGCTGCAGAAATACTTGTTGAATATGGTTTCCACTGCATCGGATGTGCTATAGCTTCTATGGAAACTATAGAGCAAGGTGCTAAAGTGCATGGGCTTGATGAACAGAAGTTGAGAGAGATGCTTGAGAAAATTGAGAAGTCCAATAAAGATTCTGAAAACAAAGATTAAACTTATTTCAGAAGCTTTTTGATCTCATCTCTGGCTATATTATCGAGATTAGTAATATTTATCATATCTTCATTACTATATCTTTTTGAGTACAAAATCCGATCACTGAGCTTAAAAAACTCTTTGAACGCCTGTAAATCAATATTTAAGGCTTCTAACTTTCTCAATACATTCACATTTGACATTTCTGTTATTCCCGGATTCTCCAGCTTATCTGATATTTTTCCCAAGAGCTTCCTTCTCAATTTTCTCACTTTTTTCTTATTTGCCAGTTCTATGTAATATTTCCAATGCATAATCCTGTCATAAATTTTGTATGCCACCAGAATAAAAACCAACAAGATGAAAATCACAATCAGACATGTGGCAGAAAATCTTAACGTATTCTTTATATCCTGTTTCCTTTTCTCTCTTCTTTCTTCTATCTCTCTCTTCTTTTGTTCCTCCTCATCGACTTTGTTTTCATCGACCCAATCTTCCTGAATTTCGTCATCGGATTTTCCATCATCGATCAATCCGATGTCATCGGTATCTTCAGTCTCGAAGATGTCATCAAAACCAATTTCAGGGCTGACACCCTCCATCGATTGCCCTATCTGTTCTTTGCTTAACTCAGAAAAATTTCTATATTCATCGTCGGTATTGCATTTCTCATCGTTTGGATCACACAGTCCCGACGTAGGATCAAAGAAAACCCATCCATAACCATCGATGAAAACTTCTACCCAGGCATGAAGATCGCTTGTAAACATCACATATGCCTCAAGATCACTAGAAAAATAATCTGAGTAGAAGCCTCCGACAAGCCTCGAATCTATATCTAGAGATTCAAGCATGATTACCATCGATGTTGCAAAGTATGAACAATACCCCTTTTTCTTATCAAAAATGAAATCATCGATTGGATTCTCTTTATCCTCAATCCCGGGTTTTGTAGTATAGTAATAATTACTTCTGAAATAGTTTTCTATTGCCTTCGCCTTATCGTAAGTCGATTTTGCATCAGACGTAATATCTTCAGCCAACCCCTGGATTTCCTCGTATCTATCGGAATATTCTGAAATATAATTTATTTCATCATCGTAATAGTAACCATAGCATCCTGACTGCATGTATTCGGGAGCAAAGTGATTCCAATCAACGGATGGATCATACTCAGCGTACCCATAATCTGAAAAACTGATTTTTTCGGAGCTGTATTTTGCTTCTCTGAGCAAATTGTAAGAATATGAGTAATACAAAGTTTGGTCAAAACTTACAATACGTTCAGCTGTCGGTATAGCTTCATAATCGGCATATCTATAAATTAACTGAACTCTTTCAGCATCGTATTTCTCAAGACAATAATCTTTGTACTCATATAAATAGGAAAACATATCATCCATCTCCGCTTCTTGGATAGTAAGCTGAAAAGAGTTTAAATCTACTGTATAAACATTTGTCTTGAGATACATCGGATGCGAGGCTTTGTAGTAGCCAACTATGTATGGCTCAGGAGTAACTGTCTTGTCAGCGAAGTGCTTATCGTATACACTGCTTTTTTTCCCGTCAAGGTTGAAACTATGGTCATACTGAATGGATCTGATTTCATATATCTCTTCCTTCCATTCATAATAATACTTCTCAAGATACGCAGCAAATACAAACACACTTCCAAGTATCATTACTACTGACAAACACCCTGATATCTTCCCTGGTTTAAAAAGCTCCCTAAACTTGATCTTATAACCTTTTATGTAACTGGGAAGAGCTAATCCTAAAACAAAACTGAAAACTAGCAAAACTATCGCCAAGTAACCTGCATTCAGTTTAAGGGAATTGATGATTCCTGAGAAAATCAAAATGATGCCTAAATATATAGCACTTGAAGCTTTGGTATAAACAAGCACTGCAAATATGATAAAATTTAGGATGATTCCACTTAGAAAACTGAAGAATATCTGATCGAGTTTCCATTCATAAAGGAAATAGAATTCATCTTGATTTCCCAAAGAAATTCTCATCGAAAAGCTTTCAACCAAAAAGTAAAGCACTACTCCCCAAACCAACGATATGATAATGCTAGGAAGTATCCTGACTTTGACAATTTTCAACATAAGATAAGAGAATGGCAGAGCAATAAAAATGGAAAGTACGTAGCCAATGATGAAGATAAAATCATCAAACTTGATGATACTGTATGGAGAAAAACTATCGTGAATGATCACTCCAGCACAACTAACTATGATTACACATACATATATCAAAAGAAAATTGACTACATTCCTGTCAAAGATGAATTTATTTACATGTTCTCTGATTTTTTCTACCATTTCCAAAAATCAATAAACTTTTTTGCCCAAGCGCCTTAAAGTAATATCCTTCCACGAAATAAAATTTTTAAAACACTAAATTCTCAGGTCACTGTTCTCAATTTCCCGTGTACTTAATTCATCAACGAAACCATCTTGTTGCCAGAATAAAATTTCTCATTAACATTTACTATTCTTCTAAGCTGATAATAGGTTAAACCTTTACGGATAGTCCCAAGAAGATTGAAATTTTCTACAAACTCAGAACGGCTGACACCGTTTAGATCCTCTCTTTCAAAGAATAGTTTTGATTTTGCTGTTTCGTACAGTGAAAACAAAGCCGATCTCTTTACCGAGTAAATATACAAATTCACATTTTCAGATACAACACGATCCCACGATGGGGTGATGACTGTGGCAGAATTTAAACCAAACCTTTCAATAAGCTCATCACATCTTCTTTGATCTTGAAAAACAGAATTTTTGATTATCATTTCGGAGATCTTGTCCCTGTTATATTTTTCGAGATCATTAAGTTTCACAACTTCCGCGGAATTGATATACAAATCATACTCATGCAGTTCTGCTGAAAGGAATTCCTTGATCTTTATAATGCCAAAACTCATGAACTCGCTGATAATTCTTTGATGCTCCACTTCACAGTCGACAGGGATAAACGTATTGAGAATAAGATTTGTTTTTGTGATTTTTTTTGAAATACTTTCAGGCATTCTCACAACCAAGGCATGCGTTTTAGCCGAGTTTTTCCAGTGAATTCTTTTGAGCTCATCTCCCCACATATACTTACGAGTCGCAAAATAGTCTTCATCGGCTACATCGGCTGATATATTTTCACCCTCATAACTTCTCGCATAGTCAAGTTTTTTTTGAAATCTTAGTCTGTGAACTTTATTACTGACAATTAGAGGGAACGAGAAATTTCTTATCAAGTACCTTGCGTTGAATATTCCTAAGAAATCCTTGAAATAAAACTGTATCGAGTCGATTTTGAAAAGAGCTGTATCAAGGGAAGTTAAATCGAAATCTATTCTTCCATTAGAATAATTTCCCAACGGCAATTCAGAATTCTTAACTTTCTTTCCCATACTGGTAACATTTCTAAGGTTGAGTTTAGCATTAAGGAAAAAGAATCCGGTTATCGGATTCTTGCTGAACAAAATAGCAAAGCCTGATTTCCCTGGATCAATTTTGATATATCCATTTCTTGCAAGCATATAAAAATAAGCTCGAACTATAAGTGACTTGAAACTCATAAACAAAAAATAAATCATAACCGCAAGTCCAAGTGCAAAAAGTATAGATTCAAAACCATAGTAACCATAATGATACTTAATGTCTCCACCTAAACGGCCCTGTTCAAGTATGCTGTATGTTTCCAGTAGCACTTTTATAGAATTGATTACTATCGTGAAGCTGAACCCGAGGATTAGAAATCCAAAAGGAGACAAAATTTGGCCCAAATAGTATAAAGAAGATGAAATTTTCTTAACCTTACTAGGCACAATAAAATAGATCTTTCCAGATTCGATATGAGGCATCATTTCAGGCTATTAACTAAGTAAAGCTTATAAAAACTTTCTTTTCAGATATTGGCTTCCTGCAACATCCTTTCTAAGATAACTGGCTTATCAGCATCTTCTGATGTGAAAATTCTATGTGCCATAACCGGAAGGAAAAGATCATATACATCATCTTTTGTCACAAAATCCCGATCGTGAATGTAGGCACTTGCCTTAAGCGCCTTGGTAAGTTTTTTCGTAGCACGCGGACTCACTCCGAGATCGATCAAATCTGATTCTCGTGTTTTTTTAACTAGGCTTATGATTTTATCCACCAGATCATCTTTGATATATACATTCCGGTATTCCTTTTGCCATATTTCTATAGTATCTTTGTGCAATTTTGGCAGTTTTAGATCTTCTAGGTCAGCTGCATCTTCGAGCATAATTTTCCTTTCATTCTCCTCGTTCGGATACCCAATTTTTGTTTTGATGAGAAACCTGTCAAGCTGGGCCTGTGGAAGGGGATATGTCCCTAGATACTCAACAGGATTTTGAGTTGCTATAACAAAAAATGGTTTTTCAATCTTATACGTCAGGTTGTCTGCGCTTACCTGGCATTCCTCCATAGCCTGAAGAAGAGCTGACTGAGTTTTAGGGGAAGCCCTGTTTATCTCATCAAAAAGCAGAATATTCGTGAAAATCGGTCCCGGAATGAATCGAAATTCATTCTTAGTTTGATCATAAATGTTGATCCCCGTCAGATCTCCGGGTAAAAGATCTGGCGTTCCCTGTATTCTTTTAAAGTTTAGATCAAGAATTCTCGCGATCGTTTTTGTCAATTTTGTCTTTCCAGTTCCCGGAACATCTTCTAGAAGAATGTGATCATTACAGATGATAGCTATAATGATAAGTTTTGTTACATGCGACATCCCGAACATTACCTGCTCTACCGTATCCAGCAATGATTGAATGTCCTTTCTAAGCTTTTCGAGGTTAGATGATTTATCCATATCAGATTTTTAAGATTTTATTCTGTAAAGATAACGGAAAAGTCTTCAAATAGCAACAATTATTCTTGCATGGTTTTCTTTATTAGATGAAGTTGCTAATCAGCAGTGCATATTGAGAGTTACGTGTTATTTTGAGGTGTGGCTGTTATATAGCTGTATTGCTAGATAGTTATGATACCGGATATTTATTCTGATCTCAGTCGAGAAACTGCTCAGTGAATGGCTAAATTGTTTAGTTGTTAAATTGTTTTATAGTTTAACTACCAAATACCTAACTCTCAGCTGCTTGCATTGCTTGTGATGAGCTTGTCAAATCAAGCTTGCTTGCAGTGAGCTTGCCGGATTGCCGAAGTGGTTGGTGTCTGGTGTTTGCTACTTGCTGTTTGCTGTTCGCTATCCGCTATTTGCTACTCCACTATCTACTACTTTACTATCTCCAAGAGCTCTATCTCGAAAATCAGACCGGCATTCGCGGGGATAGTACCTGATCCGGCTGCGCCATAACCCATGCTCGAAGGGATTTCCAACTTTCTTTTCCCTTCAACCTTCATGCCTATGAGTCCTTTTTCCCAGCCTTCTATAACTCCCCCGGCACCGACAGTAAATTCGAAAGGCTCATTTCTGTCCACAGAACTGTCAAACTTAGTTCCGTCGATTAATGTTCCTGTGTAGTGAACTCTGACTGTATCTCCGTTTTTAACTTCTTCTCCGTTTCCGATTTCTAAGTCTTCCTTTTTAAACTCGTCAAAATCCTCTGCTTCAGAAGCATTCATCTCCTCTACTTTTTCTTGAAGATCCGCTTCATCAGATATAGTCTCTTCCTTTTTAGGATTTGAAGGGCTTGTTCTATCCATGATAAATATAAAAAGACCTGTAAGAATGAAAATAGGCAGTACAAATACTAGAATTTTCTTCATTTTCATAGAAAATACATAATTTAGATAATGAACAGAGTGATAGTATAATTATATTGATAAAATGATCAGTTCACAAGTTTCAATGATGTAAGCCCCTTTTTCTCAACCAAAGACCCGAAATATATTATATGTCTATCAAATTTCTCATTTACATAGACCTGTTGGATCTCATAATCACCAAGACTTGGATGGATTTGCGTTTCTTTAAAATGGTTTGGAGCATAAACTACTATCTTATCCGTAACTACGCTCATAACTTTGTCTATGAAGTCAGAAAAATCAGGATTTCTCGATGTTAGTTGCTTTTCGTGATCATACCAATAGGGTATATCATAAAGAATGATATCTGTTTCTTTCATTTTTAACTCACGCAATATTCTTGGATCTTCGATATCTCCCTGTATCAACTCATAGGACCCAAAGCAAATACTTGGATCCTTTTTAGCACCTTCCAAGTTGCTCCTGCAATAAGATAAAACTTCGTGGGAAATATCGACGCCTATTACTTTTCTACAATGCTCGCCTAAATACATCAGGGAGGTTCCAACACCGCAGCAGAGCTCAGCGATGGTCTTTTCCTCTGAACCAATTCTCTTAGCCAGGTACTTTGCAACTACAGGATAAGTTGATATATAGAGTATCAGACTTTCACCATTTTCGTCAGTTGGACTTTCTATCCATTCAGGGTACCCTCTTTTTTTGATGATATACTTAAGACATTTACTAATCATAATTTAACTTACACATATTGAAACAAGGCTTAACAAAAAATGCGTACATATACTGGAGAGGAAAATAATAACCAAAAGCTCCGCACTGGATAAATTCAAACCAAAATGGAATTCAATTGTACTCCAAATCCATATTATCTATTTTAATAATTCAGCTTTTACCTTTTTCTTAAGATAGTTCCATTCTCTCCAAAATGCATTATATCCTGATAGTGCATCTTGAGAAGGTTCTTTTTTCACCTTTGCATATTCCTTTTCAATAATTTCTACCAGGAACAGAACTTGCTTAAACCAATCTCTAGTTTTCATTATGATTTTTTCTTTTTTGAATTCATGTACCACTTGTTCATACTTATGTTTAATATCCCAACTGAAACCATTATTACAACCCAATATAATTACTTTACTTGGGTCATTCTCATCTTCATACATAGAATGTCCGCAACATGGAATTAGAAAGTTTATATTCTCTTTTGGGTAAAAATCAACAAAACAAGTTCTCATTAATTCCAGCACCATTGTACTTACACTCCATTCTTTATTATCAACCTCTTCAACCAAAAACTTACCAAAGACAATTCTTGCATTTCCATGTAGACATAAGTCATGCAATGAATCTCCTTTAAGCCAATGGAGATTAAATATCTCAATTAATAATTTATTATCCATAAAAGAATTATATGCACTTTAACATATAAATGAAAGAAATTTACATCACTCTTGGATCAAACCAAATAAAGCCTTTTATCGTAAGATTTCTGTGATATGAAAGACCTTATTATTAAACTTACACGATAACACTCGAACCAATGAATTATATGAAAAGGCTTTATTATCAGGAATTCTAGAAGATTACCCCTTTTCTTTTCTATTCTGGAGCGGTGGACGGGATTCCCTAGATAGGACTAATTCGTCTTTGAACTTTTCTACACCCGGTTTGAAACGTTCAAGTCTCATTGAGCAAACCCGCGACCTTTTCCTTGGCAAGGAAATATTCTAGCCTCCGCCAGAGGCGGACTCGCCTTTGGCGAGAACTGAACTACACAAACTTTTTATAAATTTTCTTCCTTGACCGCTTTTCCAAAATTTCTCCCTTTCTCTTGCACACCTTTTACATAATAACTTTTCATAGTACACAACTCTATACGGCCTATTGTCACGTGTAAATCTATTTGCACCTTCATTATGCTCCTTTAACCTCCGTTTGAGTTCCTTCGATGTAAAACCTACATAACTTCCGATGATTTTTCTTACTCCCTAGAATATAGATATAAAAATACATTTAGGAAAATAGCTTAAAAAAAGCGGTGGACGGGATTCCTCAAGACAAAACTTAGCTATGCTGAGCTTGCGAAGTATAGCTATAGTTTGACCTAGTCCCGTAGATTTATTTTACGGGAGAACCAATATCAGAAAGCTTTACTAATCGAGAATATATCAAAAAAGCGGTGGACGGGATTCGAACCCGCGACCTTTTCCTTGGCAAGGAAATATTCTAGCCAACTGAACTACCACCGCAGCAAAGTCATTATATTAGCTTCAAGCTAAATACTCAACCCCATGTTACCTCAGTCCAGTGAGGAACTATTCCTTTTCTACCTAAGAGTTTCTGTTCAAGAGCCACTTGAACTACAAGTAAATACTCTACGCCTAAATCACCTTTTGAACCTGGAATTCTTGAATATATATCCGAAATTGTACTTATCATTTGTTGTGAGTATTGTCCTGGCATTGAGTTAACTACAGACTCTACAATCCTTCTCGTCTCTAAAGCTTCCTCTAGATACCTTATGGCAGTATTTTTATCGATATCACTGTAATAATCAGCAAAACCCAGACTTCTTGAGAACCTCCATATCATCACCAATATTCCAAACTCATTACCCTCGATCCCATACCTCATACCTCCTACAAATTTGGGATAAAACCCAGGTGGGTCGAAGTCTATTTTTATATGATTAAAACCCGTCTGTTTAGTAGACAACTCTAATGTAGCACGTAAAAAATGTTGAACTCTGGTTTCAGTTATAGACGTAACCTCACGTATAGCCCGTTCTTTATCATGTAATCTATTTCGTTGATACCGGTAAGCAGCTGAAGCAGCAAAATACAAAAGTTTAATTCTAGTCGCTACAATTAATGTCCCTATAGCGGGATCCAACTTCTCATGTGTTGGCTCAGAATCTGATTCCATAAATGTGTAAGTAATACATAGAGAGTATGGACGCTGCAGGAATCCCTGTCCGCCTCTGGCGGAGAACCTGCTCAGAGTAGAGTATGGACGCTGCAGGAATCGAACCTGCGACCTTTCGGATGTAAGCCGAATGCTCTAACCTGCTGAGCTAAGCGTCCCCATTCCAAGTACTATTGCTAGTTTTATCTGTCACTCAACTGATTTAAAAGAACTATATACTCTAACCAGCTGCCTGTCCGCCGTAGCTTTAGCGAAGGCGGAAGCTAAGCGTACTTACTTAAATAGATATCTGGGGCATTATTAAAGAACTTTGGTAATTTTACTATAGAAGGTCAAAAAGAAGCAAGAACAAGCTGGTCCCGTTTTACGGGGCCAGCTTCGAAATGATCTCTAATCCATACCGTAGTAATAATATGAGCCATAGTAAGCTCCTAAAACGCTATCTGTTACCTGCTGTGCTTTCACATTGCCGGTAGAATCTATAGCCCACATTACTTTATCACTGTTGTAAAAAACAATTCCATCTGAGGTCCAAGAATAGTCACTCACTTTCCCATCTTCCGATACTTTGGTCTCACCTTTGCCATCAAGACCTACCTTGTAAACATCAGCCTCACCATCCCTAGTTGTTATATAAGTTATGTAACTGCCATCAGGAGTAAATCTAGGCTGTTGCTCCGTAACTGATGTATTTGTAACCCGATACGAAACATCATCAAATATTCCAACATTCCAAAGATCCTGTCTTCCAAGTTTGCCATCCCATACCATTACCAAGACAAATTTGCGACTTGGAGATATAGCTACTGGATATAGAGAAGAATAATCATCATTTTCTTCCCAAAGAAACCTAGTAGACATATTTGAAGGATCAAGATAGTACAAACCGTTCTTTACCTTGGAGTTCCCACTTGAACTTATGTTGAAAAGCAGAAAATCTCCGTTATTCGCAACAATAGTTCTCTCTATGTAAAGATCCTTTTTAGAATACACGTTCTTCATATCACTTCCATCAATGTTCCCGTAATATAACTTTGCAGTATAGCTATCGTCATCGTAATCATATATAGTTTTAGTATAAGTTCTCTTCATCGAATCAAAACTAAAGGAACCTATACTTCCATAGTCGCTGTATTCTGTTTTAGAAACTTTCGTAATAGCTCCTCCACTAGCAGCTGTAGAATATACTAGTGCAACAATCCCGCCATTATCGTTCTTTATACCTTCACGAGTTGAAACAAAATAAACAGTGCTTCCATCAGAAGTTAAGTAAGGAGAATAACTATCACCTTTATTATCAGAAAGCATTTTCTCAGCTGAACCATCATAATTTGATATATAGACATTCCTGTTTCCCATCCTGTTTGAAACATAAACAACCTTACCACGCCTTGTCATTTCAACATCTTTTACATTGTTTAGACCTTGCTTTAGGCTGTAGCTCTTGGTTTTGTCTAAATAATCTTCAAGAAAAAAGCTCAGCTTAATTTTTGACTGACCGATCTCCACATCTGATAATTTGAAATCCCCCTTATCATCAGAACGCACTTCCTTATCTGCATATCTTATCAACACAGATGGCTTTGGTTTTTGAGTATAAACATCAACAACCTTCCCACTGACATCAGCCGCTGGTGTTAGCTGGAGTTCTTCCAAATTGTTCTGTCCTTCGTTAATGGTAATATCAAACTCTTCATCTAAAAAGTAACTCGATTCGACCTTTAATGTACGTTCACCTATGGCTACGCGAGAAAGTGAAAAAGTCCCATTCTCAGTAAGCGAAATTTCCTCACCGTCTATCAACATCTTTAAATCATCATATTTGCTTAAATCAAGATCGATATTTCCCGTAAGGCTTCCGAATCCTTCAGGTTCAACAGTTACATCCAGATTATTTCTACCTCTCTTCAGATTGTAGCTAAACTCTTTCATATTGAAATTAGTCGCCGCCACAGAAACTGTCACCTTACCATACCTCAAATCTCCAATAACGTATGAACCATTTACCTCACTCGTAGAACAATCATCTTCTACACAAACAACAGCTCCCTGAACCGCTTTCCCATCTTTGTCTGAAACAGAGCCAGAAAGAGAGGAGGGGAACAGATATGAGTCCAGCTTGAAAAGCAATATAAACACCCCAAGGAAAAGTAATATAGCGGTAAACAGCAAAGTCAATATTAATACTTTTTTTGACTTCCCAAGGGATAGAAACCATACTTTGAGTTTCCCACTTGAAGATTTGCTTAAAACCTGATTCTCCTCTTGTTCGACTGGATACATCTCGTCTAAACTTATGTTGCTCTCTTCCTCATTCCCGGAAAGTTCCTCTTTTAGACTAGTCATTCTGAAGCCAGCTAATATAAAATTATATGAAACTTGATACAGTATAAGCTTAATATCCTACTTTTACAAGATATAGAGTAGTAACGAAATAAGTACTAAGGAAGTAACATAGATAACAATCAGCCTAGATGCTTCTTAACATTATTGGATTAAAAACCGATGAATAGACTACATGTAGATCCAGCTTACAACACTGTAGTTATACTAGTCTGGTATCTGAGGAAAACACAGCTAGTTGAAAAATATAACCCTCGTACATTTATGTCGAGATCGAATAGAGAATTTTCCGGGGTAGTTTAGAAAATTGATTTTATAGCACTGAAAAGGTTTCTGATCATATACAGAAAACCAGGCTGCGGATCTGCTATCCTTTTCAGTCTCTGATGGATATTTGATTGTTTGGCAATCCGATCCCAGTCGGATATATCGCGTATAATAGCCAATCAAACACTAAAATTAAGCTCCACTGGAGCAAGAATCATAACAGCATCAATAGTATAGAAATACTAAAAAATGTATGTTACTTAGCTTCTGCAAAAAAGCGACTTTGATTATAGCAGGTGAGAGTCAATACGTAAAGTAAACTATAAGATAGTATAGGCGAATGGAAAAAGCCTATTTAGTAAGCCGTCCCTGGGCTGAAGCCCAGGGCTTTAGCCCTCGCGTGTCATACTTGAACGTTGTTTCTTAACATATTGTCTCAACCTATATTCACTTAATTTTCCACTCGTCTCGGCAAAGTAGCCGTCTGACCAGAATTTCCCTCCCCACACAAATTCCTCCAATTCCGGGTACTCCTCCTGCATTTTCTTACTACTT
>JAQVGX010000091.1 GCA_028696515.1 Candidatus Dojkabacteria bacterium | reverse complement strand
ATCTTAATTGTTTATGTTAACTTTATGTGTAAATCTTTCTTTGAGAGAATAAACGTCTTCATCACGGGAGTCATAAATGTTTTTTTCCTGACCTTGTGTATTTGAACTAGATTTTATATATCCTGTCGATGCCTCTTTCGTTACCCATGATACCGACCAGATCTTAAAATCCTTATTACTTATAACGACAGCCTGCGGAGTATTCCCCTTTACTGTAATTGGATTATCCGGCTGTTCATCCCCTGTATCCTGGTCATCATCGCCGGAATCACCATCAGCTGCATAAACATCTTCTTTTCCCAGAACAATAGTCGGGATTGTAGGTATCGAGGCTGAACCAAGACATATAACACCCTTAGGACAGTCAGTATCATCAGAAGTATCTGCATCACCTGCATCACCTGTATCTCCTGAATCACCAGAATCGTTACCTGTACCACCTTGTGAAGTAGGAGGTCCGGTTACAACAGGTGTCTCACCTGCATTTCCTCCAAGAAGATACCAAGCTCCCAGCCCTCCAGTTATTACAAGCAAAATTATAAAGATTAGGACAAATGCATTCTTCATTGTTCAAACAATAAACTCGTGTTTACTAATTTACAACTAACAATATCTCAGTCGTTATACTTCCTTCCCCTCTACCGGCACCATCTGCAAATACATGTAATGTAGCTCCGTCGAGGTCTGTAAAAAGCTCATTTAAATCAGATGTCCTGAGATTTGCCAAATCGAGAGTATAGTTCTTATCTGAAGTTATAGTTGAAATTTTATTCGATATTACATCCTCCTTCTGTACATACATATATACTATCAACTCCTCATTCCCTCCACTAGGATCTTCGACAGAACCCTTTACGGGTTTCGGCGTGTCGATTACATCCAGCATTGGACCGGTCTTAAACTTATAGTATTCATTGCCGTTTTTATATTCTTTCCCCCCAACAACTATCGCATAATGATAAACAGTGCCGGGATTTAGGTCTATCAGATCTATATAATGCAGCTCGTAGCTTCCGGTAGCATCACTAACATCTCTAGTATCAAAAGCTACATTTTCTACTGCACTAGTAGTCCCGAACTTTACATAACCTGTAGTTTCCGCACTGAGAGTTGTCCAAGTAATCGTCGCTGTTGTATCCAAAAGATTGGAGACCTCAACTTCCTGAGGTTTTTCAGTTGGACCTGCTTCAGTCCTCAGTTCAAGAACATACATTACACCCATTACCGAAACAGGAATCAGGATAGCAGCAAGTAGTATAATGATAGCCAAATTTCTAAGAGATTTTGTTTTTCCCTTGTTGTTAAAGGAATCTGCCTTAGCCACTTAATCTTGTTAAACATTAAAAAATTCTGAACTTATACCCTATATAAGATAGCATAATAACTAAGTAAAAACAAAGAAGATAAGCTGCTCTTATATCTTTTTGCTCGAAGGCTTATGATGAAGTTTTCCCAGAAATTATTTAACATCATATATCTGTCTATTTAATAAAATCCTCCAATTGACGTAATTTCCTGAGAAACGTATAATTGAGAATTACAAAAGAAATATCATATTAGCAAGTCTTTTATGAACGACACTTTGAAATTGCTAGAAAGTATTGAAAAATCTTCAGGCAGTGATCTAAAAAAGGTAAAGAACTTGAAAGAATTCGAAAAACTTAGAACGCAATATCTTGGACGCAAAAGTAAATTGACAAAAATACTTCGTTCTATTCAGAACCTACCTCAAAAAGATAGACCGTCAGTGGGGAAGAAATCAAATGAAGTGAGAAAAGCCCTTGAAGCGAGTTTTTTGAAGACTCAGGGTGAGTTGGAACAAATCCAGTCATTGAATGAGGCTAGCGACATTGATGTTACTATACCCGCATTAAAGAAACACATAGGTCACATTCATCCCAACACCCAAATGATTTGGAGAATCCAAGATATCTTCCAGCTAATGGGTTTTGAGGTTTTTGAACCATATGATATAGACGATGATTATCACACCTTCACAAGTTTGAACTTGCCTGAAGGACATCCTGCAAGGGATATTTGGGACACTTTCTGGACAGAGGAAGGGTTTATTCCAATCACCCATACCTCTTCTATGCAGAATAGAGTCATGAAAATGAGGAAACCCCCTATAAGAGCAGTTGTTATAGGACATACATTTAGAAACGAACGCACTGATCCAAGACACGAACATACTCTTTTTCAATGTGAAGGAATATATGTCGATAAGGGGATCACACTTTCCGATATGATAGGAACTCTTAAAATTTTCTTCAGCAAAGTGTTTGAAAAAGATGTTAAAGTGAAGTTAGATCCGGATTATTTTCCTTTTGTCGAACCCGGGAATGGCATGGCGCTCAGCTGTACACTGTGTGACCAGAAAGGCTGCAGAGTATGTAAGTATACCGGCTGGCTTGAAATTCTGGGCTGTGGCATGATCCACCCCTTTGTGTTGCGAGAGGGAGGAATTGATCCCGATGTCTATTCAGGTTTTGCCTGGGGCTTCGGAGTAGATCGGCTTGTTATGCTTAGAGAAAAAATAGAAGACATCCGACATTTTCACTCAGGTGATCTCAGGTTCATCAGACAGTTTTAATTTTTTCTTTTCTGAAATGTTAATATCCTACAACTGGTTAAAACAATACTTGCCAAATGACTTTGAAATTTCTGACGAAGAATTTCAAAAGAAGATCACTTCCTGTCTTGCTGAAGTTGAACAATTAACCCTATTCGGGGCTGGCTTAAAGAATGTAGTTGTTGGGGAAATAAAAGAGCTTAAAACTCATCCAAACTCGGATAAGCTGCAAGTTGCTATCGTTGATGTGGGATCTGCAAGAAAAAGAACAATTGTATGTGCTGCAACTAACTTATATGAAGAGGCAAAAGTCCCAGTAGCACTTCCTGGGGGAACAGTATTGAATCCAAATGAAGAACTTGGTGAACAAGGCATTTTCGAAATACACGAAACAGAAATAAACGGGGTCAGGTCGTCGGGTATGCTCTGCAGTCAGAAAGAATTGGGACTTACAGAGAATCATGAAGGGATCTGGATTCTTCCTGAAGAGACAAAAGTTGGAGATGACCTCACAAGAATCATAAATGATAAAGTGATTGAAATAGAAAATAAATCACTTACTCATAGACCTGATTGTTTCTCTCATTTGGGGATAGCAAGAGAGACAGCAGCTATATTCAAGACAAAGCTCCAATACCATCTGGTTGACGAACCTCTTATTCCTACAAAAACACTACCTCTTGTAGTTAAGGTTGAGAATCAAGAGTTTTGCAAGAGATACACTGCAATTGCAATTCACGGAGTCAAGGTAAAAGAATCTCCTCTTTGGTTACAACTGCGTCTTCTCTCTACTGGTATTAGACCAATAAACAACATTGTTGATGCGACAAATTATGTTATGCTTGATCTTGGCCAGCCATTACACGCATTTGATTATAACAAGCTTTCGGCTCCAAGAATCATAGTTAGAACTGCAAAACGAGGTGAAAAGATAACTACACTGGATGGAGAAGAACGTGAACTTGGAGAAAAGAACCTATTGATATGCGATCCGGACAAGGCAATTGGAATAGCAGGAATCATGGGAGGAGTAAACAGTGAAATAGACGAAAACACAAAAGATATAGTTTTAGAGTCTGCAAACTTTGAGATGTACAACAATAGAAGATCGTCAAAGGAATTGGGACTTAGGACGGATGCGGTCACTAGGTTCGAGAAGGGACAAGATCCCAACCTTACATTACCTGCTCTTCAGAAAGCAGTCGAATTGATACTGGAAATCTCTGGGGGAGAAATTGCCTGTGAAGTAATCGATATGTACGCAGAACCGGAGAAGGAAAGATCCATAGATTTTGATATCTCCAGTGTTCAAAAGCTGCTTGGTATAGAACCTTCCAAGGAAGAAGTCATAAGTATACTTGAATCCCTCGAACTCAAAGTAAAAAGAGCAGAGGCCAGTGCAACAAACATCGAAGTTGAGGTTCCTACATTTCGTCATGATTTAGCAATAAAGGAGGATCTTATTGAAGAGGTGGGAAGGATTTACGGTTATGATAAATTCATCCCTACACTTCCTCAAAGGGATTTAGATACTCCCTTCGTTGACGATATGTTGAGCTTTCAAAGAATTGCAAAAACAGCTCTTTCGGCCCTGGGTTTTGACGAAATCTACACTTATTCTTTTACAGGAGAGACTCAATATCAGAATACACTTCTAGATATAAGTCAATGTATGAAAATCATCAATCCGATCTCTCCGGATCTTAACTACTTAAGAAACAGTCTCGTACCAGGACTACTTGAGAAAGTAAAACCGAACCTAGGATATTTTGATAAATTCTCATACTTCGAACTTGCACGAATTTACACCAAAGAATTGAATTCCGAAGGAATCCCTGTTCAGCCAAGAAACATTTGTGGTCTTATCTGTGAAAATCTAGAAGAAGATAAGATGTTTTTCAAGATCAAAGCTGCAATTGAAACCTTTTTAGACAAGTTGATGTTTGAGGGCGTCAAGTTTTTGAAAAGCAAAGACAAAGCTTATTTACACCCTAAACAGCAGGGAGAGATAAAAGTCGAAAATGAGATCATCGGCCATCTCGGCAATGTTCATCCGGAAGTGCTCTCAAACTGGAACATCAAGAAAAACACTTCGATCTTCGTACTTGATTTTGAGAAGTTATTCAACCTCAGACAAACACAAGTTAAGTATGTGCCAATCAGTAAGTACCCTATTGTGACCAGAGATCTGAGCATATTAGTGGATAAAAAAACCAAAGCCGCTGATTTGCTCGAGTGTCTCTCCAAGACAGAGAGCAAGTATCTTCAAAATGTCGAAATAATTGACGTGTTTGATAAGGGAGAACAAAAGAGCATAACCATAAAGGTAACTCTTCAGTCCAAAAATAAAACTCTAGGAGACAAGGATATCAAGAATGACATTGAAGCTATGACAAAGGCCATTGCCAAGATCAAGGGAACAATAAGAAGCTAGAGTCCTTCTTGCAGGAAAGACATTCCCCATAAACATAGTCAAAATCCGCTATTAGTGATACGTATACAACTATTTGCGAAGAAGAGATACTGCTACCGTCACTCAAGTTTAATACAACTCTTACGGTATAAGTCCTCTCACTTATCGGAACCCATGAGTAGGTAAATGAATTATCACCGGAAGCAGTCATACTGTAAGTTGTAGTATTTATCCTGACACTGGCCGAATTCACGCTTGTCGCTCCCTGATGCAGGGCTGTTATAGTAACCGAAGATCCTAGTGTTATAGTTGAACCATTTTCAGGATAAGTTATAGAAATAACATCCCCCACAATAATCGAAACAGACGCACTGCCAGATCTCCCAGCTGCATCAAAGGCTTTCGCCGTAAGAGTGTGTGCACCATCGGAAATACTGAAAGGAACAGTTATGTTCGCCACAAATGGGTTATTTGTAGCCTGCGTAATGTAAATATCATCTATATAGATTTCGATTTTTTCAATCTCTGTACTTGATGAGTAGGCGGTTATATCTAGTGCAAGAGACTCCCCTTGATCCACTTGGATACCGTTTTCCGGATTTGAAATCACAACCCAAGGATTTTTATCACCTGATGGATTCCTGTTTTTTGTGCAGTATTCAGTTGGCGGAGCGCTTTGATTGAAGATCTTATCCCAGTAAGGTTGCCATTCTTCTTTTGGTGCTTTTATATATCCGAAAACCTTATCTACCGCATAGCCTAGTTCAATATCTATATCCCTCGCAAGCCGATTTTGCTGATCTTTACAAACTTTATAAGTTTCATGCGTATTATCTTTCTCAGGCATCTTGTCCTGTATGAACAAATCTGAGATTGCATCACAATTATCACTTGCCAGAAGACTGCTATCCAGACAAGTAGCAGCTGTTACGATTCCCCCTGGACGAGGAAAGGAAGTAGCCTTAAATCTGCCAACTATCTTATTTGTATAATCGATCCAAATTGGCCTGGCAGACATCCAACCGCTGGCTTGATAAGTCATCCGAGAGTTATCATTATTGCCGACCCAGATGCCGGTAACGACTTCCGGTGAATAGCCCATAT
>JAQVGX010000014.1 GCA_028696515.1 Candidatus Dojkabacteria bacterium | reverse complement strand
AGTTCTTATCTAATTCACACATTAGGCATGATATTTCATTTATCTGCCTAGTTACTTTATATCTTAATAGGTTTCGATGGTCAAAAAATCACGAAGCACTCTTGATCGATATGTCGAACTCATGTTTGAAGTTGGGACTTTGCGTAAAACACTTAGGTCTCATAGGCAGAATTTACTTACAGATGATTTGTCAGATAACATTGCTTCTCATTCTTATAGAACTATTGTGATTGGTTATCTGCTAGCCAAAAGCGAAAAAGCAGATGTATCAAGGGTGGTACTTATGTGTCTTGTCCATGATCTGCCGGAGTCCAGGACAGGTGATCAAAATTGGGTTTATAAACGTTATGTCAAGGCTTTTGAGGAGGAAGCGATTCGGGATCAGCTCAAGGGGCTCACAGGTGACAATGAATTGTATAAGCTTGCACACGAATACAACGAGAGGAAAACAAAAGAGGCCAGAATAGCAAAAGATGCAGATCTTCTGGACCAAGTATTACTCCTTAAGGAATATTCTACAAATGGGAATATGGAAGCTCGCACATGGCTTGAAGGACGTGAACAAGAGAAGAGAATGTACTCCAAAACAGCAAAAGAAATAGCTAGAAAGGTGAGAATAGGAAAAGTTCATTGCTGGTGGGATAGTTTATGGACTTCGGAGAGGAGGAAATAGCAAATACTTTGGCAAGCTCAGTGAAAGCAGCAAACAGTAGATAGCTAACAGCTGACAGCGAAACAGAAAACAGTAAAAGAATGAACAAATTCAAAAGACATTTTACTGATTAGTTGATAGGCTTAAAAGCCAACTAGCTAGCCGAAAGGTAAAAAGATAATATTTAAGAAAGGACTAGAATAATATGAGCAGAAGTATCTACAACTACATAGGTAACGGGGCATATTGCTATGCAAATTCTACAGCGATGCTTCTTGACAGTATCGGAGAGGATATTGATCCGGCGCTTATAGAAGTTCTTACAGGTATGAGTCTTGGATTGAAATGGAATAAAGAAGACAATCTGATGCTTTTCCATAATCACCCTACCCTTCCGGATCTAGGAATTACAAAGGCATTAGAATTTCTGGGGTTTTCCTGCGAGATGAAAGTATCAGAAAATAAGGATGATTTTCCCATTGACGATCTCAGAAAAGACTTGGAGAAATCGCCAGCAGTTATGGGTCCTCTAGATATGGGGTACCTTAAATACAATCCCAAGTACAAATATTTGAAAGGAGCGGATCATTATATCCTTGGTTACAGAATTGAGGATGATCGGTTGTATCTACATGATCCCGAGTGTTTTCCCCATGTCTTTATCAATTTAGACGATTTAAAACAATCCTGGCAGGCAAATGGAATTTCTTATAAAAAGGGCTTTTACAGGTACATTGTAAATCTAAAGCGTGTTGACTCTCCTGCTCTAAACGAGGTTTTTGAAAAGGCGATAAAATTCATGAAATATAACTACATTCAAGCCGGAAAGGTTCCTCAAAATGACAAGTTTGAGCTTGGCAGTAAGGGTTTGATCAATTATGCAAGGCGGCTAAGAAAGTATGGACTAAAAGATGGTGAAGCTAAGTGGTATGTGAATTTTGCGCTTCCTTTGGGAGCCAAAAGGTCAAATGACTATGCCAGGTATTTCAAAAAGTTTGATATCGTATTGTCCGAATTAAAGTATTCACAGTCGAGATTATTCGGATCTTTACATTGTTATGCTATGTCGCAAGATTGGGATAATATGTCAAGAGGATTTGAAGAATTGGCTAGAGTTGAAAATGATTTCAGAGAAAAACTTATGATTAATTATTAAAAAAGCTGGGTTATCTAAAATAATTTGAGGTAATTTTTTCATAGAATGGCTTCAATTAGTTTATATTTTAAATAGTAGAAGACAAAATGCTTGATATCATCAAAAAACGCAGAAGCATAAGAGAATTTGAAGATAAGGAAGTTGAAGACGAGAAGATCCGAGAAATATTGAATGCGGCTATGGTAGCTCCTTCTGCCAAGAATAAGAAAGCCTGGGAATTTGTTGTTGTGAAGGATAAGGACATGCTCAAGAAGTTAGCCGATTCCGGTCCCTGGGCCTCATTTGTTGGAATCTCTAAGGTTGCAATAGTAATCATTGGTGACGAGGAGTTAAGCTCCAAATGGGTAGAAGATTGCAGCTTGGCTGCTGGTCAGATATATCTTGAGGCGACAAATCAAGGACTTGGGACCTGCTGGGCACACATTCGGGAGGGCAAAACTGTTGACGGTGAAAATGCCGAAGAATTTGTAAGGCGATTACTAGATATACCACAAAAGAAGCGAGTACTATGCATCATGGCTTTAGGGTACCCTTCATATTGGCCTAAGTATTATGGCGAAAAGGATTTTGATGAAAAGAAAGTATTTTATGAGAAATATAAATAATAATTTAAAAATCCAAATTTCAAATGCTTAGAATCAATGACTGCAGTAAGACTGAACATAATTCAAAACATTCAAAACTCTCGTAAATACAAAGCGATTTACTACAAAACTATAGAGCGTGTTGTAGATGATTGTATTTTTCGTTTTGGAATTAAACGAGCTGAAAAAGAAGCACGTAATTTACTCCATCAAATTTGGGGTGCTTACTTTAGAACCCGTCCAAATTTTAAGAAGTTAATTCGGAAGGTTTATGACCAATTGGACCAAGGTCTTGATAAGAAAAGTATATCGTTGGAGTTGCTCAAGCTGCAAAGTTCTTCAAGAGAAAGAATCTCTATTTTCGATAAATTCTACATAGAGATCTTTAAAATTACCGGCAAGCCAGCTTCTATTATAGATCACGGATGCGGGCTCAATCCCCTTTCTATACTTTGGATGGATCTTCCGGAATCAACAAAATATCAGGCGTATGATATCGATATTGAGGAGGTAGATTTTCTTCGAGATGTCTTAAAATTACTGAAACTTGATAGTCAGGCAGAGGTTGATACTGGCGATGTTCTCTTGGGCGAGTTCCAATATGCGGATGTTGTTTTTTTGTTTAAACTATTGCCATGCCTGGAACATCAATCGAAAGATTATCTGAAAGGAGTTCTTGCTCAAAAATGTAAATTCCTTGTAATCTCCTACCCTGTTTGGAGTCTGTCAGGGAAGGGAAAAGGAATGAATAATTTTTATACTTCGGAGTTCTTGAAACAGTTTGGCAAGTATAGAAATCGTGTTAAGCAGTTGCAGTTTCAAACTGAGATGGTGTTTATTGTAGAGAAATAATGAAAATCTGGGAATAAAGATTACAGGAGTACAACTCCCGAACCATGGATGCTGTTAGGCTCAGCTAGATTGTATTTTCTAGACCGTAGCCGGTAGCTTTCAAATGATGAGTAATGTTATGGAGATTACTCCTCTTTCAAGCTGATTCGGCAAGCGTACAAGAGTGGAGATTTATGTTGGGTTTACTTTGATACGCAAATTTGCTAAGTTGTGTTTATAATCGAGAAGATAAGTTGGAGAGTGCAATCTATAGCTAGGGGAAGATATCCTTTACACTTTGATCAGTTTCTTATTATAATTTCTGGTATTTGTAGCAGTTATCAGATATGAACTATTCAAAATATGTTCAATTCTGGATTAAGGGAGTATTTGGGCGAGTAAGAATTCTTACTGAAAATAAAAAGAGTGTTTTCGAAATCGATTTCCAGAATTTAAAAGCTAAAACAGATTTAGTTATTTTTGATTTTGATGATACTCTTGTAGAATTCGGCGGCAGACTCAATTCGGACATGTCCGATTTGCTGAAAAGAATAATTGATATGGGGTATAAGGTGGCAGTCTTTTCCAATTGTACAAAGCAGCGGACAGCTGAATTGAATAAGGTGCTCACGCCGCTGGGAATATACAACGTTGTTCGAAGCGATAAGCCTTCACCAGAGGGATTCATAGATGCGATGAAGCATTTCGATGTTTCTCCGGAGAGAACTATAGCGGTTGGGGATAAGATAGGTACGGAGATGTATGGAGCATATTTGGCAGGCATCAGGTACAGGATTTTGGTTGAACCGTTTTCTTATGTTTTTGGAGGTAGGAAAGCGAGCATATATCACAGAATTTTAAGAGAGGTTGAGAAGATTGCTTATAGAATTGCGGACAGTAAAATTGAAAATTAGGTAGCCAGGTAATCAGGTAACTAGGTCCAGCCATAGGCTGGTTCGCCTTTGGCGAAAACTAGGGAAGCAGGTAATCAGAGAGGTACATGTTTGATTAAAAATTTAGTTGTGAGATAAGATTGATAGTTGGGTAGTTGGCAGATCAGCTAATAAGCTAATTAGCTCATTAGCTCATTGGCCTATTGGCCCATTAGCACACTCAATGATTCTTCTAGGAAACTTATGAAAAAGAGAAAATTTAGAATAAGTGACTTGATAACAACTTCAAGAATAATTCTTGTGACCTTGTTTGCTGTCATTCTCTCCTCTACCCCAGAGATCTTTGGGCTTATCCCTGGTCTTATCATTATCATTGCGATATTTCTTACAGATACATTGGATGGTATTGTCGCAAGAAAGTTGAAGGAAGAATCAAGATTTGGAGCCTTTTACGACATAGTTGGTGACAGAATAGCAGAAATAGTTATGATAGTGCCTTTTGTCTATCTGCATTTGATAAATCCTTTGCCACTTTATTATTTTGTTGTAAAAGGTTTTTTAGTTGAGTACCAGCGGTTAATTGGTTTTGCGGATTCGGGCAAAGCTCCTTTTGATCAGGTAAAGCAAAAAATCCTTAGATTCCTGCTAAAATCCCCTTTTATGCGACAGCTTTATTCTGTTTCCAAGATATCCATGATTTGCTTATTTTATATGTTGATATTTCGGGATGATGGTGATGTGCGCTACATATCGGGTTTTGTTACTATTCTGACAATTGCCATATCACTTGTGAGGACTATTCCTGTGTTTGTTTAAATAATACTTGTACTTTTCTAAATTGTTTGTAACTCGAGACTCTATCTAGCGTATAGATAGAAATAGCAAATATGATAACGCGGGAGAACATTATTAAAGTTTTTCATGAATACAAGGAGCTTATTTATAAGTACGTTTTTGTACGGGTATACAGAAACAAAGAGGTTGCTGAAGATATTACGCAGGATATTTTTTTGAAAGTTTGGGAGAAAAGGACTTTGTATAATCCTCAAAAAGCTTCTTTGAAAACCTGGATTTTTAGAATAGCGAGAAATTCTGTTATCGACCATGTGCGAAGATCAAGCATTAGGAAACAGGTGAGTTATGATGAATCTCAAGGAATTGAATCGCATAATAATGTAGCGGATGCTGATGATGAGATCCTAAGGGACCATGTTTTCAAGCAAATGGAGTTGCTAAGTGAAGATGAGAAGGATTTATTGGTTCTGCGTTTTGTTGAGAAACTGGAAATCGAAGAAGTAGCAGCTGTACTTAATAAGAAAAAGTCAGCGACTAAGGTCCAAATTCATAGAACATTAAATAAACTTAAATTAATGATAAATAGTAATGGGTGAAATCAATGAGAAGAAAATAGAAGATATCCTTAGGAATACTAGAATATCTCCCGATGGTGCTTGGGAGAATCAAACGGAAGCTCTATTGAGGATAAAATCTGAAAATGAGGATGTAACTTTGACGAAAGACGTGCGTATAGACAGTGGAAATATATTTTTAAAGATTTTCACTATGAAAAGTCTAAAGTTTATGGGTGCTTTCATTGTGGTTCTATTACTATGCGGAATTGTTTCACTTACAGTCTATTATGCTACACAAAAAAAAGATGACAGTCAGCTGAGTGTCGCAGAGATTCGGGATAGTGTTATCGAGAATCTAGATGTAGGGTTTACTGTTTTATTGAAGAAGGACTGGAGTGTGAAAATTATCGACTCCGGTGACAGACACAACTTTCTAGCAGTCAAAACAGGTGATAGAGAAAATCAAAGAATCGAAGTCGAAGCGGCTTCGTCGGAACTTGCAAATATATCGGAGAATTCCCTAATAAAATACACTAGCTCAGAAAAGAAGCAGATTGATGAAACAGAAGTGACTCTCTTGCGGGGGATTGAAGAATTTGGCGATGGAGAGACAAATGTCCTGACAAGCAAAATTGAGGATGATAATAAGTCTCTGACAGTAAGAGTGTTCGGTGGTGAATTTGAAAGTAGCGAAACTATAATAAATGAAATATTGAGACCAATTGTCGAAGATGTTAAGGTTGAACCCTCTGTAGATATGCCAGATATTGTTGAAGGGCTTCAGTATAGAGAAATAGAAGTGATGGGAGATATTCTTGTTGATGAAATCACAAATAAAGATGTTACCTACAAAGATGGATATGCCCGAGGGTACTCCTTCGTGGCTTATAAAGGTCAACGGTTAGCTATTTGGGCTGAAGAAACGTCGAAAAATAAGGAAAGTTATATCAGGTCACAGCTTTTTGATAGTACTGGCAGATCTGTGTCAAAAGAAATGGATACTCATATGGAGTTTTCTCCTATGGATACAGGAACTTATTTCTTGTTGGTATATACATTCGGAAAGCGAGAGGGGGAGATTGGTTTAAGAATAGATGATCACGATCAACTTGAGTGTGTCAGCATTATCAAGTATGAGGATGGAACTGAAGTCTTAAATGATCCAGAGAGAGGTAGCGGTTACTTTGGTAAAAAGGCAGTCGGTTATGTCTATCAATGTCCCAATCCTATTGAGATAAAGGATAATGATACTCTTCTTGTTGATCCTGTAGAAAGAGCGGGGCAACAATTATCGGATCGGTCAGAGGTAAATTTATTAGTTTGGTCATGTGGCAAGAAAAGTTGTTTCGAACATATCAGGGATGACGGTAAGGTTGATTTTGCTTGTGCTGAAGATGAAGGCAAGCAGATTGAATTTAGTTTCACGCAGTTGAATGTAAACAGAGTTCTGATAACGCCAAAGAAAGGTTTATTTGGACCAAATCTGCAAGTTGCTTTGTCAGATGACTATTACTGGTTTGATAGGTTCTGGACAACTGATGATCCGGGTCTAGAGGATGAAGATGGGGCTATTTCTGAAGAAGAAGAAGAGATTGAAGACGAAGTGCAATGTACAGCTGAGGGGTATTCCTATGCGGTAGTCCCTGATTATCTACCTTGCTGTAGTGGACTGACTCCTATTTCCTGCGATAAGCCCGGAACTGATGGTATTTGTTCATTGGCCTGTGTCGGCTCTATGACTTGTTCAAAATGCGGAAATGGAGTATGCGGGCTTGGAGAAAATAAGTGTAATTGTCCCGAAGATTGCGACAATTCTGAAAGTTGCAACGGAATGAGTCTGACAGAAGCAAAGACCCTGGTGAAATATATTGGGGATTGTTCTGACTACGGAACAGTTGATTACTCGAATCCCTTTTGCAATGTGACAATGAATGGTACTTGGGCGTTCTATGTGCTGAATACAGGTCATGAGGATTTGTGTGAACCTACATGCTATGTTAATACAACAACAAAAAAAGTTGAATTCTTCTGGCAGTGTACTGGTGCAGAAATGGACTAAAGAAGCTGAATGTCATTGTAAGAGGGGCTGGCCAGCTTGTTCTGAGTTTGGACGAGTAGTTGGTCTCTTTTAGTTATTTAGATAATACCCCACTCCTCTTACTGTCATCAGTGCTGATCTAGGCATACCTTCTTTTGCGAGTTTATTTCTAAGCCTGTGGATTCTCTTGTTTATGGCCCAAAGTGAGAAATTTTTTCCGCTCTTATCATTCCATATTGCGTCTCCTATCTCATCATAACTGAGAACATGATCATCTTTTTGCAGAAAACTTTTTAAAATCTTCTTTTCAACCGGCATGTACACTTGATTTAGCTTTTTACCGTAAAAGTATATATCTCCCTTTTTGATCCTAAAGGGGCTGTTAAGAGGTATCTGTAGTTTTTCTACGAATCTTTTCGAGTTTTCAAGCAGGCTCTTGTTTATTTCCTGATTTTCGATTATTTTTGTTGTTTCGAAGAATTTTTTCTTTAAATTGATACTTTTGAAGAATCTTTCAACCAGGTAATCGATTATCGCTTCTTTCTGGCTCCAGCTATATTTTTTCAGGAGTGACTTTGAAAGAAGTGCCGAAAAAATTCCTTCAATCAGCTGATCCTCAGGCATATCAATTCTTAGGTAAACGTAACCTTCAAGTTTTTCCTTTGAGATGTTTTGTACAGAGGCAAAACCGCAAAGCGAGCCATAAGGTACGGAGAAGATATTAATCATCAAAGTTTTTGTTTTGAATTCTGGATATAATTCACAAAGGAATCGATAAAATTTCGATCCATTCTTCTTCCAGAAATCGTCTAGCTTTTTCTTGTGTTTATCCATTCTACCCTTATACAAAAAGACATCGATGTTTTTACTCAAGAATCTCAGTATCCTTTTGTCCTTTGGCAGTGAATCTATCTTATACCTCTTTACTCTCTCCCAGAAGTTTTTACAGGCCATATAGTCGATCTTGGGGAAACCGATTGCTCTAGGACACTTTAGGAAGTGTCTTGAAGCTGGAATAAAACCATTCTTTTGATAAAGGCCTTTTATCAGCCACCCGCAGCTTTTGTATACCGAATATGCTGTACCAGTTATGTCGGTTGAGAACTCGATCTTTAGTTTTCCTGTGTCCATTTCAAGTCAAGATTATTATGTTGTAATTATATACTATAAGATGCGAGAAATAAATCCAGCTCAAAATAAAATAGAAAATTACTGGTGGCAAGGCGGGAAGGAAATCCTTTGGTATGAAAGTTGAAATGTGATTTTGTACAGCCCATGTTTTTCGTGGGAAAAGTTACTTTTAATTGGGAGTTTCCTCTGTCTTATTAAGGGAATTTATAAAATTAATTTTTTTGGAACTATTTATGGAGGAACCAGGATATAGGTCAGTAGGATCCAGATTTGATGCTTTTGAGCTCTGTGTATATCCATATCAGTTAGATGGAGCTAAGGCTGGATTATATAATGCAGTTCTTTTGGAGCTAGGTAGTTTAGAAGTCAAAGCTGCTCCACAAAGACAGATTATTATGTGTTGCACATCTGAGAGATATCCGCAATTATCTCTAACTGCATATCCCCGATTGCTGCAAGAAGGAGACGTACGATTACAAGTAAATCTTTATAAAATAGGTGGCATCGCTGTCCCGGAAGGTACTCCAGAAATAGAAGGCATAGAGTACATTGCCTACATATCCCCTAGTTTAGGGATTTTTCAGGGTACAATAGTTGATTTCTCATCAGGTGAAGTCGGGACTTTGAATTATGGAGTTCAGCTCCATCTGCGTGTAGGACATAATGGGCATATGCGGGTTGAGGCGGCAATATCAAGCGAATTTTTAGTTGATGCGGGAGGGAGATCCGTGGAGAAAGTTTTCTTATATGCTCCTCATAGCAGACTTCTCGAATATGAAGACCGTCTACTAGCGGCAGAAGTAGGAGGTTTTATTTCCGGATCGGAAGTAAGATGGAAAGGACAGATCCGGGTTCAGGTTCCTCCCACGCTTCCTGATCCTAGAGAGATGATTCTAACTATGATTAGAACAGGGAATATGGATATCTTATGGAGGCAGCTCAATATAACATTTGAGACTATATCTGTGACTTACAATTAGTTTCTTATCTTAGTTATTCTCGAATTATTATGGATGAAGAAGTAGTTCATAATTCTCCGCCTGCTGAGGTAAGGGTTGATATCGTATGGGGGCTGACAACTGGTCCAAGGCAAGCTCAACAGGGATTATATGCCTTTTATAGAGATCAGATGCTTTTTATCACTGTAACTTGCGATCGTACTAGTGTTCAAGAATTAAGATACCTAGCTTCCGATGAGAGAAAATGTATAATTTTTCTTCATGCGGGAAGATTTGAAGTAAGCAGGGTTTTATCTGATGGGAGGGTATATGGACATGAAGAGCTTAGAGCGTTATATGAAGATCAATCATTAAATGGATGTTATGATGAAAGTCAGCCTTCTGTTCCGATACTTCTTACCAGGCAAGCAGCGATTAGAATGATCGAAAGGTTTGAGCAAGACGGAACGGTCATGATTGAAAGCTGACTCTCTTTTATGAGGGAAAACAAATAATATCAATTTAAATTTAACCATTGCTAAGAACGAATCATCTTCTCTGCTGCCTCTCGAGTCTTCTTTATCAATCGAATGTCTGTTAAGCTAGCTATCTTCAGATCCGGTATTCCGGCCTGCTTTGTCCCATATACCTCTCCGGGACCCCTGCGCTTCAGATCATACTCAGCCACTTTTAACCCGTCATTTATCTTTGCAAAGTATTTCAGTCTTTCTACAGCCTCTGGGGAAGCATTTTCTGATGTAAACAGAAAGCACCAGGACTCTTGGTTGGCTCTTCTTCCTACTCTACCCCTCAGCTGGTGCAGCTGCGCTAGACCGAAGCGTTCTGCCCCTTCGATCACTATGATATCGGCGCCGGGAATATCCATGCCGACCTCTATTACAGATGTTGAGACCAGTATATTCGTTTTCCCCTGTTTCATTCGGATGATTTTGTCATTTTTCTCTTCTTCAGAAAGTCTTCCATGAAGGAGGTCAATTCTAAGGTTTGGAAATATTTTATTCTCCAGTTTTTCATATTCTGTTATCACAGCTTTTGTCTGCAGTTTTTCTGACTCTTCTATCAGAGGACATAGCCAAAAAACCTGTGACTTTTCCTTTTGAATTCTTTCTTCCAACCACCTGTAGCTAGCCTGTCTTTTCGCGTGTGGAACAAGGTGAGTTTTAGTTGGATTTCTTCCGGCTGGCATTTCGTCGATTATCGAAATATTCAAATCTCCAAAAAAAGTAAGAGCAATACTTCTTGGGATAGGTGTTGCTGTCATAGTAATTTTATGGGGAAAAACTGATTTCCCGTCCTGTGAAACAAGTGTTTCGCGCTGTTTTACTCCAAAGCGGTGTTGTTCGTCTACGATCACCAGTCCCAATTTTTTCAAAAGGGATTTTTTGCGGTGAAGAAGTGCATGGGTGCCAACAAATATTTGGCTCAGCTTGATTTCTTTATTGTTAATTGTTGCTGTTTCACTTGTGATCAGCTGAATTTTGTATTTCCTTTCGAAGAGATCTGATAGTGTTTCATAGTGCTGTTTTGCAAGAATTGCAGTTGGAGCTAAAATGGCGACCTGATATCCGGATTCAATTGCAGGAATAGAAACAGCGGCGGCAACAAGTGTCTTTCCACAGCCGACGTCTCCTTGAATCAGCCTATTGGACGGGAACGTTTCCTTGAAATCTTCAGTTATTTCTGCTATTACCCTTTTTTGAGCTTTTGTTGGAGAAAATTTTAGTGATTTAAGAAATCTGCTTATTTTGTCGTTTGCAATTTCAAATTTTGGTCCCCTACGCTGCCTTCGAGTATTTTGTTTCTTCAGAAGTTTGAGTTGGATATCGAGAAGTTCTTCAAAGGCCAAATATTCTCTGGCATCTTTTAGAGCGCTTTTGTCCCCTGGATAGTGAATATCCAAAATTGCACTTTTTTTATCCCTCAATGCATAACATTTTGCGATTTCTTGTGGAATAAATTTGGGAAGGGTTTCGATCAAATAGGTGTGCTCAGAAAGCAGGTATTTGATCCTGCTTCGAAACCATTTATTTGTAAGCCCTTCTGTCACTGGATACTGTGGGATGAGTTTTCCGAGGTGGGTTGTATCAGGTCCTTTATATAGTTCATAGGTAGGAGAGTATAACTGCGGCTTGTTACGATTTGGATTCAGCTTACCATTGAGTAAAAAAGTTGAACCAATTTTAAGAATTTTACCTAGAAATGGCTGATTAAACCAGATTATATCGACTTTTCCACTCTCATCTTCCACTTCCGCCTCGGTGATAAATTTTCTATATCTAGTTCTAATGTTTTTCAACTTGGTCACAGTGGCAAGTATAGTCTTCTTTTCAAGGGTGTTTAGTTCTGTTATTAGTGATATCTGTGAGGTATCAGAATAATATGAAGGAAAATGGTAGAGGAGGTCTTGAATTGTATTTATACATAGTCTGGCTAGCAAGGTCTTGTATTGGGGACCTATCAGAGGGATTTTGTCTATAGAATCGCTTAGTTTGAGCATTTTGCTTTAGTTTAGAATTATTTCCCTGCTCTGCTGTTAGTATAGACTAAAAGAAAAGATTTATCACTTTTTGTCTAGTGCCTACTTTTTTTAACAGTGATTAGATAAAAGGTAAAAATACCTGCTCCCAATAGGTTCATAAGTAGATCAAGCTGTGTATCATAGCCTGAGCCTATATGATGAGATCCAAGTAGTGAATCCGAAAAGTATTCGATTATCTCATTTAAAACCCCGAAAAAAACTGTAGTCATAAAGACCAGGTGGCTAAAAAGATAGTTTGTTGCAATTTTTTTGTCTATTCTCAAAACTTGATAAATTTTGGTTGTTACATATGCTATCACTATCGTTCCGAGAAGATGCTCTACTCTATTGGCAATTGGGCCAAATCTATATATATCTATAAGTGATAGAAAGTTCTCTATTGTTGCCAGCAAGAATGTCACTACAAATACACCAGACAGCTTAACCGGAGACGAGGTAATCCTCTTTAGAATGAGCAGAAATTCTGCTATAAAATACCAGGTAAGGATATAGAACATCCAGTCTAGTCTGAGTTTGGAACTTGGAATACTTATCACATTTACTGCTACAAGAAGAAAAAAGGCATAAAATGCAATGAAAAGTATTCTTATCACAGTGATTCTTCCTTTATCGGTGTCCATTTTTTGCATATGTGTTTTAGGACACAACAATGCTCAAGATCGGAACGATAACTATTCCAACGAGGATGGAGATGAGAATAATCCACCAGACGAGCTGTTTTGTCTTTTTTGTAAATTTTAGCATTTTTTAAAACTCGTTATTTAAACTATTTAGTTTCCCAATCATACCCATTCTGCATTTAATAATCTGTCTTTATCGAAACCTTTGATATAGGGACAAGATTTTTTATGAATTCTAATCCCGCGAGTTATTGTTGTCAATGCAATGATAGTATCAGATGACTTTGGATTGCAGCATTGGGCTAAAGTATACTCTGTCTGAGTCGAGCCTTCTATAGAAACCTTCTTCCCGGATTTCCCATGGGGTTTACGAGTTTGAGCTTGAGGAAAAAGCTCAGCAATGATTTTCTCGGTACTTATAAGATTGAATCCGATGTTTGCTAAAAGACCTTCCTGATCAATAGCATTGTTTTTATATATAAGAATATCAATATCATTTTGTCTAGTTTTGTAAAGTTCCTTGAAGGTGGTATTATGTTTTTTTAATTCAGAGTTTAATTTTTCAAAACCTTTCTGTATGGCCTCTTTTGACTCCTTATCACGCAAAGCATGTTTTATTTTCGCTCTGGCTCCTGCAGATCCTACAAATTCAAGCCATTTTGATATAGGGTACTTCGCGTTTTTATCGATGATGATCTCTACCTGATCTCCAGTACTGAGCTGGTAGTCGAGAGGAACCATTTTGCCGTTGACCTTTGCACCACGGCATTTATTACCAATATCGGTATGAACCGTATAGGCGAAATCAACGGGCGTGCTGCCCTTCGGCAGCTTCTTGACTTCGTTCTGTGGTGTCAAAACGAAAACATTATTCTGGAAGACTTTTATCTTGTATTTAGGCGAATCTTCGGCTGGAGGAAGTCCTCTTCGGAACAGGTTGATTCTTCGAAGCCAGTTGAAAGCCATCGTTGGCAGGTTTCTTTGCCCAGATAGTTTATATGCAATATGAGATGCCGGTCCAAATTCATTGTAGTCGTGCATTCTCTGCGTACGGATCTGAAACTCTGCTATCTTCTCATTTTCACAAAAAACTGTGGTATGGAGTGAGCGATAACCGTTTGGCTTAGGGTTTGCGATAAAATCCTCGAATTCTCCGGTCAAAGGATGCCATTTTGAGTGGATTAACCCCAGAACTTTATAGCAATCTTCATTGGAACCAACTATTATTCTAAAGCCATAGTTATCATATATTTTTCCTATTTCAGATTGAGAATGTATTTTTCCTTCGCGCAGGTATTTCTGGATTTTCTTGAATACCGAATAGAGGCTTTTCTCCCTGCCAAAAACATCTGCCTTGATTTTATTCTCCTTTAGAAGATTTTCTGTCTTTTTTATGATTTTTTGGACATATCTTCTTCTTTGCTTATGATGTTCTTTCATATATCTTCTGATTTTACGGTATTCTTCGGGCTCCAAAATTTCAAAGGCAACATCGTCAAATTGTCTTTTGAAGAACCTGATTCCGAGGTAGTCAGCAAGAGTTGAAAAGACGTATTGGATTTCCCGAGCGTATTCTTTCTGTCTTTCCGGTGGAAGCCCTCTAATGGTCTTGGCATTATGAAGCCTATCCGCCAATTTTATAATTACTGCTCTTATATCTTCTGCTGCAACCAGAAAGAATCTTCTCAGATTCTCAACAGAACTCCAGGTGATTTTCCGATTAGTCGTATGCCGCAGTTTTGATACCCCAGTCACCAATTTAGCAACTGTTTCATTAAATTCTTTTGTAAGCTGTTTCTCTGTAACGCCGCAATTTTCTATAACATCGTGCAGAAAAGAAGCTGCCAATGTATCTCTGCCCAAGCCCAGTCCTGCAACATAGTACGCAACGTATAGTGGGTGTATGATATAGGCCTCTCCCGTTTTTCTTTTCTGGCCTTTATGAGCCTTTTTTGCATATTCGTAGGCCTTCTTGACGAAATCGATATCGTTTTTGGTTATATTTTTTGCTCTTTTTAATACGTCATCAAATTGTATTTTCTTCATCTTGGTGTTATTTGATTATTCACTAGATACAAATATTAAACCAGACCTTTCGATGCAAATCTCAATTGGTCTGAATGATAGCATATTTAAGATATGGAAAGAAGTTTTTTGTGATCTGGGTAATGACCAACCATTAGTATTACCAATTATCAACTCTCCTGTCTGCCGGCAGGCAGTAAACAATGACTAAATAATAAACCTGAATTGGGAATTAGTCTTTTTACAGCTTTAATTCGTAATTCAAACTAATTTGTAAAGACAAACTGAGAAACCACAGTGAGAGATATACATATGTGGCTTCGGACTTAATATCAAAATTGAGACAGCTACAGACTTGCCTTGAAGCACGAGAGAAGTTTCGATAAATCATAGGAATTCACATTCCCATCACTGGTTGCATTTTTGCCCCATATGTCAGCCCTTTGACTAGTAGCATTTTTGCCCTCTTTGAACTTCCAATTTGCTAATAAAAAGGATAGATCATAGCCATCTATTTTTCCATCCGGGCTTCCGGTTTTGCTCCATATATCAGCTATAGAACATGTATTTGTCGGGGGCGTAGTCGTAGTGGTTGTCGAGGAACTGCTGCTTGTGGTGGTGGATGTGCTGCTTGTAGTGTTGGTTGTTGCAGTTGTAGAGGATGAGCTTGATGTTTGAGGAGGTTCTTGAATATTACATTCACTTTGCTTACAAGGAACCTTGAAGGGGTTTTCCAGCCAATTCCTGCCAATATCAGCCATATTCTCATTAGTTTCATCTGATACTCCCAGAAGCCAGAAATATGGACCCATTCCTTCATGATTTGTTCCAAGCAGCGGGGTTTTTGTTGGATAGGTATTTAATTCCTCTAAAGTTGCTTTTTTCTCTTCACTGTTAATCCAGCCAATTGTTCCGTGCACGAAATGGGGATAATGCCACCAAGAATCTAATTCTAAGATATCATCATAAATGACAAGAGACTGATCTCCGTAAAGTATGTATGGATCAGGTTTATTTTTAAAATATGCACGGAACAAAATTCCCTGAGATGCTTCGATATCTGTGACAGGCGCCCCTTCAGCCCTTGAATCGGCTTTATTGAAATTATCAGTAGGGGTTGCCCAATGGTCTCGGCTTTTGCCCCCATAAATGTCCATCATCGTACTCATGTGGTATTCCTCCCCATTTTTATCAACATCTTCCCACCAGAATCTCCCTACTGGATTCATCATAATAAATTCCATTGGTTCAAATGAATAACCCCAGTGAAGCAGCATTTCCCTGAGCACAAGTCCATTAGGGAAAAAGTAAAAGTATTCTTCAGCATAAGCAACTCTTTCCCCAGTATCCATATTAACGTCATAGTACCACCACTTTACAATAGCTAATTTACTTGAATTATGAATAATTTCCGGATACGAATTTTTATCTAATCTGCCATATTTGTTGTAAAGCTCCCCGCTTCCGTGTGCTCCTTCGAAAAACTGGTAATTCATTCCTTTTCCGTCGGGGAATTCCCAGTAAGGTGAGTAGGCACATTCGTGCCAGAATACAAATCGATAGCTTTTACCAGGCCAGGAAATGATGATTGCTCTTTTGGGATTGTTGTCAGCGTAGAGTTTTCCAGAATAACTTGGTATAACATAGTCATCTACCTCTTGAGCAGAAACTGTTCCACTGAACCCGTTTACAGAATATACAGTTATTTTTTGAGTGCACTCGGTTGCCAGATCCGAGCCGTTTGTTAGCCTCAACTTTGCTGTATAATAGCCTTCTTCTAGTCCTTGAACGAAGCCGTTTAGCTCATCTATCTGAGAAATTTTAGTACCTGTTTTATCAAAAATTTCCCAAGATCCTGATTTGATACCGCTTTCCGGGTCGCTACTTAGTTGTCCTTGTAGATAGATTCGTATGTTCTGAAATGTTTCTAAATTTACATCATATGTTGATGAACAAACTGGAGGAGTGTTATCTTGAGTTGAGGTTCTGGTTACTTTTATGCTGTCAAATTCAGCTGGTTCTTCGTATGTTTTGAAACCAACGGTCCCGATAGGGAAATCTGTGTCTGCAACATCTATATACAAGGCATTATCAATATATACTTTTATATTGCTTTGTTTGAACTCGACCTTTACGTTATAAAATTGCTCTGGATTGTTGGTATGTTTAGCGGACTCTATTTCTGTTGGATTATTGAAACTGTACTGGTTTTGGGGCTTGCCGCAGGATGTTGTACAATTGAATTCTGTTTGTATTTTATTGAGTACAACAGTTTTTGATCGCAAAACCACATAATAACCTGTGACCTTCTGAGCAGATTGATCGGATTCTTCGTATTTTCCTTTAAGCCATAACCCTGCATTGTAGCCTTTTATCCTTGCTTCTACATTTATATCCTCCCATGTCTGATTCTCGTACATGTAGAGACCATCGTGAGCTTCTTTCCCTCCTCTATCTGGATCAAATTTCATGCTGCCGTTTTCCCAGTACCACTGTTCGGGTTTCAGTCTCCAGTAATTCAAAAATGGCTGCCAGGCAGAAGAAGGGGCTTGGTCGAAATCTTCATTCAAAAGTTCGGAAGTTTGGGCTTGATCGCGAATGTCAGTATCCTCTGCTCTTGAAACTATGAAGACGGTTGCGATTGTCCCGAGGACTACAAAGGCAATCAGGAAAATTATTCCTTTATCAGATTTTTGTTTTTTAGCCATATGTCCATTAGTATAGATAAAGTTTGAACTGAGAGCAATAGGAAGGAAGAATGTTCAATTAACAAGAAATAAGAGTATCTAATCTGGGGGATTTAACGCAATCTGCAGGATAGGGTTTTTTAGTTTCAAATTATAAGCTTTTAACTATTTTTCCATTTTCCATCCTCTATTCTTCAAGGTCTTGATAGTATACTTATCCTTAACTTTGTCTCTAACACGTCCTACAGCTTTATAAATGGCCCATTCTGAATAAGTGTCCGCTGTTTGATCAAGAATAATTGAGAGCTGATCTTTGTCTATGATTTTGTCTTGATTCCGGATAAATATGCTCAGGATTTTCCGATCTGTTTTTGTCAAGCCCGGAAAAAGCTTATCGAGAAACTTTATCTCATTCTTTTTAACATAAAGAGCTACCAGTTCTGAAAAAATCGTTCCATTATTGTTGATTATCCCTAGGTGAATTTGTTGCTCAACAGAAAGTTGTGGGATCAGATTTGCGATATTGGCTATTCTGTAGTTCAGCGGTTGTGTCTTAATAAGCTTACCCGGTTGATCAAGGATAGCCTCACCTTCCTCATCCATAGCGAAACATATGGCCTTGACCAGGGCAGGGTTTCCTCCGCTCAAAAATAAGATTTTACGTATTACTTTTTCTGGAGTTTTCCAGTTGTATTCTTTATTATTGATTTTGACAATTCTTCTGATGCCGGCAAGATCAAATGATGGAACCTTTCTGATCTTAAAGAATATATCCTTTCCGGAGACTAAATACTCATTCTGGTTAGTGTAGATGGAATAATTGGCTACTGTGAGTACAGCAAAGTTTTCTTTGTTATCCCATCTGATAGAATTTAGAAACTTAAACAGTTTTCTGTACTTAGGGGAGTTTACTTCATTAAGAATGACTATCAGCCTGTTCTTGTATAGAAACTCAGACAGTTGTATCTCATCAAAGTCTTTTTGTTTCAGAATAGAGCAGATTTTTTTCTTTAAAACAGTAATCTTGTCGCTTTCAAGTTCTAGATTCAATTTTATTATGTAAGGAGGTTTCGTAGTTCTCTTCTCAAGTAAATAAGCAACTTGTTTAGCAAACAAGGACTGTCCATATCCGGGGATGCCGTAGACACCTATTGATTGGCCCTTGAGCAGATTATCAATTACTTCTTTTGTGATTGGTCCAAAGTGATTGTCAGGAATCTTTTCTACGTACATTATTTCTATCTAGCTGTAAACTAATTAAACTATTATATCATTGAAAATAAATTAGTGTCCAAAATCGGATTTTGCCGTCATTCCATCCTCCATCCTCTTCCCTTCAGAGTTTTTATGATATATCTATCCTTTGTTTTTTCTCGGACTCGGGCAACAGCCTTGTATATTGCCCACTCAGAGTAAGTGTTGGCTTTTTGTCCAAGAACTATAGACAACTGGTCTTTATCTACGATTTTTCCTTTATTTTGAACAAATATTGTAAGAATTTTTCTTTCTGTCTTTGTCAGATCTGGAAAGAGCTTATCCATTCCCTCAAATTCAATCTCTTTGAAGTATGTAGATAATAATTCAGAAAAAAGCGTTCCATTGTTGTTTAGTATTCCCAGTTGTATCTGCTCTTCAATCGTCAATATGGTTATCAATCTAGCAATTTCTGATAACCTAAAATTGAGCGGCTGGTATTTTGCAAGCTTCTCTGGATGGTCTAAGATTTTTTCTCCTTCGTAATACATCGCCATGCAGATGCAGTATACAAGTGCAGGATTTCCACCGCTAAGGAAGAGAATTTTACGAGATAGGCTCAAGGGAGTATTCCATCTGTATTCCTCGTTATTGATTTTTATTATTCTTTTTACGCCTGAAAGATCGAAGTTGCGAATCTGTCTGAGAGGAGTAAACAGATTATTTGCAATTTCTAGATATTTATTTGTATTTTTAAACAAAGAATAATCTGCAACAGTCAGAACTGTAAAGCTCTGCTGATTCAGCTCTCTGACAGCGCTTAGAAATTTGAATAAGCTTTTATGCCGCCAGTTGTATATTTCGCTCAAAATTATGACAATCTTATTGTTCTTCAGGTATTTGGATATACTGATTTCGTCGATCTTTGTAGATTTTAAAAATACTGCAAGCTCTTTAGATAAAACCTTTACTTTGTCATTGTCCAATTCGGGGTTTAGCAGTATTGTTTTTACTTTAGGATAATTATTCTCAATAAGTAATGATATTTGCTTGGCAAAATAATCCATACCATATCCGGGAATACCATATATACCAGTACATTGACCATTCAGCAGATTATGCAGAACTTCTTCAGTAATTTTGCCAAAATGCTTTTCCGGCAGCTTTTCAATGATTGAAGCATTGATAAATGTTTTCATATGTCCAAAAGGGGCGGTTGAATTGTTTAGATTTATCTTGTTCAAGATTATAATGAATAAATATATTTTGTCAAATGTCCAAAATGGTAGCTGGTTGTATTAAGATTCCTTGATCAATGAGAATCTCCCTTACTATTACCTGCACATCTTCAATTGTTTCAGATGTATCCAAAATCTTGCAAGGCACACTTGCAGGTATTAGCTGTAATGCTTGCATATAAAGACGCTGATTTTTTTTTAACAGTTCGAGTTGTTCATAGTCTCCTCGTACCCCTCTTTTTCCTGCGGCTAAACCGGATTCGATACGTGCCAATGCTGTTTTGGCATCAATATTAAGCAGAAAGATCAGGTCAGGGGTAGGAAAGAATCCATGTTCCAGCAAAACTTCAGCCATTCCGAGATAGTCAGTTCCCTGATAAACCATAGTACTGATAAAGCTTCTATCAAGTATAACGATTACACCAGCTCTAAGCAGTTCTTCTACTCTTTTAGCGGTCGTGACTCTATCTGCCAAGAGCAGAAATCGTCGTTCTAATGCATCTACCTGACCTCTTTCTGTCTTCCATTGTCCAAGGGTTGTCCGAAAGAGACCTGAAGGTTCAGCAATGACAACGACTTCTTTTCCTAATGCTTCAAGATGCTGTGTCAAAAGTTCAATTTGAGTTCCCTTTCCTGCCCCGCTTATTCCTTCAAATATGATTAGTTTCCCAGGATATGTTTCAATCTCATACCCATTTTGTTCTTCTAGATACTGGGCCAGAAAATGTTGGGCTCTCAGCCAGAGTTTGGCTGCTATAGCCCGGCTTATAGACAGTTGCAGTGAGGCTATTCTTGCAGGCATCTTTTCAGTTAAGATTTGGACTATTTGTGTTATAGGTCTTCCGCATTCTCCCGCCCAAAGTAGGGTTCTCATTATTCCGGTTGTCCCCATTCCAGCCAGGAAGTCTGCTTCTTTTAGAAGCAGTGATTCGATACTATCAGGTCTTAGGTCGGGTTGATCGTGCTGCGAGATTATTTCAAGAACCGTTCTTATTTCTTGTTCTGGAACTTCAAATTCTGCAAGAATGATTCCTGCAAGTCTTGTGGATTCGGTTAGACTTTCGGCTTGGTGAAGAGCAGTATTGTTCCTTCCCAGATCGTGAAGGCAAGCTGCAATGAAAATTCTTTGCCACGATATTCCCTGATTTTCTGGAATACTATGATAAAGAATCAAAGCATAATGAAGGACATTATTTATATGATGGATATCGTGGCTTGGACTTGTACTCTCCTGCACTGCCCTCTTATAAACAGCAGCCATTAATTGGTGATTGCATCGTTCTGGACCAAGATATTCCTCCAGCTTAAATTCCATTTTTCTATATTCAGCTAATCAAATCCGGGCAGATAATAGAAATATATAGAAAAATGGGTTAGCGTGCTTGAAAAAATTAGTAAGTGTGTTGGACGTATTTTGGAAGATTATACTCGGACAAGTTCTTGTCGTGGAAGAAGACCTAATGCTTGAGATCTTAATTCATAGGGCAACCTATGTTGCGAGATGATCGCATTCTGAAGAAAATCATAGACATCTATATAGTCTTCAAAACCGGCTTTAAGCTGTTCAAAGTTTTTAAGTATCCACTGAACTAAACTCTCCTCAGGATGTCTAAGCAGGAATTGAAAAAGGAAGTGCAGCTCCTCTTCGATAGGAAGTCCTTCCCGATACTTGTCCCAGTTTGCAGCTATAATCTGGGCTACTTCTTTGGTTTGTCCGGGATATCGTTGAATTAGCGGGAGGGCCCAAGCTCTTTCGTCAGCAGTTGAAAGATCGGCGAAATATTCATTCCAGCTCAGTGAAATCAAGGCTGCTAGAGGTGCTGCTATTTGGGGAAAATTTGCAAACATACTAAACATGAAATCTCTTTCTGCGGCCAATCTATTAAAGCCTTGCCTAAAAAGTGTCCAATTTTTAATGGCCCACGCAATTTGAGTTTCAGGATCTTTAAAACGAAATAACTTTTTTAAGTGCTGAGGCGGTACAGTTTCCCATACGCTGACTTGATTCCAAGTAAGCGGCATAGGTTGTAAAGGGCATGCAGCATTACGGATCAATAGGACTGTTACAACTTCAATTCCAAGAATTCTTGCTAGTGAGATTCTATGCAGACCATCAACAATTATCAAAGGATTTCCCGCATCAAAAGGTGAAACTTCAACAATCATGGGGTAGATGGAGACAACCTTGGAACTGGCCCCAGGACCATGATTCGCTTTGTAAGATATAAGTGCATTTTTCTCTGTGAGTGCTAGTATGTCGATTCCCTTTTCTAGGAGTGCATTTCTAGTTACGTTGGTCCGTGCTAAGTTGCTTCGAAGAACATAATAGGCTGCTGGGCATAGATCGGCGACTCTTACTTGCGATAGCTCAATGCTGCTAGGTCTGTATGGGAAATATTCATGGTTGCCTAGAAGTGGAATGGTTCTAATCTCTGTTTCTAAATGATCCAAATCATGAATTTCAAGTATATCTATATCTTGTCTAAGGGTATCTTCTTCAAGGCAATAATTGTCCAAGAGACATATTGAAGTTACTTTATCGGAACTCCGTCTCGGTCCTCCTGTTGTTTCCATAATCTGAAATGAGTAGAAATTTGAATAAAGGGGCAGAAAAATAATTATACGACAAATATAAGTAGTATTCTGGACATAAATCCATGAGCTAATTGGACAAAAGAGTTAATAGTGGAAGATTTCAAAAGGTAAATATATTGCCTAGCAGGAAAAGATATTTTGACATATCGGAGCCAATTCCGGCTGTCAATAGAACTTCTCTTTGCTTTGAAGCAAAAAGGGCTGATAAATATCTTGTTCCCTTATTTCCATCAATTTGGACATTTTGTTCGGCCCTTACCTCTATCCATTGCGATATATGTGTGAGAAGTCCATCAGAGTTGAAGAATACAAAGCCGTCGTGTAATTCGTGATATTTTGATGATATTTGGGATAAATAAAGTGATGTTTTATCGTCGCCAAGGAACAATCCTTCTGGGGGTGCATTTGAAGGACGAAGAGAAATAAATTTTTGTACTTGAATGTATTCTGGTTTATATATGAGTATTCCAAGTCCGGAGAAATCTTTTTTGGATACACTACTTTTGACTTCTTCTATGGTGATGAAAAGCTGCTTTGCTATTGGATTTTGTTTGATCAACTGCTGTCTGGTCATACTATTTGGTTTCAAATTGAGATTATAGGAAAACATAATGTATATTGCAAGGATATAACAAAGATTGAATAGATTACTACTATCGGATATAATTAATTGAATAAATTAAGTGTTTTCGATATGGAACTTGCTCGGGGAGCTGCACATATGACAAGGCGGATTGATGATTATGAGGTACTGGAGAGAGGGGTTGGGGCTATAGTGCAAGGCAGCATGGCAGACACAGGAATTCTAGCTGAGGCAATGTTTGCAGTGGGAAATCCAGATTTCAAAGCTGTTCCCATGCATGTAAGACGGGTGGCAATATTAAGCTTATGTTTACCAATTCTTGGCCTTGAAAGATCAAGCGGAGACCCTCATAGATTGAGGGGAGAGTTTGCAGGTGCAAGGAAAAGATTATCAGAGCTAGGATTGGCTGCAGCATTTTTTGACAGTAGATGTGGAATAATTCTAAGTCAAGACTTCAAGGAAAACCATGCCGGTATGCGGCTGAAGGCTTTTGTTGAAATGTTACGGTATTTGATTGGACTCCGGATGGAGCAAGAGAAACCTCGGTATGCAAATTTGGAGGATTTTGCGAGTCACGCATCCTATATAATCTGGCGTGATAATAGGTTTGGGAGTGAGGAATATGCTAGGGTCGAGCAATTGTTATTCTCGCTAAAAGATTGGGCACGTGAAGGAAATGTCTCGGCTGCGTTGATTTTACTTGGGGATCCTGCTGGATATTTAGAACATACGCCAGGACAGGTCATCAGATTAACCAGAAGTCCCTCTGAAGTCGACACGGATTTGAGAAGTGCAAGACAATTGCTAGAGCGTTTAGCCGGATTTTTAAACGTTGACATTAGCAGAAACGATACTGTTCTAGGGAAACCAATATTGGTAGATCATTATTTACAGGTGGTGCTGGACAAACAAAATCAAGCAGTCAGTCAGACTACAAAATATCCTCTGGCCTATAAAGTTGGAGGATACGAATTTTCCGCTACCAAGTATGTAGGTGCGTGTGTTCCTGTAAACATGAATCTATGGGTAGTAAGAAATAAGGAAAATGATATAGTTTGGGCTGGTTTTGTAAGATATGAGGACTAGCGCTTAAAGTGCAAATTTATGTATGTTATAATTGCATAATAATCTCTTACGGCCCAATTTCCCTATGTCTAAAATCTACTACAAAAGTCAGGAGGATCTGAAATTTGTCAAACTCAATAATGCTCTTCTTGCTGTATATATTCTTTTCAAGAAAGGTGATAAAGTATTATTCGTCCGGCGTTACAATACAGGCTGGATGGATGGGCATTATACTCTTGTAGCAGGGCATGTCAGAGATGGTGAATCCCTGAAGCAGGCAGCTGTTCGCGAAGCAAAGGAGGAGGTAAATTTTGATATCAAGATAGATGATTTAAAATTGGTACACGTTATCCATAGAAGCAGAACAAAAGACAATTCTGAATATATTGATTACTATTTCGAAGTTGAAAAGCGGGAAGGCAATATTAAAGTACATGACTGTATAGACAAATACGAGTGGAAATCGTTTGATGATTTACCATCTCCAGTGATTCCTGTTGTAGGGGAGGTGTTGGACAGGATAGTAAAGGGAGAGGTATATTCGGAGGAAGGATGGGAAGATTAAGTCAAAAAATAGATGTTTGAAACGATAAATTAATAATAAATAGTTTTTAATTTTTAAGAGATTAAACATGAGTTTCAAAATAAACAAAATCCTTAAAGGAACAATATCGGCCAGGTGGTTTGAGAATAAGAATATAAATCTGGAAAAGACTTTATTTGTAGATATAGTTATCCCTGTTGAATATTCTCTAAACGGGAAGAAAGGCAAAGGAGAGCTCGTATTGGACTTTATCCGGATTCCGGATATCCAAGATAAATACAAAAAGGAGAGTGATAAGGTCGATTTTAGTATGCTTAAAGGGAAAGCATATACATTCCCAAAGAATCCAGAGAAAGGGTATATAGATAGCAGTTTTTATCTGTTTTCTCACAACCCTTTTGATGTAGATGAGATACTGTTCGAATCAGTAAGTGAAGATATGGCAAAAGTGCGTATTTCTGGGGTTATAGATTTTACGTATGAAGGAGTGGATAAAGAAGTAGGGATGGATAGTTACCCAATCAAGAATTTGAAAGCAGAATTGAAATGCTAAAGCCTGATAAAGACGGGGGAGCTGCTCCCATATAGGAATGACCCCGACAAATGCAGACAGGTTATTAACGAATCACAATGTCCAAACTTCAAGAAATGACATTTTTCTAGAGACGATTTAGTATTTCTTTCGTAGCATGAGTGAAGACCTTTAACCCCGATCAGTATTTATTCTATTCTCACAAACTTTCTCTTCCCTACTTTTATCACTGTTCCTGATTCCAATTCTAACTCTTGTTCAAACTTGGTTACTTTTTGATCATCCACCTGGATTCCGCCTTGCTGAATCAACCTTTTTGCATCAGCATTGCTTGCAATGATCCCCTTCTCTACCAGCTCTTTTGCCAGCTCTAGGGCTGAATGCTGACCGCTGAAAGCCAATTCTTCCATTTCATCTGGTGTTTCTCCTTTTTGAACGGTTTTTTCGAAGTTTCCTTGAGCTTTGATTGCATCCTTCATACCATTGAAAAATTTGGTGATCTCAAGTGCTAGTTTTTTCTTCATCTTGAGCGGATCGGCCTTTCCGCTTTTCAGCTCTGACTCCATCACCCTTATCTCCTCCATGGGAATTCTTGTAAGCAGTATGAAGTATTCGATCATTACATCATCTTTCATAGACATAATTTTTCCATACATAGATTTGGCGTCTTCCATTACTCCTATGTAATTACCGAAGCTTTTGTGCATTTCACGGCCATCAGGACCAATAAGCATAGGCATAGTGATGATCCCTTGGGGTTTCATACCAAAGTGCTCCATTATCTTTCTTCCGGCTACCATATTGAAAAGCTGATCGGTTCCCTCGATCTGTATATCTGTTTTCAAAGCAAGCGCATCGTAGCCTTGCATGATAGGATAAAGAAGCTCATCGAATCCTATGGGATTGTTTTCTTTTAACCTTTTTGCAAAAGCATCCCTTTCAATCATCTGCTGGACAGTGAAAATTCTAGCTAGGTTTATAACATCCAGAAAGGATAATTTACTTAGCCATTCAGAGTTATATACTATTTTTACATTTGATAAGTCGACGGTCTTTCCATATTGTTCTTTGAATGTTCTCATATTCTCTTCTATCTGTGCATCTGTCATTTCTTCCCTTTGTTTTTCCTGATCAGAGTGATCTCCAACGCGGACTGTATAGTCTCCGACTAAAAGGAAAATATTATGGCCCAACTCCTGAAAATCCCTTATCTTCATTTGTGTTGAAGCATGTCCCAGGTGCATATCCTTTCCGGTGGGGTCTATGCCGTAATAAATGTTCAGCTTTCTTCCGGAAAGCAAGTCCTTTCTGATCTCTTCTTTGACAATTACATCAACCGGCCCGCGTTCCAGTATCTCATCGATTTTTTTTGGATCTGTATTAACTCTCATTTTGTTTAAACTAATATTATTTTTGGGTCTTGCCCAGTTAAATTAGAATTTGCGTAACATTTTTTCAAGATCTCTCATTATTGTTTTTCGATGATTGAACCTCCACTCACTTTCTAATAAATACCTCTTAAAGAAGTCTTTTTTAATGCCATTAAATTTGTTCATCCTTCTTTTCGCATAACTCCAAAATGATTCTACTCCGTTAATGTGTGTATCTTTCTTATCACTAAATTCGTTCTTTTCGTGTATTACTTTCTTGTGATTATATCCATATACTGCTAATGCATGATAACTTTTCCAGCCATCTGTGTAAATATCTGATCCTGACT
>JAQVGX010000090.1 GCA_028696515.1 Candidatus Dojkabacteria bacterium | reverse complement strand
AACTATATGAAAGATCGACCTCTTTATTTACTTCATAAATTTCGCGTTTTTGTTCATCAAGTACCTGATAAATGAGCTCTTTGGCCCTATCCGGGGTTATGATCTCAGCCCCCAATTTCCGAAGACTTCCGTCAACCCTAATGTAAATAGGATACCCCACCGTGATGTGCAGATCTGATGCATCATTTTGGACAGTTAATTCTAATAGATTCTCTATGTTCATACCTGCTGTTTTCACAACAGGAGCAACGTTTGAGTTGTCAGTCGCTTGAGGATCACCGGATACTCCAGGTACAGCAGGAGATGATGTGTCCGGCTGAACATCGCCTAAACCTTCCCCCGGTTTACTCCCTGGCTGAGTGGGGACCTGATAACTTGGATCTATCTGATTCATTGTTATTTACGCATTAAATTAATTCTTTTAAAAATATTTATCCCTAGATTCATTTTCCCAGGAACTTGATAAATCAAATTCCTAGACTGCCTCTGTTTGCTGTGTACTATTCGCTGTATGCTATTTCTTCTGCACTCTCAACACTTCTTCAACAGTCGTGATCCCATCAATAGCTTTCAGGAATCCGTCCTGAGTCATAGTTATCATGCCTTCCTGAATAGCTTCTTTCTCGATCTCACCGGCCGACCTATGCTCCATGATCATCTGGGAAACTTTTTCGCTCACCTTCAGCACCTCGAAAATTCCGATTCTTCCTCCATAACCGCTATTATTACACTTTGTACACCCTTTGGCTCTATAAAGTTTGACTTCTGCTGTATTTCTTATCTGCTGTTGTCTCTCAACTTCTTGAGGAGGAACACTTGAAACATCTAAAGTGCTGACTTGACCCGGAGGAGCCACTGTCGAAGTGTTCTTCGGGTAAGAGTACATGTCAAAACCTTTCAGTCCAGCTAACACTTTGTGCAGCATTTTTACTACCTCCTGCGGTGCTGTATATTCTTCCTTGCATTTCTCGCAAAGAGTTCTGACAAGACGTTGCGCTACTATAACATTTACAGTCGACGTCATAAGATAGGGCTCTATGTTCATATCAAGAAGTCTCGGCAGAGCCCCGGATGCACTATTAGTATGTAGAGTTGCAAGAACCAGGTGTCCGGTTAAGGAAGCTTGTACTGCCAGCTCTGCAGTCTCCTCGTCTCGTATTTCTCCAACCATCACTATATCCGGATCTTGTCTCAAGACAGATCTTAGACCTCTGGCAAAAGTTAAACCGATTTCAGCATTTATCTGTATTTGATTCACCCCCTCAACCTTGATTTCAACCGGATCTTCAAGAGTAACTATATTTACGTCCGGCTTATTGAGTATCAGGAGAGAACTGGCTAGTGATTGAGTTTTTCCGCTTCCGGTTGGACCAGTAACCAATATGATGCCCTGAGTAGAACTCAAGGCTTCTTTGTAAATTTTATAACCAGATCCTCTCATACCAGTGTCCTCAAGTTTCATAAGACCTCCGCCTTTCTCTAGCAAACGAATAACAACCTTTTCACCATTAACTGTAGGCATAACCGAAACACGAAGATCTATTTCCTTTTCGCCTACTTTTACTTGAAACCTTCCATCCTGCGGAACTCTATGTTCGTCTATTTTTAAATTGGAGAGAATCTTGATTCTGGACACTACAGGAGCTACTAGGCTGGTTGGCAGCTGCAGTCGCTCCATCATAACCCCATTGATTCTAAATCTTACCCCCATCTTTTTTTCTCTTGGCTCGACATGAATGTCGCTCGCTTCATATTTTACTGCGTATTCAAGAATCATATTTACTATCCTAGCCACCGGAGCACTGGCAATGGTATTTTCTATCTCGCTTATATCGGTAATCCCTTCATCAATCTTTACTACACCTCCCCCCACTTCTTCTACCGCTTCGGTCACCTCAGTTTCCATTTGTCCAGCATACTTTGTATCAAGAATAGTTTGTATATCATTCGGACTCGCGAAATAGGTCTTGACAGTCTTACCTAAAATATTATGAATATAGTTCACCCTTTGAATATCTAGAGGATCCACCATGCCGACATGGAAAAAGGAGTTATCTTCCTTAAAAACAATAGCTCTGTGAGTCTGTGCAACTTCATATGGAAGCTTTGTCAAAAGATCCCGCGGAATCTCTACTTCAGCTACATCTATAAAAGGAAGTCCATATGAAGCCGCCTTGGCTTTTACTATATCATCTTCTCCAACCCATCCCTTCCCCTTGATCAGGTCTTCTTCGCTTCCCTGTTTATTTGCAACAGCGTACTGAATCTCCTGATACTGTGCAGGATCTATCTTTCCCCTCTCTTTGAGAATTTCGGAAATCGTTTTCCCTTTGTAGTCTTCTTCGGTAATACCTGAAGAGAAGCTCATTTTTTTAGAATCACCATCGTCTGCTATTTGATTCTGCGACTGTAGAGTAGTATCTTCAATCTGTTGTGGTTGTTGCGACGATATGTCAGCCGGCTGGCTACCAACTGCTGAGTGCTGAACACTATTTGATTGCGCTGGATCTGTCTGCACCACCAATGGATCTGTAACAGATACAGGAGCTTGTGCCGGACCTGCAGCATCTAAATTACCAGTAGTACCTTGCGCTGTACCCGCATTGAAAGTCTGGCTGCTTCCCGTAAGAGGAGAAGATACCTGTTGTCCTTGCCTATTCGCATCTTGCAGTCCAGGATTATTTATCATCGGGCAGATTGCTTATATAATTATTTTCGAATAAAATAGGTACCACCTAGATATTTATAGTAATAGAAAAGGCAAATATTGTCAATGAAAACTATTCTTAAAAAGGAATTCCAACAAATGATAGACGGGAGAAGAACTTCAGCATTACTCATATGCATTCGTAGCGAAAGTGAGCAGCTTCTTATCGCAGAAAGTCTAGCTAGAATAGCGCTACCTATTCCAAAAGAAAGATCCTACAAAGTATATCCGGACGTCTTTGGAATCTGGCCTGAAAATATTGAAGGTAAAAATATCAAAATTGATCAGATCCATGAATTCATAAGAAAAACACAACTGAAGCCTTTTGTTGCTTTATCAAAGGTGGGCATCATTATCAGTGCTGAAAAAATGACAAAAGAGGCTCAAAGTGCTCTTTTGAAAACTCTGGAAGAACCACCACCCAACACCTATCTTATCCTTACCTGTTCAAGCAAATCTAAGATTCTGGATACCATAGTCTCTCGATCAAAGGTCTTTGAGTCATTTGATTATTCGGACCAGGTTATTGATCTTGATACTATAAAAAAAATTATCAACTACAATATTGTCGATCGCTTCATCTTTATAGAAGAATTCCTAAAAAAGACCTCACAAGATAAACAAGAACAAATAATTGCCATAGACTCGTTTTTAGAGAATCTGCTGACATACTTCCGCAAGCAACTTACTCGCAGAAGAGGCAAGGAAACAAAGGTTCTTGAGATAGTGAATCTAATAGACAAAACACGAATCGCAATTGAGAAAAATGTAAACAAGCGGCTTGCTTTAGAAAACTTAGTACTCAATCTGCCACTCCGTGGAATCGATTACGATAGATAAACAATTGTAAAACAATAGTAATACAATAGTGATACAATTGTTTATCTATCGTAATCGACTTGCAATAAAATACCAAAAACACTAAAATTGAATGTCAATGTTCTGCAGCTGCGGAACATTTTATTCGATATCTTAGTAATGATATATTGTTCGGATTTTTCCTTGTGAACATTCACTTTACAGGGAAGGAAGTACTTAAAATGATCCTAGATTAGACGTGGCGAAACAGAAAGATACTTATGATGCTTCAAAAATTGTAGTTCTCGATCAGCTGGATGCAGTTAGAAAGCGTCCGGCCATGTATATCGGGGACACATCAGAATACGGACTCCACCATCTCATAGTCGAAATAGTAGATAATGCAATTGACGAGGTGTTAGCCGGATATGGTGATAAGGTTGAGATCACGTTAAACAAAGATGGGTCATTTACAGTAAAAGACTACGGTAGAGGAATACCCATAGATATGCACAAGTCAGGCAAACCTGCTCTCGAGGTCATCATGACAACGCTCCACTCAGGAGGTAAATTTGACAGAAAGGCATACAAGGTGGCTGGAGGATTGCATGGTGTAGGGCTCGCAGTTGTAAATGCTCTTTCAGAAAAAGGCTCAGTTGAAGTCCGAAAAGATGGGAAAGTTTATGAGCAGGAGTACTCAAGAGGAAAACCTTTAGCAGGATTAAAGCAAACCGGTACTGCTAAAGATAGTGGCACAACATTTACATTCAAACCGGACAAGGACATTTTTGGAAATGTCACCTTTGATTTTTCGAGACTGTTAAAGCGGTTCAGGCAGTCAGCATTTCTTAACGCCAAGCTGACTGTAGTAGTTGAGGATAAAAGAAAAGATGAAGACAGGGAAAATGGCACCAAATACCTTCCCCGTCTGCAAAAATACTATTTCGAGAACGGGGTTAAATCATATATAAGAAGCATCAATAAAGGTGAAAAGTATATAAATCACAGAATTTTTTATGCACAGGAAGAAACCGATAATGTTGATGTTGAAGTAGCGATCCAGTATATCGATGACCTGCAGGAGACCATCCTTACCTTTGCAAATAATATCCTCAACCCGGAAGGTGGAACTCATGCAACAGGTTTTAAAACAGCTATCACCAAAAGTATAAACGACTATTTACAGCAGATAGCCGGAGAAAAAGAGAAGGAGATAAGGCTCACTGGAGATGATGTTCGAGAAGGACTGACAGCAATCATTTCAATCAAACTGCCGGATCCACAATTTGAAGGACAGACAAAGATCAAACTCAATAACCCCGAAGCTGCTTCAGCAGTAAGGAAGGTAGTCGAAAAGAACTTGAAGATGTTTCTTGAAGAGAATCCTAAAGATGCAAAGAGAATAATCGAAAAAAACATCGTAACATTTAAAGCCAGGCAGGCTGCAAAAGCCGCCAAAGAAGCCGTTATAAGAAAGGGTGCACTCGAGGGAAGTTCGCTTCCGGGAAAACTTGCTGACTGCCAGTCAAGAGACGCTGAAAAATGTGAACTATTTGTAGTTGAAGGAGATAGTGCAGGAGGCCCGGCCAAACAGGGTCGTGACAGAAAAACTCAGGCAATTCTGCCGCTTTTCGGAAAACCTATTAACAGCGAAAAATACAGGATAGATAAAGTAATCCAGAATGAAAAGTTAAAGTATCTGATTATCGCCTTAGGTTGCGGGATAGGAGAAACATTGGACGTTTCAAAGATCAGATACCATAAAATCATCCTCATGGCTGATGCCGATGTCGATGGAGCACACATCGTAACTTTGTATCTGACATTCTTTTTTAGACACTTAAAGAAAGTTATTGAAAGCGGATATCTCTATGTCGCCCAACCCCCACTTTATAAAGTTGAAATCTCAAAGGACGAGTTTTACTGGGTCAAAGACGACGAAGAACATGAAAACTTACTTAGAGATCTTAAAAAGAAAGGAAGAGAACCAAAGAATACTCAGCGATTCAAAGGACTGGGAGAGATGAATTTTGACCAGCTGTGGGACACGACTATGAATCCTGAAACAAGAGTACTAAAACAGATAACTATTGAAGATGCTGAGGAAGCCAATAGAACCTTCGATGTACTTATGGGAAATGACGTTCTTCCAAGGAAGAAATTTATACAAACAAATGCCAAAAAGGCAGAATTGGACATATAATTTACTTTTAAGAAGTTACAAATGGAAAATAAAAGCTCAATAGAAGAAATCAAGAAGAAGGAATTTGTAGATAATGAAAAAGTTGGAAGCAAAGGCATCAGTTATAGAACCATAGGAACAACTCTCCAGGCACTTTCTGTACAGCTTGACGAGGGAGAGTCTATATACTCTGAAGCGGGAAAAATGAGTTGGATGACTAACAATATTGAAATGGAGACAAAAGGCCAGGGTTGTTCTCAAATGTTCTCTCGTTTCTTCAGCAGAGAGTCAATTTTTGTAAACAAATTTACCAGTAAAGAAGGAACAGGAATCGTAACTTTTGCTACTGACCAGGCAGGTAAAATCATACCACTTACTTTGTCAGAAAGCTCACAAAGCGTAGTATTTCAGAAAGGCGCTTATTTATGCTCCGAAGAAGGGATTACACGTAA
>JAQVGX010000013.1 GCA_028696515.1 Candidatus Dojkabacteria bacterium | reverse complement strand
CGCGTACACCGGTAACAAAAATACTCAGCAGAATAAAAACTGAGAGGATAGAAGTTATAATATTGTTTAACTTAGCACTTTTCATCATTTGTCTTTAAGTTCATCAATTTTCTGCTGAAGTTTCTCCTGGGATATCTCACCATAAAATCTGGCTATTTCTTCCCCTTTCTTATCAAGGAAGATAAAGCATGGATAATCTTCGACATGGTATTCTTCGGCTAGTTCTTCCTGTTCATCGATATCGAAATATTTTGTTTCAAGCCAAGGATTCTCTTCTTCTAGTTTTTTCCAGACAGGTTTCATAACCAGGCATCCTGAACACCAAACTGCACCAAACTTCAATACTTTCATAATAAAATTACATTATAAAACTAATCATAATTTGATATGAATTTGTGAACTACATTGAGAAACTCTACGGGTTCTTCCAGCATAGTCATATGTCTGCAGTTCTTGAAGATGTAAAGTTCAGCATTCCTGGCGCTCCTGTAATATTCCTCTACATCTTCAGGCGGGCAGCACTCAAAATCTCCACACGTGAAAAGAATCGGTATATCGAGATCTTTTATGAAACCGGATACGTCTGTTTCTTTTAAGTTGCCCCAGATATTGAGTTCCGAATGACAATCTGGTCCTATCATGACGTCGTGGACCTGCTTATGAGAGAGGTGGCTCAGACGTGTAAGAGGTTCAGGCGGATTTGGAAATAATTTACATATGTGTTTCTTCAAATGTTCCATAAGTGCCTTTTTATATTCTTCCGGATTTCCTTTCCTGGACTTTTCAAAATCGTCTATGATTTTAGTATAGCCGGTTGTTAAATTATTACGTAGTTTTATTCTGGTACCGTTTATGTAAAGGGGCATATTGAGTATTGGACTCATAAGAGAAAGACTTACTATTCCCTTGGGGTATTTACTGGTGAAAGCAGTCGCCAGCATACCGCCCCATGAATGCCCTAGAATGTGAAAACTTTTCAGTCCTAGTTGATCTACCAGAGATTTCAACTCTTCTACATACCTTGTTATATTCCAGAGAGAAGGATTGTCCGGCTTATCGGAAAATCCGCAGCCTAACTGGTCATAGAAAATTAGCTCTCTTTCGAAACCAAGTCCCTGAAGTGGGACAAGGTTGGAATGACTTCCTCCAGGTCCGCCATGCAGGCAGAGCAATGGATCTTTACTGCCTTTTCCAACTATTCCATACCATACTTTATACTTGTTATTTCCATTAGTTATAAATACCTTCCCCTGAGAGCTATAAACGGGTTCTTCAAACCACTTTTGGTCGAATATTTGGAACTTCATACATTATTCTAGTTACAATCAATTTTTTCGTTTATCAGTTTAAGAACAGTATTTACACAATTGGCCCTATTGTCTCTAACTCTGTAAATAATGTGTCTCCCCTTCTTTTCGTTCTCTAGAATCTTGAGATTCATAAGTGTTGAAAGATGATGAGACAGCAAGCTATGTTTTATTTTCAGTTCTCTTACAAGTTCACAGACACAGGAGTCATTCTTATGTAAAAATTCTAATATTCTTATCCTGTTGGGTTCTAGCAATGACTGTAAAAGTTCACTTTTGTTAATTTTGGCGTTTTTACTTCTCATGATGTTTCAGTAAAGGTTGAAAAGATGATATACATTTATATATCAAAAGTCAATATATCTAACATAAAAACTGATGTTACAGGATAAAAGCTATGCAAAAGAAAAACATAATGGGTATTGACTCATAAACTAATTTGTGCTATATTGTTTCTGGGTTATCACCCATTATCTAAATTATTATAATAAATCGCATGGCAAATTCAATAAAGCAAGGAAGAGGCCTCGGGTTAGGCAGAAGGGGTGCAGGAAGAGGATTCGGAACAGGCGCAGAAAGAGGACGTGCTGGGCTTGGAGGATCGGACGAATGTGAATGTCCGAAGTGCGGCAACAAGATTCCTCACACAAGGGGGATCCCTTGTTCCCAGATAAAATGTCCTAAGTGTGGTACTCTTATGAGAGGAGTATTTTGTAGATAAGATATAATGATGTTAAGATGAGAAGACGATTCAGAAGAGTTCTAGGGTTTGATTTTCGAAGGAGGTACTTCAAACCGCGCGGGGTGCCTCTATCGAGTATAAAGGAAATCAGACTTACAGATAATGAGCTCGAAACTCTTAGATTAAGATTTATAGAAAATTTGAATCAGGATGAAGCGGCACGTAAAATGGATTTATCACAAAGCCAGTACCAGAGGGATTTGACAGCTGCTATGGAAAAGGTAACTATTGCTCTGATACATGGATATGCTATACATGTAGATAAAGTAAATAATATGTTAAAGGTCAAAAACGTGAAAGTACTTATACCAGTTGATACTAAAGATAAAAATGACAAGATGTCTGAGGTTTTCGGGAGGGCGAAATATTTTGCTATATATGATACGGATTCAGAAAAACTTGAAATTCTTGACAATCCCGGTGACAGTCAGGCTAGAGGAGCCGGCATAACAGCTAGTCAATTTGCTATTGATAATAATGTAGGAAAGGTTGTTGCCAGTCAAATCGGTCCGAATGCTGAGAATGTTCTACGTGAGGCAGGAATAGAGGTTGAGATTCAGACGGACAAAACATTGGGGGAGATAATAGACAGCTTATAGATGAAAACAGTAGCTGTAACAGGAGGTAAAGGTGGAACGGGAAAATCAACTGTAGCCATAATCCTGGCACTGCGGGAAATAGAGAAGTCGAGTCGTGTTCTACTTGTTGATGCTGATGTCGAGTGTCCGAATGATCATATTCTTTTGGGAATCAGCACCCCGAAAAACCTCGTAGCTGAAACATATGCTTATTATCCCAAGATTGATGAGAGTAAATGTACAGGATGCGGTCTATGTGTAAGAAGCTGTAAAAGTGCAGCAATGTTCCAGGCAGGAAGAAAAATTCCGACTATAAATGAGGATCTGTGCAGTTCTTGCGGTGTGTGCTGGAATATCTGTCCAAGCGGAGCGATTTCAAAGAAGCCGAAAATTAACGGTGAAATATTCGAAAGTAAAGTCGGAAAGTACATCACACTTCTTACGGGTCGTTCGATCCCTGGTGTCAGAGAAACGAGTCCTGTAGTAAAACAGCTTAGAGATTATGTAAACAAGATCTCAAAATCATATGATACTGTTATCATAGATACTGCAGCGGGATCGCATTGTTCAGTAATTAGTGCGTTAGAAGGAGTTGATGAGGCTTATGCTGTAACTGAGCCAACTCCTCTTGGGTCTCATGATCTGAATGTAATTTTGAAGGTACTGCATATATTGAAAATCCCAGCAAAAGTAATAATTAACAAAAGCGGGATTGGTGATGAGAAGGGTGTAGTTAAGATTGCTGAGGAAAACAAGATAGATATATCTGGAAGAATCATGTACAGCTCTAAGCTGGCACGAGTTTATTCGGAAGGAAATTTGCTCAATTCAAAGAAAATGTTGACTGGTCTTTTAGGCAACAAAACTTAAGTTTAGTATAAGAATACAAGAATGAGAATAACTGTTCTGTCGGGTAAAGGTGGAGTTGGAAAAAGTATGATTGCCTCATCCCTGGCGATACTATTCTCAAAAAATAAAAAAGTGATTGCAGTTGACTGTGATGTGGATGCTCCGAACTTGGCACTTTGGCTTGGTATTGATACGTCTATTCTGAGGAATGCAGCAATCCAGAGAAAAATCAGTACTATAGAGAAACCGGTTATCGATCGTGAGAGGTGCAGGGTGTGCGGGAAATGTGCAGAGAAGTGCAATTTTGATGCCCTGAAAATGAACAATGGAAAAGTTGATCTGATAAAGTATAAATGTGAAGGATGCGGGCTGTGCAAAATCATTTGTCCATTTGGAGCCATCCAGATGAGAGCAGTAGATAACTGTACCTTGAGTCACTATGAAACAAAATATGGTTTTCCGGTTATACAGGGACAGATAGAACCTGGAGAGGCAGAGTCCGGAGAGGCTGTGACAGAGATAAGGAAATATGCCAAGGCTTTGGGGGATAGAGAAACAATGTATATTCAGGATGCTGCTGCAGGAATAGGGTGTCCGGTAATAGCTTCAATAGTAGGCAGTGACTATGTAGTCGCTGTTGCAGAACCGTCTAAGTCATCTTTTTCTGACTTAAAACGTGTATTAAAGGTAGTCGATAAATTTAGAATTCCTTTTGGAGTTGCAGTGAATAAGTATGACTTAAATGAAAGAATATCAAAAACAATCAAAGACTTTGCGAACGATCGATATCTTGGCGGTGTGAGTTATGACAGAAAAATTGTGGAGAGCCTTGTTGCTTTGAAGCCAGCACTAGAGACAAGCAAGGCTGTTTCAGAAGAATTTAAAGGATTATATGAGAATGTTGTGAAGAGGGTCGGCGAATAATTAAGACAGAATTGGCTTTTGATAAGATCCCTCCAAAGTTTAATATCATCTCTTATGAGTTTAGTGTTTGAGTCTGAAGTTATGTTGATGACCTTATAGTATTATTTACTAATTCCCTGGTTAAAATGATATACCTCTTAGGTCTTCCTTTAACAGAAGCTAGGTAACATGATGTCCAATAAGAGCACAACAATCTCAGAATTCTAAGTCGGAAATTCTGCTTATCACTAAATCCGGAAATTCCATAACTATGCAAAGTTGCCTTGCTAAATTCATCATTGTCATTTACAAGCATTGCTATGTCAAATAAAGGATCTCCAGATATAAGTGATCCTGGGTCTATAATTGCAGCTACTTTAGCAGCATTTCTGCCCATTCTGAACAAGACATTATTTACACTCACATCACCATGTATCAAGTATGGTTGGGTTATTGCTATGTTTTCTTTAGTAAAAAGCGTCTCGATTTGACTGATTTCGTCTTTAGAATACAATTCGCTTTTAACCCTAAGGAATGTTGACTGCAAGTATGCTCGTTGTAAGGACTCTTCCCAGGTATTATCAATAAATTCATTTTCATTTTTTGGCTTTCCATAGCCAGGTGTTTTGATTCTATGCATTTTCTTGAGAATTTTTCCGTAAGCCTTCCCCATTTGCTGCTTTGAATAAGTAGAATTAAATTTGTCGTGCTTAATATATGAAATTATTTGGTATTCAAATGGAATTATTTTTAGAGTGCTGTCGTACTTGATAACTTTTGGAGAAGGAATTTTGTTCTTTGTTAGAAGATCATAAAAGATAGAACTAGTTAATAACTCTTTGTTCCATGGAGATATTCTCAAAACTAACTCTTCGTTTAAATTCGTTTTAAAGTAAATGTTAATATTAGTTTCACCAGCAAGTCTCTTTACAGTAACGGCCTCAACCCCAAGTCCGAGTAAAATCGCTAAGAAGTACTCATCAAGATTTTCAATTATTTTGTAATATTTCTCAGAGAAACCTGGTTTAGTTTTTCTTATGTTTTTGTTTGGCAGGTTAAATTTACTTCTCATAAAATCATTATACAGGTTAGGAAGAGAATTTGAAGGTTAGATTCCTCTTGTTGAATATAAGTAATTCGGTTTAATACTTTCAAGATTGTTAAAGAAGTAATCAAAGCACTTTTCCATTCAGACACTATTTAGTATAATATCAAAGCTTCAGATAAACGTATATAAAGTTCGGGGGTCGTCTAATGGTAGGACATCGGCCTTTGAAGCCGTCAATCTTGGTTCGAGTCCAAGCCCCCGAAAGATACGACAATATTTCAGTTCCTAGACTGTTAGTTTTTCTATTAAACTTTGTTTGAGATTGAAGACAGAAGAATTGATATATATTGTCATTGTCTGCTGAGGTCGGGGGATTTGTTAATTGGTAAACTATCTTCTATCTGTATTTCTCGTTCACGTAGACTATGTTATCATCTTCAACGATGAGGTACTGTGCCCAGCCATGGTCGACATAACCGGTATTGATGAAGCTGTCTTCAGGACTGAATTCGAAAAGATGCGTGTGGCCGGTGATGAGAATTCTATTGTCTGTCATCTCTCTTTGAGCGAAGTTGCGGATCCTATTGTTAGCGAAACTTGCTACTTTATAGAAGTTGGGCCCTATAGCTTCAGCAAAGACACTGCCTATCATGGATAAGGGGATTGACTTTGGGGAGCTTACTATCTTGTGTCCATGCGTTATGACTAACTGTTTGTCGGAGGCATTTAGAATTGTAGATTTGGCTATTCTGTCAGCAAATAAACTATACTTTTCAGTTAAAAGGTGTTGTTCGTCATGATTGCCATATATATAAAGTGTATCTTTTGTTTTGAGAAGAGGAAAGAGATATTTCCATTTTGATTCGAGAAAGTTGTCAAAGGAGCATATAAATCCATCAAAAAAATCTCCGTTTATGATGACTTTATCCGCGCCACGAATTGCGCTTCGAAGCACTTTAAATTTAACAAGATCAAATTGTGGTGTCAGATGTGTATCTGAGAATATTAATGTTTTCATATTGCACACTAGTTTTAACAAAGAATTCGAGAAGTTTCAAGGGGAGTGATTGTTTTGATAAACAATTATTGCAAAATAAGCTGGTGATGTTCCAGTTCGGAAGTAAGATAGGGGTTGATATTGAAGGTTATTAGGAGTTATTCGTATTTCATTAAGTACACTAAGGTGTGCATTAGTAGTGCATTGGGTCTATTCGGCAGTTTGTTAATTGTAAATTGACTAATCGATCAATCGATTAATTGTCCCCTCAGGCTCCAGCCGGAGGCGGCATGAATCTTTACATCGACAAAAGATCCCGGCTTGATAATTGTATTTTGTGGTAGTGAGATATTTATATCTTTAAAATTAAACGTTTTTCCAAATGCAGTTCTTTCAGATTCATGTGTCTTTGAAATGAGTACTCGGGTTCTTGATCCAATATAGCTTTTATTTCTTACAGCTGCAGTCTTCTTCAATACTTCATTGGCCTCTTTATCTCTTAACTCCTTCTTGGTCCAACTGACAGTTTCCTCCTTGAGGCTTGATGCTGTGCCCTCTCTGGCACTGTATTTATTTATATAAGCCATGTCAAGTTGAACTTTTTCCATGACCTTAAGCGTATGTTCAAAGTCTTTTTCAGTTTCTTCGGGAAAACCTACTATGATATCCGTTGAAAGATTGAGATTCGGTATTTTCTCTCTCATTTCGCTTGCGATTTGCACAAATTCTTCTGAAGTGTACTTTCTATTCATTCTTTTGAGAATCTTATCGCTTCCTGACTGTAATGCGAGGTTTAAATATGGACGAATATGATCATTTCTACAGAGCGGTTTTCCTGAAGATGTAGCCCTAGTCCCATTATCAACTGATGATGCAATATAATTTATCAAATCAGCTCCAAAGTATCTTGGATGCGATGATAAGAAGGATAACCAGAAATCACCTTCTATAGAATCTATCTCTTTAAGAAGCTCTGTAAATGTCCTTGGGTATTTTTTCTCGGGATTTTTCCAGCTGTTTACGCTTTGGCCTAGAAGAAATATGTCTTTGTAGCCTTTTGAGATCAAATTCTTGATTTCTAGGATAACATCGGAAGCTGATCTATCGGACTGCTTTCCCCTGGCTTTTGGTACTATGCAGTAAGTACAAAATTCATCGCAGCCGGTGGAGATAGGAATTGATGCGGAATATGATGATTTATAAGTAGGAGAGGTATCTAGATAGTTTGCGTCAAAGGCGCACCCGCCTGTGGCGCGAGATGGTTGAATGGTTGGATGGTTAGTATGGTTGGATGATTGATAGTCAAGAATTTGGCGAAGCTTTGAGATATCATGAATTGGTAATATGATATCTGCCCAGGGGAGTCTTTTTTGAAGTTTCTTTCTATACAGCTTTTCTTCATGTTTTATCTGTGGAATTTGACTATCCCAGGATCGTTTGCACATACAGCCGGTGATAAGTGTGACTGGTAATTTGTAATTAGTAATTTGGGAGTTTATACCTCCTAATCTTATCTTTTGGTTCCGTTCTGCTCTCATTTTCGATATGTTTTTTTTGAGACCGAAAATCCTATCTTCAGCTGACTGCCGTACCGAACATGTATTGAACACGATCAGGTCAGCTCCGTTAAGCTTTTCAGTTGGTTTAAGTCCCAATGATGTTAGTACTGTTGTGATTCTCTCTGTGTCAGAATGATTCATCTGACAGCCGTAAGTTTTTACGTAGAATGTTTTAAGATATGACATGACTTCGATTATAACAGATGGATGATGTGAGATCGATTAAGCGACTGAGCTTTATGGATCAATCATCCTGACTGGTCCAGCTACTGGTCTAGATAAAGGGGTTAGATCTTGCTTTTAGTTTTCTTCCTGAGAATATTATAACCGATACCTGATGTGATGATAGCTAAGGGAACTAGTACTATATTTGCTGCCTTTACAATAGTTTTTTGATCGTCCGATATTACCTTTAACCCACGTGTAACAACATTCTTTGACCTGATAGCCAGGAGTTCATTTGAATTTGATAGCCACTCAACAAGATTTGCAAAGAAAACTGCATTCTGTTCAGATCCCTGGATGAAGTCGTCAGCTATGAAGTCGCTGTCTCCTATTACAACTATTTTTGCATCAGCAATTTCGTTTACTCTTTCGTCTTTATCTGTTCTAGCATCCTTCGTATCTCCATCAAGTTTTGGTATCTTTTTATCTTTGTAAGCACTTGACTGACTGCCTTCAACAATAAGTACTAAATCATACTGTTCCTGCTGACCTTGAATGAATGTTTGTCCAGGATCAATAGATATCATTTCTCCGGTTTTGGTCCATGCCTTGTCAGTAGTCTTTACCAAGGCTGTTATGTTTTGTGATTCATTTGTCTTATTCTCTTCAAGTGAGCTTGCCCAAAAAAACACTAAGGTATCAATATAATTTAGTGTGGGATGTTCTGAGGCCAAGTTCTCCTCTTGGGTTTGCACCCAGAATGGGTAGACGAATAACCCCTGTAAAGGTAAAAACGATTCGTCGAGAAGTAAAGTAGAATTTACCTTGATGCCATAATTATCAATCAAATCTGTGAGATTGCTATCAGAAGGAGCAACACTCATATTATCTCCGCTGGATCCCAAGGTGTACTGATCAGCTAAATAAACAACTCTGCCACCGCGCATGACGTATTGATCAATCTCAAACAAATCTCTTTTAGTGAATTCAGCTGTTGGTCCTGCTATTACCAGGACTTTTATTTCACCAGGATTAACCGGCTTGCCATCCGATAGGCTTATTTGTTCAATATCAAACTGGGTTTCAAGAATTTTTACTACTTGAGTATAATCTGTATAGGTTGTCTTTTCCCCATGTCCTGTCAAGAAACCTATTTTCATTTTATCATCATGTGTAAGCTTATAAATCCTCGATGAAACTTCATATTCCAGATTCTGAATATTTCTTTCGGTGATAAGTTCTATCGGCTCTGTTTGATCTTTGTAAGTTATTGCTGCTCCGAGATATCCGTTTGCGATCTCGTATTTATCCTCTGCAAATTCTTGATACTGGACCTCAGGGACTCCTGCAGTTGTGGCTTCTGATTTGAAATTGTCGTCATCCGGGTTTTTGATCTCAAGCTTTACCTTCCCATTTGAATATCGTACGTATTCTTGAAAGGTATCAATCATATCCTGTCTTACAGATATAAGATCAGGAGGTACATTTGCAGAATAAAAAGTTTTAATTGTAATTTCTTCTTCAAGGTTTGAGATGATATTCTTCGTTTCCCTTGATAGTGTATAGACTTTTGTTTCGGTTAGGTCGAGTCGTAAAAAGTATTTCTGGGATATGATGTTAACTCCAATCAAAACGACAAAGAGCACAAATATCTGGATGAGAGTGTTCGATCCAAGCTCAACAAAGGTTCTTGTAATGTTGTTCAGATCCAATTTTCGTTTTGGTTTTTTTATATTTAATTTCATATTATGAACCCTTCCTCCTTATTCTCTCAAAGCTTTTGTTTATGAAATAAAACAGGATGCCTATAATAGACAAGTAGTATAGGACATCTCTAGAGTCTATAACTCCTCTTGCTACACTTCTGAAATGCGATCCAAGCCCCAGGGCTTCGAATACGCTTCTTAAAGATATGGGCATAACCTGAAGAAACTGAGGTTCGCCAAATAAGTACAATACAGCTATTATGATCGCTGAGAGAATGAAGGCAACTATCTGGTTCTGAGTGTTTATGGAAATGAATTGGCCAATCGTTATATAGCTAGCTGATAATAGGATCAAACCTATGTATCCGGCCAGGATGACTCCGTTGTCAGGGCTGCCCATAAGGTTCAAAGTTAAAGGAATCGGGAATGTGAGTAGGATGAGAAATGTCACGAATAGCAAACATGAGATAAATTTCGATAGGATTAACTCTAACCTTGAGACAGGAAGGGTAGAAATGATTTCTAGTGTTCCTTCTCTCTTTTCCTCTGCCCAGCTTCTCATGGTAATTGCTGGAATGACAATAATCAGAAGACCGGGAACTATTTCAAAGAATGGTCTGATGTCAGCCTGGTTGTCAACGAAGAAATCTTTCATGAAGAGTATGCCGATAACTACTACAAATGCTGCAATGACAACATATGCTATTGGAGAAATGAAATAATCTCTTACCTCTTTGATTGTTATGTTTATAACATTTTTCATTGCAATTACTTTGTAAGCTCTTTAAATAATTCTTCAAGTCCCTGTGACTCTGAATGCAGCTCAACAAGACCCCATCTATTTTTGGAAATAACTTTATAAATTTCCAGTGCCGTGTTCTCAGGATTTGTACAGGAGACTTCAAATTCTGAGAATTTTGCTCTCCCTTCAGATTTTCTCTTGATATCGAAAATTGTTTTGACTTTCTTGAGTTCTTGATCGAGTTTTTTCTGCGGGGCGTCTGTTCGGATATTTATCAAACTATTCTTGAAGTGCTTCTTTATCAGTTTGTCGCTGTTGCCTTGTGCCACTATTTTACCTTTGTTTATTATGATTACATTATTTGCTATCTGCCTTACCTCAGATAATACGTGTGACGAAAAAATTATTGTTGTATCCTGTGCGATATCTTTTATAAGTTTCAAGATCTCCTCTTTTTGATTCGGATCCAGTCCTTCGGTCGGCTCATCCATGATCAAGAACTTCGGTTTCCCAATAAGCGCTTTTGCGAAGCCAACTCTTTGCTTGAAACCCTTTGATAAGGTATCTATGTTCTTCGTCATGACAGATTCTAAGCCACACTTTTTCGTGATTTCTTTAAGAGATGAAAGATCTGATGCATTCTTTAGTCGAGCTGTGTATAAAAGAAATTCGTCAACTCTCAGGTTTCCATAAAGCGGGTTTTCTTCAGGAAGATAACCAATTTCACCCAATATTTCTTTTGAGTTGGCAGTTAGTTCCTTGTTATCATAGGTAACTGCTCCAGAGTCGGGTATCAAGTAACCGGTTATGATCCGAAGAGTTGTTGTCTTCCCGGCGCCGTTTGGTCCAAGGAAGCCGGTTATATCTCCCGGTTTTATTTCAAACGAAACGTCATCCAGGGCTTTCGCGGTGTCGTATGTTTTTGTTAGGTTAGATACTTTTAGCATCGTTAGTATATTTTATTATAAAAAGTTCATGGTCTTACTTTTTTTATACTGAGTTCATGAAGTACAATTAATCTTATATCAATGCGTATTCCGGTTTTTAATGTATCTTATGTAATTGTTAACTTTAATTCCAAGTTGATTTATTCTAGTAGCTACATCTGTGAATTCTTTTCTTTTGATTATGCCAATTTCTCTTGAGAAATCAAGAAGGAAGTAACATTCAAACAAATATCCTCTTGCTCTATAATTAAATAGTATTTCTTCTTTATGACTGTATCTTCCGTAGCCTTCAGCTATATTTGCTCCAATAGAAATAGCAGCAAGACGAATCTGAGATGCTATCCCGTATTTTTCATCATCTGGAAAATCTTTTGTCAGATTGTAGATTTTGCAGATAAGCTCTCTTGTCTCTTGATATATAACTAGAGTCTCGAGTTTGTGTATTTTGTCTCTCATCTGAATGAATTCATGCACAAATAATGTACTATGAATGTACCTTATAAGCACTTCTTCTCAGATGGAGGCATTTTTAATTTGCTGGGGCAGTTTGCTTCACGCAGGAATAATAGTCGAAAATTTCTAAAAGGTCAAGAGGGAAAGGAGAAGCAGTACAACAATTGATTGACCATTGTATCTTCTTTTGTTAGTCTAATGATCATCGATTTTTCTTGAGGTCTTTGTTAGGTTAATCTTAAGGGTCTCTTTGATTCTTGTAAGGAGGAGCTTGAATGTATTTGGGGAGATAAAGTCCTGTGGATTTAGTTTCTCCAGTTCTTTCATAGTGAACCATTTGTATTCTGAATGCTCTCGCGAAAGTTTTATAGAACTTGTATTAATACTGCAAAGATATATTACTCTTATGACGTTTTTATACTTATAAATACCCTCATTGAAGTAGCCAACATCGAGAGGAATATTCACTTTCTTGATTCTAACTCCTGTCTCCTCAAAGACTTCTCTTCGTAGACCTTCTAGAAGTTTTTCATTTTGGTTTATTAATCCTCCAGGGAGGTCCCAAGTGCCGCCGCGCGTAATCGCTTCTACTCTTTTCAAAAGAAGGATTTTCCTGCGATATACTAAAACTGCTTTGAGTCCTATTCTTAAGTTCATAAGAGGATCATAACTTATAATAATCTAAGCTGCAATCTTTTTATAGAAGCCCATTTATAGTATATTAGTTCTGTATTAGTTGTTATAATTGCCATATGAACATAACCTTGATAAATGAAACAAAGAGAAAGGTAGATAAGAAACTATTAAATAATATTGCAGCAGTATTTGGCAAGCGCGATTTTCAATTTTCGGGTAAGGCAAAAGTAATCCTAATTCTCAAGACTAAACTGGGGATTGTGAGTATTAACAAAGAAGTGTTTGGAAGAAAGTATGCTACAGATGTAATCTCTGTGAATTATGTTAATCCCGAACTGCTAAATAGGAAGAATCAGGTTTGTCTTGGTGATATCTATATTTGCCCAGAGGTAATAGAAAAAAACGCTAAGTCTTTCGGCTCAACTTACAAGGAAGAATTTGCCAGGGTCATAATTCATGGTATGCTTCACCTAGCTGGTTTTGATCACAAAAAACCTTTCGGACAGTCAAGAGAGAAGATGTTTTTGATTCAGGAGAAGCTGGTTTGCGAGGTGTTAGAATAATTTTAGTGGAGATTTATCATTATTGACGTTTATGAAAGACTTTAGGAAATTTTTCATAAGACATTGGGATAAATTTGCAATCTTTGCATTATCACTTATTCTGTTTTTCGTTGTGTTTGTACCTTTTATAGTTTTTAACTCGCTGGACAAATATGATACACCAGGTTTATTATCACTAAGCTGGTTTATAAGGGATCACACATTCCCGGATTTTCAAGGCTGGAACCCGTACTTTTTCGCAGGTTTTCCTCAGGGTATTCTCTACCCTCCTCTTTTCCACTATGTAGTAGCGATTGTCGGCAAGGTGGTTTCTATTGATTTAGCATATAAACTTGTTGTCAGTATTGCCGGATTGGCTATTCCCTGGGCTGTATACCGTTTCAATAGGGTTGTCTATAAAGAGAAGTCATGGTCTTTGCTTAGTACATTATTTGTCTTAATAGCTCTTGTTGCACTCCCGGGGTATTTGGGATTTAACTTTGACGGGTTGATCGATTATGGTCTGGGTCCAAGTTTTGTAACTATACCTATGTTTTTTCTCTATCTTGAAAGGTTATTTGATAACAAAAGATGCTTTATCGGGCCGGCAGTGATTTTCAGTCTTATGCTTCTTACAAATCTTGTCGCTCCAGTATTTGCCCTTTTGATAACTGCAGCTTATCTCCTGTGCAGAGTTAGATCGGGTAAAATTTTGAGAAAGATATTGTTTGAAGGAGTATTGATTCTACTTCTGATTTTGTTCTGGGCGGTTCCGTTTATTCTTTATCAAGAATACGCTGTTTCGGGTGTTCCGATACAGGGAGGCAGAGTGATGTCATTTATTGCTGCGGCCGGAGTTACATTTATGTTCTGTTTTGTTCTTATCTTTGTAAGAAAATTTAAACAGGGCAAAGTGTTTATAAGTATTTTACTTCCAGGCGTTATATTTGCAGTTTTGAGTGTTATCGATTCGATTGCCAATTCTTCTGGAACCAAATTTGCTATCCCTGCAGTTCATCCTTTTAGGTTATTGATCTTCACTTTTCTCGGAGCAGCTATTTCATTGACGTTTCTTATTCAGAAGGGACATCCTTTGTTTTTGAAAACAGTAGCCAAATTAAAATTGTCAAAACTCTTTGTTCGACCAGTTCACATCACTTTGGTGCTTAGCTTATCAGCCTTTGGGCTTATAAGTCTAGTATTTATCCGACTTGAGCCAAGGGGAGTGGAGAGTATTCGTTTTGGAAATCATTTTAACTGGGACGGTCGTGTGATGCGGGCGTATAAAGTAACTGAGGTACTTGATCAGTCCCGGGCTGTTATCGACAGGTCCATTCTTTATAATGCCGGAAATATTCATGAAGAAAATTATTACAATTTTGGTGTAGACGGTCTCTTAAAAGAATCGAGCTACTTGGCACCCTACTATCAGTCTCTTTCAAAAAATCTCGATCCCGAGAACTTTAACTGGGATTCTTTGGATAGTTACTATTTAGAAAATTCTCAAGTTTCAGAGGGAAAAATAGAACAATTTCTTGATTTATTGTGGGTGAAAAACCTTTTTGTGATACGAGGTGACCATCCAAGCTGTTCCGATAATAAGCTTCTAATAACAACTTTCAGTTCGGATTCGAAGGAAGAGGGAGTTGTTCAGCGAGATATGTATTTATGTGCTATTGCCGGGTTAGATGACAGCAAAATGGTTGAACCCTTAACCTCAAAAATCATAACCTCGAACAACTGGAAAGAAGATATTCCTGGCTGGTGGTCGGGATCAGAGGAGTATTTATTCATTGAAGGAAATAATGGGCTCGTAGAATTGAGCGAAAAAGATAATGATTTAAAAATTGATTATTCTTTTGATACTGATTTCCAAGAGATAACAATTGGATCAGATTCATCTAGTCCTGTCCCAATTTTAATCAAAATGAGCTACTTTCCTATGTGGAAGGCTTACTCAAAAGGAGAAGAGATACCTATCTTTAGAGTTTCACCCAACTTTATGGCCATAAATCTTGAGGGTGAAGCTACACTTAAATATGAACGTACTTCAGTTGAACACATAACATTCATTGTGTCTGGCTTGGTCTGGGCTATAACTTTAGGTTATGTAGTATATGCAAAAACAAAGAGAATCAAAACCCAGCTTTAAATACGATAAGAAGTATTTTGATAAACATTATTCCACATCTTTCTATCGGAGGTATGTGCGTATGCGTAATAGTGTTATCCACAGTGAGGTCACAAAAATTATCAAATCGGGGAGGCTTCTCGAGATAGGTTTTGGTGATGATAATTTGCTGAGATTTTTTAAGAATAATTTTGGGGCCTTTGGAATCGATATTTCTCAAGATGCCCTGAACAGTCTTCCTTCTGAATACAATCGGGAGAATTTCAGAGTGCTGGACGTTTCGAAGGAGGATATCCCTTTTGAAAAAAATTTCGACGTAATAGTTATGGTGAATACTCTAGAGCATTTGGAGAAGCCTAAATTTGCGATAAAAAATATTTATGAAAATCTGAAACCTGGGGGAATCATGGCACAGTATTTACCAACTCAGAGTAACCTCCTGAGTAAGTTACAATATAGAAAATTTTATGATGTTGAGGAGCATGTTTTCAGGCCGTCAGTAAAAGAGTTAAACAGTTTGTTTGATGAAGCGGGTTTCAAAAGGGTTAGAGAATTCTCAGCAAACTTTTTCCCAATAAGAATTCCTTACATTCCGCTTATTGAGTCTTTCAATCTGTATTTTGGGATTTGGCGGAAGAATTGAATTTGTTGAAACGGGAGTTTATTGTGTATAATAGTTTTACTAGGGAATTATGTAAATGGCTAGTCTTGATTTTTCTATAAATCTTCCACAAACCGGTCAGCAAATATTCACACCACAGGTGATAGGGTTGATGTTAGTAGTATCGTCGATTGCTGGGTACATTGTATTTTTTATAAGTAGAAAGGCAGGGAAGAAGAAATCAAGTAAAATAGTAAGGTAGTGAATAGCGAATAGTTAATCAGCCAAGCAGTTAGGCAGTAAAGCAACGAAACGGCGAAACAGTTAAGCAGTGAAACAAATAAAACAGTGGAACAATTGCTGAGCAATAATTCTGCAATTATTGACTACAGTGCTTTATTTAAATTTTTAGTTTAATCAAATGAACATTGGCTTCGCAGTAACGTGTCTAGTAGTGCCAGTGGCAATACTTTTTTTCATTGCTCTGCTCAATATACGTCAGGTGAGTCAATTTCAGTCGGGTGTTTTGTTTACCATGGGAAAGTTTAGTAGGATGCTGGGCCCGGGATGGCATGTCATCATTCCAATATTTCAAAGCATGAAAATTGTTGATCTAAGAATTAAGGCGCATGAGGTTGAAGGACAGGAAACAATGACAAAAGATAATGTATCGGTTCATGTTAATGCTGTTATATATTACAAAATAGTTGATGCCTCAAAGTCCGTTATTGAAGTTGAGCAAGCCGACTGGGCTGTTTCCCAACTCGCGCAGACCACGATGAGAAATGTAATTGGTGAAGCTACTCTCGATGAAGTATTGGCTCATAGAGACAAGTTGTCCAGAAGAATCGAGGAAATAGTTGATCATACAAGTGAAAAATGGGGGGTTGCTATTGAAACAGTAGAACTTAAGGATATTGTTCTTCCGAAGAACTTGAAGAGAACTATGGCAAAAGTAGCTGAAGCTGAAAGAGAAAGAGATGCAAATATTCTGAAGGCTGAGGGCGAGGTAATTGCAGCGAAGAGCTTGGCTGAAGCAGCTAGCATCATTGCGGAAAAACCGGGAGCACTTCATCTTCGAACACTAAACTCGATTAACGATATTTCTTCTGACCAGTCGAATACCGTTGTTTTTGCTGTTCCAATGGAGATTCTCAGGGCGATAGAGGGATTCGGAAAGTATATGAGAGGTAAGAAACAAGATACAAGTGAGTAATAGTTAAACAGTTGCGTAACCTCAGCTCTCTATATTACTAACACGGAATTGAAGCTATATATGAATGAAGAAGTGCTGAAAAAAGCATTGTCCGGAGACAAGAAGGCCTTCAGCCAGGTCTATAGCTGCTATTTTGACGATTTGTGGAGGTGGGTTTATTCGAGGATTAAAAACAAAGACATAACCTCAGACATTATCTCAGACAGCTTCATAGCTCTTTATGAGAATATCCGAAACATAAGGCATCCCAAAGCGCTAAAGTCCTATCTGTATAAGATAACAAAGAATAGGATGATAAAGTTCTATGCTGAGGAGAAGCCAGTTAGTTTGTCGGTGTTTGATTTGGATAGATTGGAGGTGTCAGATAGTGAGATAGTTGAACAGAATAGCAACGAAGTAGAGGGGCAGATAAGCAGAGAAGCAGATAAGCAGAGGAATAGAGAATTAGATAATCAGGTAAATAATGATGAGTATGAAGGTACGAACTTTGTGAGGTTAGAAGAAGTTTTGAAGTCATTGCCTGAGATTTATGAGGAAGTTTTGAGGTTGAGATTTATTGCAGGTATGAAGATCAAAGAAGTTGCCGAAATCCTTGGGAAAACAGAGAATAATGTGAAAGTGATTCAAAACCGGGCAATCAGAAAATCTAAACAACTAGTTTTTAAATTATACAACATAAAATGTTAGAAAAACTCTTTAAAATGTATAGAAATAAATTGTCTCCTCATAAAGAGGAGAAGGATAAAGTATGGGATAAAGTAGCCGGCGGAATAGATCCAAAAGGTAAAACTGCCTTTTCATTGTTAAAATGGAGGCCGTTATTCTTAGTTATTTTGTTACTTGGGACTATTGGTCTTGGAATCTCTCTTTCATTTCCTAAAAGCATTACTGAACCTGCTAAGGTGGATGACTGGGAGTATTCTTATGTTGAGGGGGAGTTCGAGACGCAGGAAACATTAAACGGCATAGCCGAATCGGGACCATTCGGTTATATGGTATTTGGTGCATTTCTGGTTGTGGCTGCAGCAAATCTAATTCTTGGAGTAAGGTTTATCGTTTATCTAGTTCAAAAGCATTTGCAGAAAAAGGAGTATGGTATTATCTTCTCAAATTCAATTTCACGTATACTTGGGATTCTAGCTCTCTTAAATCTTTTGCTTTCGATTCTTATAGTTAGCGGAAATCTTTCAATTGCGATTGGGGGTATTATTCTACTCTGCTCTCTTGGGTTGATAACTTTTCTGGGTGGCTTATATCTGCTTGTGTCGATTCTAAAAGCATTTATCAGTAAACTAAAAAGACAAAAGACTCTTTATTTCTGGAAAAAGCTTAGGCTGGGTATGACAGCGTTGCTGCAAGGAGGCTTTGTACCTTTGATACCCGTCTTGCTCGTTTTCTCAATCCTTGGCGGCTCAACTGTGTATGATTCTGCTGTTTACACAGGTTCCGGTGGAGGATCTCCTATCATCCCTTCGCCAACATCTATTTCTGGTAATATGCCAAATATAGCTTTTGAAAAACAAGGAGCATCTGATGAGATGGGATATTCAGTTGGCGGAGCGAAGGATATAAATAACTTCAGAGAAAATATTGAGAATGACTATCTGCCGATTCCTACAGATATCACCTACGAGGGACTGTTTTACGATTATTATTTTGATACTGGAAAGACTCAAGAATGCACTAAGCTTTTCTGTCCTTCTTACAGTTATGCCTTGAGTAAAGATCCGATCTCTATGAAAACAGATTATTATCTTTCGGTCGGTTTAAATTCTGGTATCAAGGAAAGTGATTTTCAGCGAAAGAAGCTCAATCTTGTTGTGGTACTTGATATCTCAGGATCGATGAGTTCTCCATTCTATAGCTACTACTATGATCAATATGGCAATAAAGTCGAAACGGAACAGGATGCGGATAGAGATAAAAGTAAAATGCAGGTGGCAAATGAATCAATCGTTGCCCTACTTGATCACCTCAATGAAGATGACAGATTTGGTATGGTGATGTTTGATGAGAATGCATACTTAGGCAAAAAGCTGACTTACACAAAAGAGACTGATATGGAAGCTATCAAGAAGCATATATTGGATCTAACACCTCGAGGAAGCACAAACATGGAAGCCGGTATGGAAAAAGGAACAGAATTATTTGATAGATTCTTAGATGCTGATCAGACAGAATATGAGAACAGGATCATTTTCCTCACGGATGCTATGCCAAATACAGGAGACACGAGTGAAACGGGATTCCTCGGAATGACTAGAACAAATGCGCAAAACAAGATCTATACAACTTTTATAGGCATTGGTGTTGATTTCAATACAGAACTAATAGAGAGTATTACTAAAGTCAGGGGGGCCAATTATTATTCAGTTCATTCATCAAAAGAATTCAAAGAAAGAATGGATGAAGGTTTTGAATATATGGTTACTCCTCTTGTCTTTAATCTAGAATTGAGATTGGATGCTGAGGGGTTTGATATCGAAAAAGTTTATGGTTCACCAGAAGCAAATGAGGCAACTGGTGAGATCCTGAAAGTCAATACCTTGTTCCCTTCCAAAACCGTTGATGGAGAAACCAAAGGTGGTGTTATTATCCTGAAGCTTAAGAAGACCTCAGATGAGTATAGTCTGACGCTCAAAAGCTCTTATGAGGATAGGGAAGGAAACACAGACGGAGACGAGCAAAGTATAGTGTTTGGGAAAGAGAAAGCAGATTATTATCAAAACTCTGGGATTCAGAAAGCAATTCTTCTTTCTAGGTACGCTGATCTTATGAAGAATTGGGTGATAGATGAAAGAATAGGTCTACAGAATGATGAGGAAGTTCAAAATTATGTCAACGATGAACGCGGATTAGCTATACCACAGGAAGTAGAGCTTGGACAATGGGAAAGGCAATCAAGCCCGCTTCAAGTTTCAAGTGTTTACAGAAAATTGATTCAAGAATTTAAGTTGTATTTTGAGAATGAGATGAATGTGTTGGGAGATGAAGCGCTGAAGCAGGAGGTAGAAGTGATGGAGAAACTGACTAAGTAGCAAAACAGCAAAGCACTGAAGCAGTAAATAGCGGTTACTTCGACAAGCTCATCACAAGCAGTACAAGCAGCAGACAGCTTAAATAATAAAATATTTAAATAGTAAACATATAGTATGTGAGGAATGTTTTTCTTTTGATTATGATCTTAACTCTGAACGAGGCATTCCGACTAGTTCCTCTCCTTCATCTACTAATGGATTGTATGCAGCGCAAAGTTCATTTAATTGCCCATAGACATAAGCGTTATGAATCAGCTGCGCAGCGTTGAGTCCGGCGTTTGAAAGAGTACGTTCAATCATTTCCAATCGTTTCATTGCCCGATCATGACGAAAGCCTTCATAAAGTCTTGAAAGAAATCGACCAAATCTATAGATGAGAGATATTCTTCCCCATCGCGTCATCATACATGTGTACTTTGTTGTAATTGCCTCATTTAGATCTTTATTGTGCCATCGGCCGGTTGTCTTATCCTTGAAAGCGACACCAGTTCTTAGCAACTCTTCACCGTTCTCATGATAAGATAAGGCGTGTACTGCTTCATGATTGCGGTTGTGTTTTAAATAGTTGCTCACAGCAGCTGTAAGAAATAGTGGAATAGACAATTCAAAACCGACCGCAATAGCTCTGGACCCCAAACTTATTTCGGAAGCATAGGGATTGAGTATGTAGCTGTTTACGAGGCGGGTTAGGGACTGTCTTACTATCTCCGAAGTAAGAAGAAATATGATGCCTTTTGCTAGAGGATTGCTTACCAATGTACGAGATTCTGCCTCGAAGACATCTGTTGCGAACAATGTTCGTAGTCCCCGGGTTGATCTGTTATATCGTCCAACATATAAACGTGCGTAATCCCAGGGAAATAACCAGGCCTGCTGTATCTCTAAAGGCTCTTGGGCCTGTAGGTGTTCTTGTGCACTTTGGAGGCTTCTACTAAAAGCTTGTGTTCTATGTTGCGATACTTTTTCCATATAGTATTATTATATCACTATGTCCCATAGTTCGGAAAGATTGTCGAAAGAGGTTATGATGTGAGCAATGTAATTTCAGCTTCTTTTTGTTCGGTGATATAATTACACTAGTTACAAATAGTACAATGGAGATCAATTTTCCAGGAGAAATGTGGCAGTATGCAGATGGCATTTATAAAGGTGTTGTAAGTAGACCTGCCTTTGCGGATTCAGGTCGATATTTAGGGCAAGAATTTATCTGGAGAACAGAGTTGGCTTTACATCCTTTCCCAAGTGATACTATTGTTATTATAATACCCGGAATGAATGGGGGTGTGGATGGATATGAAAATAAATATGAAAAAATAGCACGTGTGCTTGTCGAAAGAAGAATGGGAGCTGTTGTGAGAATGGATAATAAGCTGGTTGGTGGCCTACAAGAAGAGACATTTTTAGTTGATAATTTGAGATTTGTGATAAATTATGTCTTACAGAATTCAGAACAAATCTGTGGAAGAAGTTGTCCTTCAATATATTTGATGGGATATTCTGCCGGTGCAGGTGCTGTTGCTGCTATAGCTCACGAATACGAATTTGTTAAAAGAGTTCTTCTAATTGCTACTGCAGGTAATATAGGGAGGGATAAAATAGAATTCGGATTGAGACTATTCCGAGGCAAAGTAATGAGTGTGATAGGTGAGGATGATGAGATACTTGATTCGCAGGCAACTGTTCAGATCTTAGCAGAATTGACAGCTTTAGCAGATGTATCCAGACATCTTGTATTACCAGGCTGTGATCACAGGTTTTCTGGATATGTCGGAGGACGGCTGCTGAGTGCTTCTGTTTTCTGGGCATTCGGTGATTTAGAAGGAGAAGTCCCTTTAGCTAAAAACGGTATATATCTGTATGACTAAGTTGGTTTTGAATTTGCGTTTTAGTTAATGTACAATCTCTTTATGTACGACATAGAAAAGTGCCAAAATGTCAAAATAGCTGAAGGCTGTTTCTACCTCGGTCCTTCTACTAAAGAACAAAGTGTCGGCTATCTTGAATTGAATCCCTACTCTTCACTGCCGATTCACAACCGCCCTACGGGAATAGAAAAATTGACTCAGGTTGAAGGAAAATGCAGCATAGCGATTTGGGATATTGAAAGAGGAAGAGTTGTCATGCTTGAAGAGGGAATGATGCTAGTCCTCAAGCCTAAGGGAGTATGGCATATTCATGCCAATCCATCCGAAGAAAAATCTCTAACATACTGGGATTTTGATGGAGATATCAGAAGCATCATCTCGAAGATTAGAAAAGGAGGTGAGTAACGGATAGCAGACAGCATTCGTCCTGAATTAAAGCAATACAATTTTTAAGTTACAACTATTCACCCGAGGCTGTTAAGACGAATTTTTTTTCAAAGGCCAAGGTTAACTTGGATTTGAAAGATTATGGTGACGCAGTTGATGCTTCAGTAGTTGCTGATGCCGCCTATGAAGACGTTCCTACAAACAAGCGAAAGGTTCTTATCCCAAAGATGGCGAAGAATTATGCGCTCATTTTCAAATTCCTGCCTGGAGTTTTGCAAAAAACGCTTGAGAAACAGGCGAGAGATTTCGAGTATACAAAGGAGCCGCAAGAAGACGAAAGTGAATTTTCGTATGTGAAGTGTATAACGTGCGGGGATTAGTTAAAAACTAAAAGCTCAAATGTCAAAACATAAAGTTGGGAGATATTTTCTATGCATGCTTAGAAGTGCTTTTCAAGACTAATACTGAATTTTAATAGAAGAATTTATTTTGGATTTATTCAACAAAAGCTTTGTAGGCTTTATCAATGGCTCCTATCAGTTTCGCCCTGAATTCAACTGGAATTTCAAATTCCAGATTTTGATCAATAAGATAATTTCTCAAGCGATTGATTCCCATTGATCTTTCAAAGAAAAGATAGCCTACTGACGTAAAAAATCCCCCCCTGTCTAGTCTTGTCTGACCTATCCTTATTGGCCTACTTTCGATTGAGAAACTTTGTGGATCGAGAAATTCCTGGGCAATTGAAAGAAGGGGCGTTCTATTTTCAACAGCTCCTGCTTTCTTTATACCTGCATATTCTTGAAACAGGTCTTCAAAAAGCTGAGTAAGTTCATCAATTGTTTCGACCAGTTCTGGTTCTTCTTTTGCATAGTGTCCTATTCTTTTTAAGAGGTCTTCTCTAAAGTATGAATCTCTATCTACCAGACTTGCCATAAAACTTGCAACTGCAAAAAGAGTATCTCTTGAAATAATTTCAATAGGAGTAGCTCCTAAATTTCCATAGAACGGATCATCTGCATGTCTTTCAGTAAAGTGAGGAAAGATCTCAAGAAATCCTGTATCATACTGAGGGTCTCCCATATTCCTAGTTAAAAATACCGGAAGGGGACTTTCTTCACCAAGCGGGCCAATGAATATCCTTATTATTCCCAACCTACTCATAAAAGGCGATTCCAACAGATTTGTCATTGTAGCTTCGTATGCTCCGACTTCATCATCTGACAGTCGAAAAATCCTGACAAGTTCTCTCCTTCTCTCATCCCAAATCCCCGGAAGGTATATAGCAGCCTCTGCTGTGTGGACAACCTTATTCATAGTATCAACTAGGACTAATAATTCTTTTGCTCTTGCACTTTTAAGTTCTCCTTTATCGGGATGTAACAACTGTGTGTATCTTCGATATGTCTTCTTCCACTCCTTTTCAGTACTGCATCTAAAAATACCATAAATATCTTGAAGCCTATCATTTAAGGAAAGATAAGGGGCGGCAACTATATCTCCACTTCTTGACACATCCAAGCATAAATCTAGCAGCTTTTCAAAGGCCATTAATGCCTCCCAGTCTTCATCAGAAATTTTGCTGAGTATGTCATCAATATCCGCTCCTTCTAGTTGTTCTGGTGTCAGTCCCAACCTTTTGAAACTAGTCTCTGTAAAACCTTCTGCCTCTGCAGGTGCCTTCCATACTGTTCTGGACTCTGCTGGCTCTAATGGCCTAGGTATTGGTCCGATAACAAAGCCCACAACCAAACCATCTCTAATATCCAGAGCTGTAGGAACTGTTTGACTAACTACAAGCTTATCATCAGTTCTCTTGATATAATACCACTCTTCCCCACGGGTAAATGTTTCTCGAAGCCGACTAAGATCAGGCGGATCCAGTCTACCAGCTTCATTGACCATGAGTACATTTACTCCATCTTTACGCCACCTTTTAAGATCGTCTTCATTTAGAGCAGCATATTCAGGCATATTAGAAGAGAATAAAATATGTCATTTTATTATATCATTTTTATTATAACCTATCCATTTGTTTGAAAGACCATTACTTGAGGACACGAAGGAGCCGGAAGAAGATGAAGGTGAGTTTTCGTATGTAAAGTGCGTAACGTGTGGGGAATAGGTTAAAGATGTTAACAAAAGGGAGTTCGAGAGTTCATTCAAGATATTTCAACAGGGAAAACAATTGCAAAGGAAAGATATAGGCAAATAAGATGATATCAGCAGAGGGAAGCAATTACGAAGAAATGTCGGCTGCTTTGTTTGTTATTGAAAAGCAGATTTTTAAGGAAATAGATATACAGCCCTCCAAAATAGCCGATTCGAGTATTGATCCTATCATCCAGACCCTAAAGAGTTGTAGCATTTCAGTTGATAAAAGGATCAGATGCTGAGTGCTTCAATTATTTGATTCGATATTTATGAAACGTGAGAATCGTTAAGCTACCATTTTATAGTATTCTCCTGAATAGATTACAAATTCTGAACGAAGCTGATTGACTTATAAAATGTTACCTGGTATTAATTATGTAATGTGATTCTATAACAACTATGCTGACTGCTGATGATTTACAAAAAATTGCTGTTCTTATAAATGAATCTGTGAAACAGGCAAAGGATGAACTTATGATTAAACTGGATCATAAGGTCGATAAAAAAGATCTGCTTGAACTTAAAGATATGGTTATAGGTATTCGCAACGAGCTTGATACTGAACATAACCTGCGTTATCAAAAATTAGAGCAAGTAGAATCTGATCTAGAATGTATCAAAAAGCAGTTACATCTCAAAGATTGATTCCTTCTCTCGCAAGCATCATCTCAATAACAGCAATATTTTGCATAGGAGTTCCAGTTAGGCGGACTAAATTCACTTTATCGCTACTCTTCTCTACTTTCTTCTTTAGTACTTCTGTAAAGTAAGTGACATTCTCAAGACAGCCTTTTTCATTTGCTTCTTTCATCTCATTTGTAAATGTTTTCGAATCTTCGTAATCAAGAAATACTTGAACATTTTGAAGTCCGTGACATGCAGGTTCTATCTCTCCTGTAGCAGAAGTTGTACAGAGAGAAACAACACAGGCTCCGGGTTTTAATTTCTCAAATATCGCCTTAGTCAGACAGTAATCCTTTGTTGTTGTAGCAAGAATTATCGTGTCATAAGTCTTGAGATCTGGCTCCTTTTTGAATTTAGATTCTATGCCTATTTCATTAATATTCTTCTCAAATTCGGGGTTTGGTTTTTCATAATGTACGTAATCAATATTCTTTAGATCTTTATAAAAATGTTTTAGATAAGAAACAACCTGAGTGCTCACTTTTCCAGGTCCGTAAACTAAGACTTTATTCGCCTTGTGTTTCAGCTCCATAAGGTAAGCCAGTGTCATAGCCGCTGTTCTCTGGTTGATACCGCCGACATGATCGTATTCATATACTAACTGAGCCTCATAAAAAACTCGAGCAATGCCTGCAAACTTTCTGCAGATAGAATCATATGGTCCACTGATCTCATAAACAACTGGCGGTTTAGGACTTTGAAATTTGAAAGTCGTTTCGAAGAAATTGTCTCCGAGATAATTGCCCTTATCGTCTAGAAACTCTGCTAGAATTCTCTTGTATTTGTATTGATCAATATGCAGAAATTTGTCTTTGATAGAGTCAACAAGCCTATCTTTGTCGAGTGCAGGAGTTGTTGGAAGGGTGATCATTTGAGAGTAGTAATAATTTAAGTAACTATTTAATTAAGTGACTGTGTTGCATCATATTTTTGCATTTATGTTCTAAAAACTTAAGTTGATTATCGGATGAACAACAAGTTTAACTCAAATCTCAAATGTCAAAGTTATTTATATTGTACATTAGTTTTCATTATGCATTTAGTTGTTAAAAGACATGGCCTTCTTGAGACCGGTTACAAAATCCTCCCAATATTCTTTCGGTGGTGGTGTCAATTCGATTAACTCCGGGAAGTGCAGAGTACTGTTATCTCTTAAAGGTTTCTCAGAATACACGTAACCCTTTCGACTTAGAGAATTGAGTATTTCAAATGTTGGTATTTTACAATCACCTTTATCAAGGAAAATAAAATTTGTTACATTTTTATAAATCTTATTATCTGGAAATTGTTCACTTACATAGGCAAAGAACAGTTCCTTGAAACTTAGAAGTCCTCTGGCTAGTGTATCGTAATATTTATAAGTGTATTTGAAAATATTCAGCGAAAAACTGTTTATTGGATCGAGTTCTATCTCCCGGAAATTATAATTCAGCTGCGAGATTATTTCAGGATTTGAAAATGCATAGCCGAGTCGGAGGCCTCCCATTCCCATAAGTTTAGTAATGCTTCGTAGTATTATTAGATTTTTATGTTTTTTTAGAAGGTCTAACACAGTTAAGTGTCCTATGCCGTAATAACATTCATCTACTACAAGAATACCTTTATAAACCTTCAGTAATTTTTTTATTTGTTTTTTTGTCAGCAGATAATTACCTGTTTCTGTATTGGGGCTGGCAAGAAAGAATACGTTTGTGTCTTTGATTCTTTGCACGAATTCTTCAAAATTCACCTGGGAATCATAGCTGCAGGGAAATCTTATAGACTTGTATCTGGAGATATTGTTATTGAAAACAAAATATGACGGTTCGAATATACCACCGGTTTTGTCTTTACTCAAGAAGGCTTCTGAGATTTTGTGGATTATGCCTTCTGCCCCATGCCCTAGGATTACTTGATTCGGACTGAGTTTGTTATCCTTTGCAATCAGCGCAACGACTTCATCGTAAAGCAGCCCTGGGTATAGATGTATGTTCTGCTTGCTTTCGGCGACAGCCCTTTCAACAGCATTCTTTACAACCTTTGGTTTCTCGGAGTAGTTTTCCCGCCAGTAAAGCCTGAAGGGTTTGCTATGAGTATA
>JAQVGX010000089.1 GCA_028696515.1 Candidatus Dojkabacteria bacterium | reverse complement strand
TTTAGATAATATGAAAGATGTCGTTAATAGGTTTTTTGCCGGTAAGGATAGAGCTGAATGGTTGTGGAATAAAATGAATAGATAAATAGAGTATCTACTTCGTGAGGGTTTCAAGTTGCTGGGCCAAGTGGCAGATAACTAATGGTGAATAGTAAATAGTTAACATTGAAATAATCGAATAGCTTTAAATTATTAATACTCGTTTTATGGCTAAACCGACAAAATATGCACCGCATCTGTGTACGGCATTTACTATTCTAGCGCTGATCGGGATTATCATTGGGCTGATATTCTCAAATGCTCTTGTGATAGTATTGTTTCTGCTTCCTGCTACAGTCTATGAGGTCTACAGGACTGAAGGAGCCTCGACAAAAGCTTCGTCGGTACTTCTGTTATTGGTTCTGTTTGCTGAGATAGTGTTGATCATATTTAAGATCAACTTCAATCTGGCAGAGTTTCTAGGAGTAGGGGAGAAGTATGTTGGAGGGTATCTGGTTCCTCTTGGTGACATTAAGGTTGTTGGCCCAACCATTATGGCTGTTTTATCTGTGGTACTGTTTATGAGAACAAGGGGCATTTATACCAAATGGCTGGCCGTAGTAATATTCATCACAGCATTTGCTATTGTGTACACGCTTGATCCGAATGTTTTTAAGGACTTGATCAAATTTGCTGCTGAGGAGGGGATAGATAGCATATAATTGACACTGAAACGTAAACATTGAAACCGTTAGGCTCTAGCTAGCAAGTCAAAGGGTAGGTCTTTAGGATGAATTTTTCTCGATATAATTGTAGGTATAATGAAATATAATTGGATTTATAATCGAAAGAATGAAATAGGAAGAATTCTTTTTACTGCCAGCAGTATAGCAAGGGGTCTTTATGGAAAACAATTCTTCTATGTCCTTCCAAAATTGACCTCAAAATATAAGGAGGCTATTACTTACTTCCCTCAAACATTTCTTTGCTCTGATCGAGCATTCTGGGAATATGTGGCTAGGAAGAATTATCAAGTTCCGGTATATGAGATTGATAGAGAAATAAGTGAGCTTGTGGAAAACGCTCTTTCTGAGTTTGATCCTATCGAGGATAGTCAGATAGAAGCTAGAAAATCGAAGTGGGAGAGAGTGAGCGGAGAGTTCGGGAGTTTTCTTGATTATGTGTTTAAGGATATCGGATTAAACATCAGGAAAGTGAATATCTATCCAACATTCTCAGGTTCAAGGGAAAGCTACTGGTATTCAGGCGATACTAAGCTTGATCAAGTCAACCTTTACTATCGAATAGATGCGGATCTGTGGGTGGTAGCTCACGGCATCATGGCTATGATCGTTCACTTCCTCCATTTCAAAAATAAGTATCAAAAGAATGAGAACACGTTTTCGGATTCAGGTGAGTGGATGTCGAAGGAACGAATAGTAGATTTCTTCATACAAAGAACATCTCTTTCAAAAATTTTTCCCTCATATAAGCCTATTCAAGACCTGTCATTAACAGAAGGTTCGGCTGAACTGGCTAAAGAATCTGCTAGATATTTGGCTGAACTCGGATTTTCTACAAGAAATCCACTAGTTGTTGGGATAAAGGGGATTTATAACACCGAGAAGCGGGAGTATCTGAAAGATCTGAGTATGCAAGAGGCAAAGGTGCTTTCACTACTCGTTAAGAATGAAAGAACAGCTGTAACTTATGACCAGATATCAGATGTTCTTTGGGGAAAAGAGAGTGTGGAAAAATTTTCTCTTTATTACCTAAATAAACTCATACATCAGATTCGACTTAAACTTAAGTTAAACGGGCTGAATGCCGAAATGATAAAGACGAAAAGAGGCGTTGGGTACATGTATTTAACTTAAACTTGTCACTTATTTCTCCACTTTATATGAATTCTGCGGTTCACTTTTTGGTAAGGTTAAGGTAAAGAACGGCCTATATAGTAGGAGTATAATCCCATGTTGAGGTAAATTTTTAATAATTTTAAATTATGGCACATTGTAGAAAACAACTAGTAACTGTTCTTCCATCTGCACAATGCAATCTTGCCTGCAAGTATTGTTATAATCCGAACTTCGGACCTATCAAACCTGAACATCAAAGAATCGATATCGACTTTGCTGTTGCTGGAATAAAGGATTTTTTTGATACAAATCCAAGTAGGATGATCAGGTATTATTCGGCCGGAGAAGCTACAGTCGCATTCGACGAAATGAAAATTATCCGCGATGAAGCCTTTAAACTGGCTGGTGAGGATCTAAAAGTTGAGCTTCAGACAAACGGTATGTTTAATGACACTGTTGCCGATTGGGTCGAGGAGTATACGGATGTGGTATGGATATCGTATGACGGGCCGAAGGAAATCCAAGACAGAAATCGTCCCACAAAGGCTGGAACTGGTTCACACAAAGTTGTTACCAAAAACGTAAAAAGATTTGCCAAGTGCAAGAACATGCAGTTTGGAGTTAGAGCCACGGTTTATCCAGAAGATTTCAAGAAAATGAATGATTTTCTTGATTACTTTAAAAGTCTGGGTATCAAGTATGCCTGTTTAGCCCCGGTTTTTTCCTCGACTGCATTGGGTTCAGATACTGAAAAGCTAGGACTCATAGATTTTGCCAAAGAATTTGCAAGGTCTTTTCACTATGCTCAGAAAATAGGAATGTTTATTCAAACTCATCTTATATTCAACTTTGACGAAAAGATTAAAATTGCCTGTAGGGCTTGTACTCCTTGTCCGCATCTGACTACTGATGGCTATGTGTCCTGTTGCGATGAGGCTATGTTTGGACCAGAATATCTGCCTGGGATATTGCAGCAATTAGTTTATGGTAAATGGGATCAGAAGAAGAAAAAGATCATCTACTACCCTGAAAAGATAAATAAGATTCAGGATAGAAACGTAGGGAATCTGAAGCGTGAGGAATGTAAAACCTGCTCTATAGCTGAAAATTGTGCTGGCGGCTGCATCCCCAAGAGTTTTTATGTGACAAAAGATATGTATACGCCGAGTGAAGAAGTGTGTGAAGCGACAAAGTATTTAGCTGCTAAGATAGAAAGAAATAAGGGGAGATTTCCGTTCTTACATTCGTAGGGGTTCTATGAAGCTAGCAAGAATTTATACCAGATACTTCTCAACATCTTTCACAACTGGTCCCTGTTTTGTTCCACTGGGGACAAACTTGAAGCCCTCTTTTGATAGATATTTTTTTTGCTTAGATTTCAAGCCAAGATACTTATCATAAATATAACCCTTTGGTTCTTTGACTACTCGCCAGTATGGAGTCACTTCAGTTAGTTTCTTGCCTTTCTCCAATTCTTCCTCCACGGTGTTTGCTACAACCGAAGTGAAAATGCCAGTTGTCATAGGACAAGTAAAATCGACTTTGTATTTCTTTGATAGCTTCTCAGCTAACAGCTTCGTAGTGGTGAGCTTTCCCTTTGGAATTTTCTTAATTAATCTGGCTATTTCAGACGGTTTTGAAATGTACATCAAACCTTTATCTGTTTGCTTCCGTATACCGCCCTTTGCATCCGTTTCTTTGAGCTTTTCGGTCCAGGATTTTTTGATCATCTTATTGAATTTTAAATGTAGAATTTAGAGTGTAGAATGATTTTAACTTATTTAAGATATTAGAGCTAGTGTGGTATAGTTTAGTATTGAAGCAGCTAAGCAGTGGAATAGTCAAGCAGTAAAGAAATGTAACATTTTAGCTATCCGACTATCTAACAATTATGATTCTACTAGCTGAAATAACAGACAAAGACTTTGACTCAGGGTTTATAGATGACCCAAAGCGGAAGTATATCTTTCGCAGAGCCGCAAGGTGTGTTGTATTCACTGAAAAAGGAGAAATTGGTGTGATATCCGCACGAAAGGATAAGTATTACAAAATACCAGGTGGAGGAGTTGAACAGGGGGAGGATATCATTTCAGCACTAAAAAGAGAAATCATGGAGGAGAGCGGATGTGAATGTGATGAATTTAAAGGACTTGGAGTAATAATAGATCAAAGAAGTGTATTGGACGAACAATATGGGCTTGTGCAGTTGTCATACGGGTATGTTTCAAAATTGAATGTCCAAGGAAAGCCTCAGTTTACGAAGCGTGAACAGAATGAAGCGTTCGAATTTCAGTGGGTGCAGCAAAAAGATGCTTTGAAATTATTCGAGCGAAATGAAGTAGAAGATTATCACGTCAAATTTATCCAGAAAAGGGATGGAATATTTCTATCGGAAGCTTTGAAGGCGATGAGCATAAAAACCTAAATTCTAAACTTGAAGTACGAAACCTGCATTACCGGCAGGCAATATCAAAATCCAAAGTTATAAATCTGTGGGGTAAATTATCTATCTTTAGTTTCAATATTTGCATTTCGAATTTTACTTAGTGAGAGCCGATAATGGTAAATGAGAAGGAAGTAAAAGTAACAAGATTTTTGGATCTTAATGAGTTGAGAACACGACTTCGGCCATTTGGAGTTGATGTCGAATTTGCAACTTTGGAAAAAGTTCAGTTAGTGTTAAATCCAAAGACAAGATTAGTTATACGTTCAACTTCTCAGCCGGCTTTGTACGAGACAACAACTGCTTTGCAACGTGTTCAGTTTCCTTCATCTAGTTATGAAGATCCTGCTATCTTGTTCGAATGGGGTATGACTGATTGTGCCGTAATTCTTACTATAGACGAACAGAACAACGTTTTAGTAACGCATTTCCCTTTTTTCCAAACTTTGAGAGTTGCTTGGCCCATAGCAGCATACAATTTTTCTCTTTGTGAGCGCATTGATGATGAGAGTGTGATGGTTGTTACTGGTATGAATGATAGTGAAGAGAATAGAGAATTTATGCGGAAGGCTCTAGGCGAAGAATTCCCTTCAGCTAGCCCGATTTTTGTTGAAGGAGGTCTTATAAGAGATGGTGATCAGTATGTGAACTTTATAATCTTTATTCCTGGTAACTTTACTAAAAACGGAAGATCGATTCTTTTTTTTGGTAGTAAGGAAATCGATGAATTGAGTATTGTAAAAATTTTATGCCCAGAAGTGGTTGAGTAGATCTGATCAACGAGAATCTAAGTGTCTGAGTAGAACAGCAACGCTTCTATCCTCTTTCATTTCTCCTTTCAAACATATATCTTTAACTTTTTCTTTTGAGAACCAATCGACTTTTATATCCTCACCGTCTTCTAGTTTTTGGCCCGATTTTATTTCAGAATATTTGCTTACCAGAAAATAGTAAAGATCCCACTTGATAGTTGCCCCTGAATGTGAAGTTGTAATGTGTTTTATTTGCTCAACTTTTATTCCAGCCTCCTCTCGCGCTTCTTGGATAGCAGCTTTTTGGGCTGCATTCAGCATGTTCTTTTTAGAGTCTAAGAAATCTGTATATTCTAGAAGTGTATCAAAAACTTTACCGCCTGGAAGTCTATAGTCATAATCGTCAAATTCGTGTCGGTGTTCCTTTGTGAGAAGTATCTTTTTGTCATGAGAGACAAAGATTAACCTAACACCAGGAGATCGATCAACAAACTCAAAGGTAGTTTGCTTATCTCCTATCTTCATTCTTTGAGTTGTTACCCTAAAGATTCTACCAATGTATTTTATCTGAGGTGGTTCTATTGGAACTGGTTTGGTTGGCATTTGTTTATATTGATGCGCTCGGAGAGCGCATTCTGTAATTATTGAATTACTCTTTCTAGTTCGGGAATAATCTGCTTTTTCCTCGAAACTACTCCTGGCAAATTTGCTTGATTATCATCTACTTTACATTTAAAAGCTTTTTCAGCGACTTCTTTTTCTGTATAGCTCTGAACTATAAGGTCAGCGGCTGAGTTGATGATGTCTACAACAAAAAAGAACATCAAATCTAGCGATTCTTTTTTCTTCAGTTCGTCGATTCCTTTCAGTAGATTCTCCTTCATTGAGATAGCGTTTTCAGGCTTTGTGGTCTCAAGTACTGAAACTCTCACTTTCTTGTTGCCAAGCTCAAAAATCTTGCTGTCTGAAAGGAGTATGTCTTTTGTCGCCATTCCTGAAAGATCTGATTTTGCCTCAAACATTTCTTCTGCATGTTTATCTATCTCGACTCCAGCGATCTTAGCTAGTTCCTCTGCCGCTTGTTTGTCCTCTTCTGTTGTTGTCGGACTTGTAAATTTTAGTGTATCTGAAAGGATTGCCGAAACTAACAATCCGGCCATGTTTGAAGGTATATCACTATTTCCATCACTCTTCATGATTATCCAGATCACT
>JAQVGX010000088.1 GCA_028696515.1 Candidatus Dojkabacteria bacterium | reverse complement strand
GTATTATAGCACAGGTGAGTTAGGGGACAAGGGGTAGTACAGGTTCTGCATCCATCCTCTGATGTCGATAGTTTCCATTTATTTTACTTCTTTACCCCATATCTTATCGTTGAATTCGTTATCACAAAGTGTCGTGATATCTTTCTTATGCTGTATTTTATGAACTACAATGGAGCTTTTGAAACTCCTCCGCAATACCCGAGTTTATTGCACGACGAAGCAACCGGAGAGACCACAGACTTTAGCTTGCGGGGCTCTACTATCGTAAAATTGCTTTTTGTGTTAAAATGCTAGCGCAATTGCCCAGCTAACATCTGACAACTAAAGACCAAATGCTGCATCTTGCTATATTTACCCCAGGCTACATCTCCAAAATATTCACGGGTCAAAAGACTGTCGAGAGCAGGTTTTCTAAAATTCAAAGTGCACCCTTTGGTGATATCGAAAAAGGTGATCTTGTGCTCATGAAAAAGTCGGGAGGAGCTATTGAGGGTTATTTTCTAGCCGGAGAAGTAAAATTCTACAAAGATCTAACTGAAGAAAAGCTAAGAAGTATAGTAAAATCAAAATGGGATGAACTTGCTCTGACAGAAGAATTCCTGCAAAAAAGGAAAGGAGCTACCTTCTTAACACTGATCGAAATCAAAAAGCCTACAAAGTTTAGAATACCGGTGAGCGTGAAAAAAAGAAGTCTATCGGGCTGGGTAGTACTTGGCGGTGAAAGCCAAAGACAAATACAACTGTTTTGACGAATATTATTTCCAGTCTTATCCCTTATTCTATCTCACCGCTCGCAACAATAACATCTCCATCATACAAAACTCCAAACTGTCCCCCAGTTATACCAAAGGCCTTCTCTTTTAAATGCAACTCCAAAGAATTCCTGTCCTGTTTTACAACTTCACCTTTTACTCCTTTATGAGGATGTCTCAACTTCACAAGATACTCGCCCCGATTTTTCAATGGATCTCCAGCAAGAATATTTAGATCTTTAAGAACCACTGTATCTGCTACCAAATACTTATTGCTGCTCCCCTTTGCTACATAAACAATATTTCTTTTCACATCTTTCCGAGCCACATAATAAGGTTTCCCTGCGCCGCCTATCTTCAGGCCCTCTCTTTGGCCAATAGTAAAAAACCAATAGCCTTCATGCTCTCCGACAACTTTTCCCGTTTCAATATCGATGATTTGCCCTTCAGTCTTTCCCATATAGCGCTCAAGAAAATCATTGAACCGTATCTTTCCTAGAAAGCAAAGTCCCTGACTGTCTGGTCTAGCATGTGTCGGTAGACCAGCTTTCTTAGCTATAGCTCTAACTTCGCTTTTCAATAAGTCGCCTATTGGAAACATAGACTTTGCCAGTTGTTTTTTTGTCATGCGTGAGAGAAAATAGGTTTGATCCTTCGAAGCGTCCTTTGCTCTGATCAATCTATTTGCTCTATTCCGCTTACTATTTGCTGTTTGCTTTACACTGTTTTCTATTTGTGCATAATGCCCTGTCGCTATCCTGTCATACTTCGCACCGTATTTCTCATCGAATACTCCAAACTTTATCAGCTGATTGCACATGATATCCGGATTTGGAGTTCTTCCGGTCCTCAGAGTCCTCAAGGTATAACTGATGATAGAATCCCAGTATTCCTTCTGCAGATTTACAACCTTCAAAGGGACGTCAAGTTTATTTGTTACATCCTTGACAAATTCTAAATCCTCCTTCCACGGACACACCTTGAAATCCTCCTCCAGCCATATCTTGATATAATATGACGTAACGTCATACCCCTGCTTTTTGAGCATATATAGAGCAACCGAGCTGTCTACACCACCCGAGGTTAGTACTGCGATTTTCATAATAGAGAATTATAGCACAGGCAAGGACAATTTGCTGGTCTTATTCACTTTTACTCAAGTTTGCTTCCTATTACAACTGACAGAGTCGATCCTGCAACAGCACCAATAGTGATTCCCCCCATCAATGCTAGTGTCATTCCTATATCGCTGGCACCAGAAGCAACTGCCTCTTTCCCAAGATAAGTTCCTGCCGAGACAGAACCAATTATCTTAAGAGATGCCCCAAGGACAAATCTTTTTTCTGTTGCTGTCATTGTACTTATCCTAGAACCTATAGAGTGAACATGTTCGATACAAAAACCGCGAGCCAGAATAATAAACCCCATGAATCTTAAAAGTTGCTCCCTGTGAATTCGCTTACAGCTCCTCAGTTTTTCTGAAAATTCAACTTCCATAGACAAGAATTATATCAGCTTCGAGCTAATATTCTCAACTATAGTATTTGCGGATTTTTTACACCAAATCTAGTAATAAGGATTATTCGGAACATCATGCGAAGCTGGTTTTGCATGTACAAAATTCTTAGAAGTCATTTTCTTGATCATTTTCGTGATCGAGTAGAATACTATGATCATAAGAACTATTACAAGTACTATTGGTACTCCGATAAATACGATTTTTCCGTAAACATTCAACTGGTCAATTTTTTCGAGCAGCATATGTTTTGATGTGTATTCAAACTTTTCCTGAAGGGAAGATAGATCCTGAAGACCAGACAGCTCTACTTCATTTACAATTTCTATTTGAAACGTCGGGGGATCCAGCTTCAATGAATCGACCGAATACTTTGTTATCGGGCTTGGAGTCTCTACATCGATACTTGTTACTCGCCAAAGTGCATGATCCAGGTCAGAACCTATATAATTTCTTCTTCCGGTATCCCCCCAGGTCGGGTCGACCGGAACCCATCCTATGTTCGGCATAAACACCTCAACCCATTGATGTCCCTCCTCAGTTTCCTCTTCTGCTTTTGGGTCAAAGCCATACCCAAAGGCTGCTCTTGCCGGAATGCCTTGTGCACGAAGAAGAGTTATCAGAAGATCTGAGTATTCCATGCATACACTGCTGCCTCCCTCTAGGGTAGCCAGAGCCCCTTGTCTTTGGTTGTTGATACCTGTTTTTAGATTGTCATAGTCGACATTTTCAGTTACGAAATTGTAATCTGCTAGTACTATGTCATACACATTTGTTTTATCCCCTTTTATTTTCTCTGCTGCAGTTTGAATCTCAGGTTCATTCACCTCCCAAAAGCTTGCCTCGTTCAACAGATCTTCATAGTACCTTTTCTCACCATCCTCCTCCGAATAGGCTTTTTTAAGATCGATCTCATCTACATCGCCCACAGATTTCCTATTTATCTCTTTTGTAATATTTGTCACAATATATCCCTCAACAGTGATTTCTGACTCTTCTTCATTTGTAAAAGAAAACCTGGCAATCACATTTCCTTCTCCATCTTCTTTCACGTAAACTGGATCCGGGATGATAGATTTGAAATAAACCTTCTGATTTCCGCTATCGCTTTCTCTGGGCAAGACCAGATCATAAAAGACATTAAATATTTTTGCCGAAAGCTCTTTACTGGCCTTGACTGGCTGTGTTATTTTGAATTTATAATATTGTAAATCGCCGATCTGAATCCATCCGGAATTTTCTGTCAGTGCAGAAATGTCAAATTTATAAACATTCTTCCGGTCGGTTTGGGAAAAAGTATGATCTTCCGGTAGAACAAAATTTGGCTTATCAAAAGTCTTGTCCAGCTCCAAAGTTACACTGTATTTTGTTTCAGAGGTTGCTCCAGAGTCATAGGTGACAACATTGGCATGTCCTTTCGGGAGTCCCGGAATGTATACATTCCAAACATTGCCGCTCTTACTGACAAGTTCAAAATTCTTGTATTCAAGAACATATACATAATCCGAACCTTTTACAACATTTGATTTAAATTTGGTTGTAAGCTCGATTTTTTTGTCGTCGATTTTAGTCTCATATGCAAGCTTATTGCCCGAAATGTCGGTCAAAGATATAGTTTTTGCAACCTTTTCGAGATCTTCCTTCGAACTTTCAGAGCGGGTTTTGAATGAAGAAATGATAAATTTCTCGGATGAATCTCTTGGTATATAAAACTTGCTGGACATATTCTTGATGGTTCTTACCTCTTTGATACTCATAATCCCGGATGAATCGACTGAGTAAGTCAGATCTATACTCGTAACAAAATCAGCTGCTTCGGCTGAACGTGCAGGAAGAGTCAAAAATAGAAGGGGAATTAGTACCAAGATTAATAATGTTTTTCTCAAAAATATGTATTTTTTCATTTCTTGGGATCTTATCCAGTCGTAAAAAACTGACCTTGAACAAGATAGCAAAGAATTTATGTGAAAACAAATCAGTTGCAAATAACCCGGCCTAGACTATTTTTTCGGCTTTGGAGCTATGATAGTTGGAGATGCAGGCTGGTTTTGACTCTTGGGTTTGTTTACTGCTCTCACGATAACATTTCCTATTGTACCGAAAACTAAAAGCAATACACCCGTTAGGACGTATTCTGTCCACATGGGGAAATCAAAGAAGAGATAAACCGGGAGAGAGAACATAACTGCTAGCAGCGTGCCAAGAAAACATCCGAAAGCCTGCGCACTTTTATCATCCATAATACCTGTGACTTATACATTCAATATTACATCATAAACTCCTGAATGACAAGAGTTTGTATCCTAGGCTTAACTTTATCCTTTTGGGGAAACGTACTGTAGCACACTCAAAAACGGTAAGATAAATTGTAAACAAAAATGTGACAAGGTTGCTGGAATGAGCTGTGTTTAACTAACATGATAAGGACTCAGTCGCATGAAGAATACACCAAAAATTATGACTGCTCGGAAATTGCGTAAAGAGGATACTTTGCGATCGAGAATTTCTGCATGAGTTGGAGTGAACAGGGAAACGCTATAAGGAAGAATAAAGAATTTCGGGGTTAGAGGCGGCAGAAGAACACTAAGATACTATCGGACTTGTAAAGGGAGATGCGAAAGTGCGGAGTACAAAAAACAGTCAGACTACACAATAAGAAAGAAATATGATAACCGCTGTGGAGAAAAGATCAGACAATGACATTTACTTTCTCTCTTCTTAGGTATATAATTTATCAAAGTCGAATGAAAAATATCTTTGAGGTAATTTGCAAAAAATGCAAAGGTAAGTGCTGTAAAACCGTTACCTTCCTCTCACAGGACGACCTGCAAAGACTCAAGAAGTGCAAGGACTTATTCGCTCAAGAGAAAAAATTCATCCACAAAAAACACAGTAATTATTTCCTCGTTTTAAGTGATGGTAAATGCCCTTTTCTAGATTTGAATAGCGGCTGCAAGCTGAACAAAGAATGCCGCCCACTTGAGTGTCTTCTCTTCCCAATAGTTTTTATGTCAGAAAATAATTCAATAAAATTCCTCTTAAATAAGAAATGTCCCTACCTTAAAGAAATATCAAAGAAGTGGGTAGCCAAAACAAGCAAGTGGGCAGAAAACAGGCTTAAATACTGGAGTAGAGAAGAGATAGATTCTTTCAGCAAAATCATAAGAGACCATCCGAAATCACATTTACATGTACTATAGATATGTCCCGCTTTGTTTATAATCACAATTATTGATATAGTTTTTAATAACTATTTTGAAAAATATGAAAACCAAAAAGTTTACTATTCTTCACTCGAATGACATGCATGGCGACTTCCTTGCTGAGGTACAAAAACACAAGAGCGGGAAAAATAGCCGGCTTATAGGCGGATTGTCACTTCTCTCAGGCTATATCAACAAAGTCAGACATGAGGAAGAAAATGTTCTATTTGTAATATCAGGAGACATGCTTCAGGGAAGTATGATCGACTCTGAATACAAAGGAATTTCTACTATCGAAATCATGAACTACCTGGCTCCTGATGTAGTAGCCCTTGGGAATCATGAGTTTGATTATGGACTGCCGCATCTGCTTTTTCTTGAACGTGTTGCGAATTTCCCTATTGTTAATGCAAATCTATACATCAAAAAATACAATAAGCGGCTGATGAATCCCTTTTTGATAATAAAGAAAGGTGGCTTCGATATACTTTTTACCGGGATAATCACTGAAAAAGTCATGGACTCGATCAAGCTGGATAAACTGGTAGGAAGTTTTATCACTCTGGAAGAAGCAAGCAAAGAAGTCGGGAAAATATGCAACGCATACAAGAATGATGACATTGACTTAACTATTCTTCTTACACATATTGGATTTGAATCCGACATCGAACTCGCTAAACTATTGAAAAAGGAATGGCGAGTCGATCTTATCATCGGAGGACACTCTCATACAATTCTTAAACATCCAAAAAAAACGAACAAAATTCTTATTACCCAGGCAGGAGTGGGAACAGATCAAATAGGCAGATACGATATCGAGGTAG
>JAQVGX010000087.1 GCA_028696515.1 Candidatus Dojkabacteria bacterium | reverse complement strand
GAGTAACAAATCGGAGAATCTAAAAGATAGCATTTATATCACCAATCACATTGATCCTAATGATCTTGAGACAATATACAAGTCAAATGGTATCATCACAACACTTGGCGGAGCAGCAAGTCATATGGCTATCATCCTCAGAGCGGCCGGGAAACCCGGGATAGTCGGTGCAAGTGAGATTACCATTGATAACTCCAATGGAATAATCGAAAATAAGAATGGGAAAAAACTTGCAGAAGGTGATTTCATAACACTCGACGGAGCAAAGGGCGTAGCCTTCGACAAGAAAATCAAGATTCAGAGAGCTCCCACTTTGAATAAAAAAGCACAGAGAATACTCAGGCTCAGAAAACTGTATCTCGGGAACAGCTCCTGGTCAACAGCAGCTTATAAGGTCCCAAAACAATTCCGCAGGTCAAGCTTCATCTACAATATTGAAAATATGATGAAATCATCGGAATGGAGATCCCCAAAGTCAAAAACAATTGAGGTACTTAACCATTTACTTGACGAGACAACGATTATCAGGAACCACCTCTTGTCGCCAAAGGATGTCGAAAAGATGAAAATGTTGCTGGCAGAAATTATTTCTAAGGGATTGGATCCCAGCCCAAGAACTACTCACTATCCAGAAAAACTGTTAAACTCTCCATGGGCTTCAGGCCCTCATGATATAAAAGAAATTGATGCATTTATTTCTGGAGAGTTCGGGGGAAAATATGGAGGACTCAAGAAATGGAAACAGGACAATACCCTTGAAGCTATAGTCTTATGTGAAGAGTTTCCCGGAAAAGTGGACGAAAACAATAGGAAAGAGCATTTTGTTTTCACCGTTTCAACTCACCAGTCCTCACCTCCAAAAATTCTTATCTCCATAAATCGATTCGAATACCATCTGCGTTCCTTTGAAAGAGCACAGGGGAACAATATCATTATGATCGAAGGAGCCATTAACGAAGATGCACCTGATTTCATAGGTGCTGTAAAGGTTGTAGCAGAAGGAAAAGCTTATGAGTATTTCGATTTTATACATGATGAACAAATCCAAGCTACAGATCCAGATCAGATAACAATCGTGAAGCTAGTCAAGAATAAAGTTTTTAGAGAATGGTGGCATCCTCCTGTTGCTCTTCCCCATCTTATGAGTGCCCTTGACGATGCTATGGGACTTAGCGTTCTGGAGGGGCAAGGAAGAATATCGAAAGGGAAGGTCCTTTGGTGCAAAATATATGGAGCCAAGGGACATGAGGAAAAAGAAAAGGTCAGAAATTACAAACCAAGATAAAAACTGCTTTTGAGAATGATAAATACAAATAAACAAGTCATCTTCTAAATGATTCTCCAGAACTATAGCTTCTCCTAGTTTTAATGTCCACCAGCGTCACACTTTCACTATCAATTCGTACTGCAAAAAACTCTTTCCTACCCGGCCCCATCCCGAAAGAACCTGGATTTGCATACTTAGATACGATATTGGGAGTATGTGTATGTCCAAACGCAGACCACTGGAACCCTGATTTTTGAGCATAGGTTATCATTTCATCATCCAATGTAATCACACGGGCTTTCCAGGCCCTAGGAATCAGCCGTGTTTTATTCACCCAACCCCCGATAACAATATTTCCGGCATAGGCTATTTGCCCGTAAAACAATGATATAAGTCTTCCAACACCCGCCATCAGCGCAGCTCGAACCGGGTTTTCTTTCAAGGCTCTTTCGTATAGTTCCTTTGCCCTGTCTTCTCCTATCGGAGGCTGAACAATATCGTCACCATGTTTTATTTCAACTATATTGTCTCCGAGGACAACTCTATCAGCTATCTCTATCTCGAGTTCAGGTATCAAATTACGCAACATTTCTAATACTGATAATCGATCATGATTTCCAGAAATGAATATTAACCTCTTGAAATGACCTACTTCTTTCATAGCTCTGAGTCTTTCCAGCACTTCAACTGCCCTTGTCAGAGTAGCATTAATATTTGTTTGAATAGATGTATCAAATGTATCACCATTAAAAACCACAACATCGGCATATAGGGCTTCAAGCGCTTGAAGTTTATCGGCTGTAACATTATGGAACTGTAATCGGCTTGGAACACCTAATCTAGGTAATACAAATAGATGAAGATCTGCTACGACAAGAACTGAAGTTATTTCCGGCAAGTAAATTTCTACTCTTTTATCTGTATTTAACGTTTCCGGCATATGTTGATTTCTATCTGTAGACTTTATCTAAATATGTAGTTTGTAAAAACCTTTTCATGCGACCTGCAAATTTTATCATAAAAAAGCCTTTGTGTTTACATAAATCTTTGAATTTACAATCATATTTGTGACTCTCGCAAGACACAACTTCAAGTTCTTTATTAAAGATTGATAACACATCATAAAGGGATATTCTCGACAAAGCTCTTTTTAGTTTAAACCCTCCATTGACACCTTCCTTGCTGTCCAATATCTCTGAACTGGCCAACTCAGTTGCTATCCTCGCTAGATAACGCTTTGGCATTCTGGTTTTTTGTACAATATCTGTAATCGATGAAAATTTGTCCTGATCAGCTAGATGACCGATAAGCAATAGCGCATATTCCGTATCCTTATTTATTACTAACATAAAAAATAAACTAATATAAAAGTAGTATTAGTTTAACAGAATGGAGCAGGGGAATCAAGAATTTACATCTTATTCCTACTATGTTACATTTATTACCAAATTAACATATTACTGCCCGTTTATGAGTAAGCTTTTTAAGTTTCTTGCCCCTCTCCTTATTTTCAGCTCTATCTTTATCATCCCGCCACAAAAGGCTATGGCTGATGTTGGAGTCGTTCCTGGCAAGAATGGCATGATTACTGTAGGAGATAAAACAGATGACATCAAAATGTCATCTGAAAAAGTTATTTTTGACATTACAGATAATGCTCACGTCACAGCTGAGTTTGAAATGCTGAACACTTCTTCAAATGACGTAACACTAGAAATTCTTTTCCCTATACAAACTCAAAGTAATGATACTGATCATCTATACTTAGAGAATGTATTGGAGAATGAACTTTTTCAAAACCTTGAGATAATTGTGAATGACAAATCTGTTGAATATGAATTCGAGAATTATAATCTCTCAACAACATATGTAGACGGAACCCCTGAGCAAGTTATTGCTGCAAAATTCGATGTTACTTTCAAAGCAAGTGAAGAAACAATAATTGAGTTAGAATATGACGCTTCATTTATAAATGAACCCAAAAGCAGCTACGGAACATATAACTACGTCATGGAAACCGGCTCTCACTGGAAAGGGAAAATAGGATCCGGAGAGGTAATATTTCAGTTTCCAAGCGACATATCAAAAGCTGTGTTCCTCACATACAACAAATTCTTTGAGATGAAAGATAACCAGCTCGTATGGAAATTTGAAAATCTGGAGCCAACAAATGATCACAACATAACTGTAACATATAACCCTGAACTTTTAGAAGTCTGGAAAAACAGAAATCTTCCCTTGAAAGAGATTTCATCAAACGGTGATACTGATATGTTTACGGATTCAATTCCTGAAACAACCGATTACGAAGATATCAAATTACTTAACTGGGGTTATGTCGATGGAATAGCCATGAATCTGATAGACCCATCGGAAGATGCAACCGGCGGATGGCTTGCGGAGTATAGTGAAGGTGATAAACCTTGGGTTAAATTTGATTTCGATGCAGTTTATAGAGTTTATTCAGCCAGCATATTAAGTGGAATTTCATCAGAAAATTACTCCGGTCAGAAAAACACTGAAAAATTCTACTCTCTTCTCAGTAGACCGAAAGTTGTAACATTGAGTTTTTCAGATGGATCAACTGAGACAATTAATCTGGATGACACCCCAGCAGAACTTCAAAAAGAAGCATTCAATGAAGTAGAAACCTCTTTTGTAAAGGTCACAGTTAATGAGGTCTACCCCGGAGAGACACTAGATAAGGATATCTTGGGAATAGGTAGAATGAATTTTGAGGTAGGAGATAAGGTAGCAGAATTGGATGAAGATAAAGACACAAACTCAAGCTCAACTTCAACAGTAGGTCCGCTAGTAAACTATGAAGTGGAACAAAGTTTTTTAAAACGTCTCACAACAGGTGATTTGAGAATATTATTGCTGGCAGTGTTGGGGATTGCAGCTGTTGGACTGTTTGCAGCACTTGGCATTATTGGATCAAAAAGAAAGCAAAAAGAAAGAGCTAAAACCCCAAGCGACACAATGCCAGCGAAAAAAGACGAACCTGTAAAAGTAGAAAATACTAAGCCGGAACAGAGTCAGGTCGATGATTCCGATGAAAATAGTCAGAAGAATGATGCGGAAGAGGAATAGTATAGTTGTATAGTTAAATGGTTGTAAGGTTGGATAGTTGACCAGCCTTTGGTAGGTTTGATAGCTAGATAGTCAAATAATTCCATCTTTTAACTACTTCTCTATATCCACTGCTTCAGCTAAGTTTATCGAATCGAGCCTGTCTAGGTGTTTCGCTGCCTGTATACAAGCCCATTGGCCGGTTAGCTGACTAGCTTATAATATGAGCTGACAGGCTATTTCAACTCTCTTCCCAGCATTTCTTCAACCTCTTTCTTTCCTTCCTCACCTTCATCAAGCTGCTCCTTATCAAGCTCAAGCAAGAGAGATTCAAACTCTCCTACATGTTCCTTCTCTTCTTTCGCGACTGCAAGAAATACCTTCTTTAGATCCTCGCTATCTGTTGCTGCAGCAAGCTGCTCGTAAAGATTGATAGCATCAAGTTCCGCTATAACACCTATCCTTAGAAGCTCTTTATCGGTTGTATCCTTTGATACCTTCGAAAGGTCTATTGGAAATTTTGCAAGCATCGTGATTTATGTTAAAAAATTATTTAAGAATATTATAGTAAATTTCACTTCCTAACAAAAGACTATCTATTCGCTATTCTCCGTTCGCTGTCTGCTACTTAGCTGTTCCGCTAATTGGCTGTTATTGCCCAGCTCTCAATTCTATGATAATCTCTAATCACTATGAAAAAAACTAAATACATTTCGTTACAAGATCTTCAGAAAAATCTTCCCGAGGTTCTGGAAGAAGTTTCCAAGTTCGATGTAGAATACATCGTAATGATAGATAAAGAACCGAAAGTAAAGATAAGTTCAATGCTTGGGAAGAATGGTAAACAGATAATTGTAGAAGAAAAAGCAGATAAGAAGCTAGAGGAGTTTATAGACTAGTAAACCTTTTGATTTTAAATAAATCTCTCCCGGAAGACCTCAGATATGGACAGAAAATTGGCACTTTTCGATATTGATAAAACTATCTTCGATGGTTACATCATTCTCCATTTGGCTTCTTTCCAAACCGAATTGGGAATAATAAGTCAAAAAATTAATGATAATCTACAGTCAATCGCTAAAAAGTACTCGAATGGATTGCTACCTTACGAAATTGCTCAGAGGAAGATCAACGAATACTATGCCGTAGGCTTAAAAGATCTATCCTATGCTGTTGTAGTAAATTCTACAAATGAATTTATCAAAAGCAACAGGGATATGTTCTACCCTTACGTAGAAAGATTGTTTTATAAACTAAAAAACAGCTACGATATTTACCTTGTTACTGGAGAATTTGAATTTATAGCTAACGCATGTAAGGAGAACCTTTCTGCATACGATTTCTTTGCTTCGAAATGTGAAATTGTGAATAAGAAATTTTCTGGAAGGGTAGAAAAACACCTTGCCTTTGGAAGAGAGAAAGAAAAAGAAGTAAAGTCACTTATAGAAAAGTACACAAATAAAGGATCTTTTGCGGTAGGCGATTCTGAAGGAGATATAGACATGCTTAAACTAGTTGAACATGCTTTTTGCATCAACCCAACTCCACAATTGGAAAAGGAGGCGAACAGGAATTCTTGGGTCATTACTAACGAGGAAGTCATTTTCAACCAGATTATGAGAAGGTTAGGCAGCTGAGCGGATTCTTGTCAAAGGATTCCTATTGTATTTTGATTTCACTATCCTGCCATCTAACTATCTTATAAACAAATCGTTCTACCATTCTAATCTTTCTCCCCCACTACTCGCAACTCTGACTTCCGACCCTATACTCTAACATCAAACAACTTGTATTTAAGGTATCGATAAATTTCCCTTGCCCTTGATGAATTATTTATATAGAACAATTATCAATCGATTCTCTTCATTCCTCCCATGTCCAATCCTTTATCTCATGAGTCCTCTTCAGCCCGTACCTCTTCCCAAAGTCGTTGATCTTTCTTACATAATAATCTACCCCTTTAGCCCATCC
>JAQVGX010000012.1 GCA_028696515.1 Candidatus Dojkabacteria bacterium | reverse complement strand
TGTTACAAACGATCTTAAAATCGTAACATATTTTTGATTTGTAATTCGTCGACGTTTTCTAATGCTCATTTCGCCCTATATGATAACAGATTTCTACTTTTTTTATCTGTTATCTGGGCAAGACCCTTGATAGTTTACTCGGGATGCATATTCAAGTGATAGAAAACATTCAACTGATTTGTTTTTATTTTAAGGCGAGAATAATATCTGGAAGTGTATGCAGGTTAAAGGAAATTTCAGATAATAAATGGTTGACTATAGAGCAACTCAGCCTCTTCCCAAAAAACATTATAAGACCGCCATATTCTCTTTTTAAGGAAATAGTAGCTTCATTGAGATAAGATAAACTGGTAGAGGATATATGTCAGTCTTTTAGTTTATTATAAAAATGTGGGATCAAAGAGTCGAAAAAGTAAAGAATATAGCTAAAAAAGCAGGGGATAGACTCTTAGAATTGTTCGGTAGCGAAATAGGTACAAGCAGTAAAGGGAAAAGAGATATTGTGACTGAGGCTGATATAGAATCAGAAAAAATCATAAAAGAGGAGCTGGATAAACTATTTCCAGACGAGCTTGTCATTAGTGAGGAAAGCGATGTCGGTTTAGAATATTCAAAGAAGAGCTTTAGAAAATGCTGGATTGTTGATCCTTTGGATGGAACTAGAAATTTTTCTATTGGGAACCCCAATTTTGTTGTTTCGATTGGTTATGTAGACTCAAAGAATTCCTATCAAGGAGTGATTTATTACCCGATACTAAATCACTTCTTTTTTACAAAAAATAAGAAAGCATCTCTAAATGGTAAAGAAATCAATGTAAATCCGAGAAAACAACTAGCTGATTCAATTGTCGGATTCTGGGACAAAAGGGAAAAGGATCCTTATTGGAGAGGTCCCGATATTTATAATTCTTTGCGAGGAAAAGTTAAAGTTCTTAGAATGTTTGGGACTAGTGCCTTAGAGAAAGCATGGGTATCGAGTGGTCAATTGGATCTATATGTAGGGAATTCTTCTTCAATATTTGGGGCCCCGGCTGGTGTGGCTTTGGTCAGGAATGCAGGTGGGGTAGTTTATAACTTGAAGGGTGATGAATGGGAATTGGGAGATGTTGGTCTGGTTTGCGGGAATAAATCTATTGTTAAGAAAGCGCTTACACATCTTTAATTATAACATTGCTGGCTAATGCTGAGACAATCAATAAAAATATTTATTTTTCTCTTTGTGATAAGCTTAGTCTTCCAAGTTCTCTTAGTGCAAGTGCTGCCCTCTGTATCTGAGTTGTACTATGAGTTCGGACAAGACTTGCCAGTCATGACGAAAGCAGTACTCTCTTTATCTGATTTCATCAGGCGCTTTTGGTATTTTATAATCCCAGTCTGGTTTATCTTGATAACTCTTCTGTCTATCACGTTTGGGTTGATTACTGGGAATATGGAAAGACGGGGACAGCAAATAACTGATGCGATTATTTTAATAGTAATCCTTGCAGGCTTGCTTGCCCTCTTTATTTACTTGCCGTTGTATAATCTTCCAGATTCAATTGCCTAAGATAATTTGTCTAATCAAACTTTCCCATAGCTCTCCATCTGTCACGGAGGAAACGAATTCTTTTGTAAAGAACTGTTTTTATGGGCTTGGGGAATCTCGAGGCGTATTTCATTCCTGCTTTCAAGAATACATACAATGGGTTGAGAATGATATCTTGAAAGATCATTGGTTTATAGCCCAATTCTTTAGCGTTTTTATAATACTCCCGTTTGAATTCACCTAGCTTATTCCTTACATTATTTTCCACAATTTTGTTTATTTCATAAGACTCCCCCTTGTTCTTGATATACATCTTCCGATAATGTCTGTCTAGAATTGTAGCAAAGGTGGCGAGTTCACATATTTCGTCAATTGGTTTGTCAAACCGGTCATCAAGAATTTGACCTACCATGGCTAGGTTCCAGGCTATACACATAGCTGATTGATGAACTGTCTGTGGTTTGTTTTCAATCATCCATCTATATTTTGACTTCATTTGCTGGATCGATTTTCCAGCACTTTTGTATTCTGAACCCTTTAGATCTAGCACAAGAGTATAAATTGCATATGTATGAAAAGCATTCATGAGTTCTCGATTCTCTTTGATTGTTTCGATGTCCCATTCATCCAGTTTTTTAGAGTGTACCCACTTGTGAAATATCCGAAACTCTTTCAGAAAATCATTAACTTTTGTGTTCTTTTTCTGCTTGAGATTTTTTTCTATAGATTTTATTAGTTCCCTTGAAGCTTTGTGTTCGTCCTTTAACTTCTTTTCATCGGTTATTTTTATGAACTTTTTAGTATCTATATATTCATTTATGTAGATAGAATAGTTGGCTAAAAGACTTGCTATCTCAACATTTTTGGTCTTGTATTTATACTTTTTATACGGGTTGACAATATGAATAGCTGCAAGCAAATTACGGTTCGTAGTTTCAATTACTCCGTATTTGAATAAAAACAGCAAATTTCCCCCGATTAATTTTCGAAGCAATCTAAAAATTGAAATATCGATTTGATGATTATTTGGGTTATTTTTCATTTCATCTTGTCATGCTAGGTCTCTTTGTGATATTATCACACTTAACTAAATACAAAAAGCGATGTTTGGAAGACTCCTCCAAACGTTTGAGCTGAATTTGCGAAAATTTGCACTTAATAACTTAAGTTCAGACAAATGAGTAGTGAATTCCGGGTAAGCCCGAAAACGCTGGAAGAGAATTTAAAATGATCTAACTGATCAAGTCGATCTACACAATGGATCGAATATGTCATTTAGATCGAGAATAGTGTGGTACCGTCTTAGCAATAAGGCCCCTATCTGATTATCATAACGGTAATCGGGTAGGGGTCTTTTTTATTTGTTATTAGTTTGTTTATGAAAGACAATGGTCCGACAACTCATAGGTTTGTTTGTGTTTTGAATAAGAAAATAGAATTGGGAAGAGCTCTAAATGCTCTTGGACACTTAGCTGTTGGGCTTCATTCTCTCTATGACGTAACGTCACAGTTTCGTTTCCAGACTTATATTGATGCCGACGGGACCGAGCATAATGGAATTTCTGATAACCCGTTCATAGTATTGAAAGCTAAGAATAGTAACAAGTTACGTGAGTTAAGAATTATACTTAAAGATAAGGGCATACCCTTTACAGATTATACAAATACTATGGTTGAAGGAACTTATCTTGATCAGCACAAGCAGACTCAAGGCACAAAAGAAGCAGATTTGGAATATTTTGGGATTTGCTTCATCGCTGAGCACGAAGTTGCAAAAGAATTAACTAAGAAATTTTCGCTTTATGGGTGAAAGCTGATTCGATCTGGGAGATCGAACCAGCATTTTTAAATTTTAACTTTCTAATCATGAAATATGATCATAAAAAAATAGAGAAAAAATGGGAGGAGAGATGGGAAAAAGAAAAGATAAATCAGCCGGATATGGATGAGGCAAAGAAACCTTATTTCAATCTGATGATGTTTCCTTATCCTTCCGCAGAAGGACTTCATGTAGGGAATATGTATGCTTTTACAGGAAGCGACATTTGGGGAAGATACAAGAGTATGAAGGGTTTTAGTGTATTTGAACCAATGGGTCTAGATGGTTTCGGAATTCATAGCGAAAATTATGCTATCAAAATTGGAGAACATATAGGTGATGTATCCAAAAGGACCGAAAAACACTTCTATGAGCAGCTTAGAATGACCGGAATAGCATTTGACTGGTCAAGAACTGTAGAGACGTATAAACCCAACTATTACAAGTGGACACAATGGCTCTTTGTGCAAATGTTTAAAAATGGATTGGCATTCAGAAAAAAGGCCACAGTAAACTGGTGTCCTTCATGCAAAACTGTTCTTGCAGATGAGCAGGTAGAAGATGGACAGTGTGAAAGGTGCAAAAGCGAAACTACAACAAAGGATATGGAGCAGTGGTTCTGGAGAATAACAGATTATGCTGAAAGGCTAAACAAGAATTTAGAATGGATAAATTGGAGTGAGGAGGTAAAAGTCGGGCAGAAGAATTGGATAGGAAGGAGCGAGGGAATCAATATTTCGTACGATGTAAACGATTCTGATAAGACAATTACATGTTTTACCTCTTATCCTGAAACCAACTTTGGTGCAACATTCATTGTTCTGGCTCCTGAGTATGAGAACATACTAAGTTTGACAAAACAAGAATATATAGAAGATGTGAAAAATTATATTACAGAAGCCAAGAAAAAGTCAGATATAGAAAGGATTTCTGAGGGGAGAAAGAAAACCGGAGTTTTCACGGGTAGTTACTGTAAAAACCCATTGACAGGTCTCGATATGCCTGTTTATGTTACTGATTTTGTTTTGGCAAATGTTGGGACTGGAGCGGTTGTTGGCGTTCCTGCGCATGATGTCCGTGATTATGAATTTGCTAAAGAATTTGATCTTGAGATCATTCGTGTAATGAAAACCTATGATGGGGATGGTTCTAAGATCGAAGGTAAAGGGGATGTTAATCATGAGGGAATCATGGTTAATTCGGATTTTTTGAATGGAATGGATCATAAAAAGGCAAGGGAAACAATTATGGATTATATTGAGAAAAAAGGTTGGGGAGAAAGAAAAATCAATTACAAGCTTCGCGATTGGTGTATATCTCGTCAGCGCTACTGGGGTGATCCAATTCCGATGATTCACTGCAAGAAATGCGGATGGCTGCCTGTTCCTGAAGAAGATTTACCAGTAATGTTACCAGAGATAGAGAAATTTGAAGATATTCTTCCTGATGGAAGCGGGAAAGGACCTTTGGCAAAACAAGAGGATTATGTAAGAACTAAGTGTCCGAAGTGTAAAGGTGATGCTGAGCGAGAAACAGATGTTATGGATCCATTTGTTGATTCCAGCTGGTACTTTCTTAGATATCCTTCAACAGAATTTGATGATGTGCCATTTGCTAAAGCAAGAACAAAAAAATGGCTTCCGGTTGATATGTATATTGGAGGGAAGGAACATACGGTTTTACATTTGCTATACTCACGATTTATTACTATGGCTCTAAAGGATTGGGGATACATAGAGTTTGATGAGCCGTTTGACAGATTTTTTGGTCACGGACTATTGATTAAAGAGGGAGCAAAAATGAGTAAGTCGAAGGGAAATGTCATAAATCCAGATGAATATATTGATAGATTTGGAGCAGATGCTGTTAGGTTATATCTTATGTTCTTGGGTGATTTCGAGCAAGGGGGAGACTGGAGAGATACAGGGATGGAGGGGATGTCTAGATTTGTAAAGAGAATATATCGAGTTTGTAGCCGCTTAATTCAGGAAAGTAAAGGTAAAGGTGTCAATTCAAAATTCAAAGTACAAAACGGGTATTCGAAGAGTATTCATAAATGTATTCAGGGAGTGGAAAAAGACATTAAAAGGCTGAGTTATAACACAGCCATCGCCAAGCTGATGATATTTTTCAATGGAGAGGATGGGAAGCCTGATTGGAGATGTAAGATTAATTCTAAGGGAGACTTAGAAGAGGCTAGTGATATTGGCTGCGGAGCTGATCTAGATGCCTTGGGGATGTTTGCAAAATTGTTAGCTCCATTTGCCCCGTATATTGCTGAGGAAATTTGGTCACAATTAGGACATGGCTTTTCTGTCCACCAACAGAGCTGGCCAGCTTATGATAAAGATCTTATCAAGGAAGACGAAGTAGAGATAGCTGTACAAATAAATGGTAAGTTACGTGATACAATAAAGATACAATCTGGAGCTTCGGAAGAAGAGGTGGAGAAGCTGGTAAAGGAGTCTGAAAGGGTTAAGAAATATCTTACAGGTAAAGTAAAAAAGGTTATATTTGTTGAAAACAAGATAATAAATTTTGTGATCTAGACATTTGTAACAAATTACTCTAGAATATAGAAAGATATTTCTTAGGAAGGTTTCATGCTTAAAGAGAACAAGGATTTTTTTCTCTATATTCTGGCTATTATTGTCCTTATATTTGTTACGCTTTTCTTAATAGATATTCTTATGCCCGGAACAACGTCCAGAGGAACGTGTGGATTTTTGGGATATAAGTGCTGGTTCAAAAAATCCTATGTAGAAAAAACATATAATGAGTATCCTAAAATGGTACTTGAGGAAGGAAAAGACTATAAAGCCAGGGTTAAAACGAATTATGGGGATTTTGAGATTGATCTATATGAGAAACATGCTCCACTTGCTGTTAACAGTTTCGTTTTTCTTGCCAAGGACGATTACTATGATAACGTAAAATTTCATCGTGTTATAAAGGATTTGCTTATCCAGACAGGTGATCGTAATACTTTAGATTCAAATCTGGAGAACGATGGAGAAGGCAATCCTGGATATACTTTCAAAGATGAAATTAATTGGGAAAGTCTAAATTTATCGAAAGCCAAAAAGCAGCAATTGGCCGAACAAGGATATCTAAGCAACACGGATGTTGTTTCCAAACAATTGGTATACAGATCTGTTGCTCTGGCTAATAGTGGACCGAATTCAAATGGCAGTCAATTTTTCATAGTAACTGGGTCTTCAGGGAACACAATTATTGAGAGTCTTGAAGGAAGACATACTGTTTTTGGTACGATTTCATATGGTTGGGATGTTATCGATAAAATCCAAAATGTTGAGGTCGATGATCCCAGCTCAAATTCGCCCAGACCCAAAGATGATGTTATTATTTTGGATGTTGAGATATTAGCAGAATAACTAAACCCTCTATTTCCCCACTTTCCGCTCAATGATCTTATTTTAGCTGTTAGATCAAAGAGCGATGAATTCAATTCTTGAGAAAAATAAGCCATTAATACTTCTCTTTCTTTCACTTGCAGCTTTATTCATGGGTGTGATAGTTCTCTTGAAAATTCGTAGTTTAGAGGGACAGGAAATAGTAATAGAAAAGTGTTCTGGGGAGCAAGATAATGGCACTGAAGCGACTATTAAAGTGGATGTACAAGGCGAGGTAAAAAACCCTGGTGTATATGAATTTGAGAAGGGTGCAAATATACAAGAGGCATTTGAAAGGGCTGGAGGGTTAACCAAAAAAGCAGATACAAAATATGTCGATAAGAACCTAAACAGAGCGGAATTGCTTATTGATCAGCAGAAAATATTTATTCCGAGTTTGAGTGAGGAATCCAATGCATCGGGATTGTCCAAGGAGATGAGCGGTAATCCAGATAAAATTAGCTTAAATAATGCCACATTAGAACAGTTGGATTCTCTCCCTGGGATTGGACCTTCGTATGCACAAAAAATCATTGACGGACGTCCCTATAAAACAATTGAGGACATAAAAGAAATTAAAGGTATTGGAGATAGTACTTTCGGGAAAATTAAAGATAAAATCTCACTATGATAAGAACTATTATAAAAATTAAAAATTTGATAATCAAGACAATAGGTCTAAATATAACCGTTTCGTTTATATTTGGAATAATTTTGACACATCTTTCTGTACTAGCAACACTATTGATTTTAATTGGGTTTGTAATAAGTATTTATTTGAGTTATATGCGTCGAAAAATATTGCTTAGCTCAGTAGTTATCGCAATGACAGCTTTTCTGATAGGAGTTTTCAGAATGGGAGAAATGCAAGTGAGTATACTTACTTCAACTAGAGTCCCAAATAATTCCCAGGTGACAGTAAGGGGTATAGTTAAGGAAGTAAAAGAGTTAAACAAATTTGAACAGAAATTAATCGTTGAACCTAAAGAAGTCCTTCTTATGGTTGATAAATCCACTGTTCGTATCAAATATTATACATATATGCTTACTAACAAGATAGATGTCTACAATAAAGAAGAAATCGGCGTTGGAGACGAAATAATATTAACTGGACGCATTACATTGCCAGAAAATTTTGATAATTTTAATTATAGTAAATATCTTCAATCACAAAACATTTCGCATATACTGACAGTAGACAAGGGTTGTATATTCCTGACTTCTAAGAATACTAGTATATTTAAAATCTCCAAAGAATTAAGGAGATATCTTTCCAGTAGTGTTGATCTGCATCTTCCTGTTATCCATGCAAACCTTCTGAAAGGAATTGTTTATGGAGATACAGAAGGATTTGATTCAGAATTTAAAACGGCGTTGAGTCGTACAGGCACAACGCATATAGTAGCCGTTTCAGGTTTCAATATTACCGTTTTGATTACTATAGTTAATTCAGTTTTGTTATTTTTAGGTCGTAGACTAAGTACGTTTTTAACTATTATCTTTGTTTGTGTTTTCATTTCCATTGTAGGTTTTTCAAATGTTCCGGTTCTGAGGGCTGGTATTATGGGTATAGTACTTATCATTGGGAGAATTCTTGGTAGAAAAGGTACGGTTCTATGTATGCTCTCTTATACGGCAGCTCTATTGATATTCGAAAACCCTCTAGCATTTACTCAGATTAGTTTTCAGTTGTCCTTTTTCTCAACGGTAGGATTGATCACCTTTACAAACAAAATTTCTGCAACGATAAAATGGGTGCCAAGTGTTTTCCGTGAAGATTTGTCTTCGACACTTGCAGCTTTACTAGCCACTTTTCCTGTGACAGTTTGTAACTTTCGCACATTTTCGTTTATTTCTCCATTATCAAACATGTTGATTCTTCCAGTAGTTCCTGTTATTACAATTCTTGGCTTTCTTTATATTCTTTTGATTACTATAGTGCCAAATATCGGGGCTTTAGGCACAGCGCTACTATGGCTACCACTTGAGTACACCATTCGCTTAGTTAAAGGGCTGTCAGAATTAAACTTTGCGGTAGTAAGTTTAGAGGATGGGCCTGGCAGGATTCTGATGTATGTGCTCGTTGCTATATACATGCTTATTCTCTCGATGTTAGTTCCTTTGAAGAACAATGAGTGAGATCATAAACAAAATACTTTATAAAAAATTGTATTTTCCGATAATCCTATCTGTTTTCCTTATAGTTGAGATTTTGGTATTTATATCATTTGATGATTTGCTATCAATTGAGTTTTTGGATGTGGGGCAAGGGGATAGCTGTCTTATCAGAACTCCCGGGAATAAATATATACTCGTGGATGCGGGAGAAGATGAAACTGTGCTATCTGAACTTGGTGAAGTGGTACCTTTTTGGATAACTAAAATAGATATTTTTATCGGAACTCACGCTGATTCTGATCATATCAAGGGTTTTCTTTACGTTTTAGATAAATACGAGGTGGATGTTGTTTTGGTGAACGATTTGGAAGTTGAGGATCAAAATCTTTGCAGAATCAAAGAAGTTGCAAATGCTAAGGGTACAAGAGTAATTGAAGCAGTTCAAGGAGATACGTTCCGCGCTGGGGATTTTAAGGCAGACATTCTTTGGCCGCCAGAGGATCAACTATCCGAATTGGACGATAATCAGAAATCAATAGTTGTAAGCTGTAAATATAATCAATTTTCTTTCCTGTTAACTGGTGATATAGAATCAGATCAAGAAATGGCTTTGATTGAACAGAATGTTCGGATAGGTAGTGAGATACTAAAGCTTCCGCACCATGGCAGTAAGACTGCCAGCTCCTATGAATTCCTTCGGTATGTCGACCCTGATGTGGTTATCATCTCTTGTGGGTTGGATAATAAGTTTAGTCATCCTCATGCAGAAACAATTGATAAATTGGATAATCTAGGAATACATTATTATCGAACTGATAAACAAGGTAGAATCGGCTTTAGAACAAACGGACAGAACTACAGAGTTATGGTTGAAAAATAATTAATGTAAATGTAAAATCATCACAGTTTATTTTCTTTATTGTAACTATTATGAAAAAGGCAAATGTTGAGAGATCGTTTGTTATGATAAAGCCTGATGGCATTGCGCGAGGGCTTATAGGTAGAATATTTCAGAGGTTTGAAGAGCAGGGACTGAAACTTATTGCTGGTCGTATGATAACGGCAACTAGGAAACAGGTCGCTGCGCATTATCCTGGTAAAAATGAAAAGTGGCTTCGGAACCTTGGTGATAAAACTATTGCAAGTTATGATGGTGATACCAACTCTGTTCGGATTGATTTCGGAACTGAAAATACACTTGAGATGGGGAGAATTGTATACAATAAGATGATGGATTATATAACTTCAGGACCAATAGTTATAACTGTTTGGGAGGGAAATGAAGCTATCAGTAGAATTAGGAAGTTAGTTGGTAGTACTGTTCCGACATTTGCTGAGGTTGGTTCGATAAGAGGCTCTTTTGCCTTTGATACACCAGCACTAGCTGTAAAATCAGGGAGAATAACATTTAAGACAATAATTCACGCTTCAGATTCCAATGATGAAGCGGCAAGGGAAATAGCAAACTGGTTCGGAGATAAGTATAAGCCTTTGGATAACTATGAGCGTGTAGACTATATTGATATTTTCTAGGCACGATTAATATAAAATCTTAAATCTAAAAAGTTATGATTAAAAGTGAAAGAACCCTAGTTGTGATCAAGCACGATGCGGTAATGCGTGGGCTGATAGGGGAAGTTATTCAGAGGTTGGAACGAGTAGGTCTAAAGTTAGTAGCTCTGGAGTTTTTATCCGCTACTGAAGATATGGGAGATAAACACTATGCAAGTTCAGATGAAAATCTAAAGCGATTCGGTAACAACACTTTAGGCATGTGTAAAGAGCAGGGAGTTGATCCGAAAGAAAAGTATGGAACAGAAGATCCACTTGAAATAGGCAGAATGGTAAAAAGATGGAATGTAGAACTTATAACCCGTGGACCTGTGCTTGCAATGATTTGGGAAGGTCCTGATGCTGTCAATATTGTAAGAAAACTTGCCGGTCCGACAAATCCTCAGATTGCTCCTCCGGGGACGATAAGAGGTGATTACAGCTGGGACAATTTTGAAGTGGCAAATGATGAGCTACGATCAGTTTATAATGTTTTGCATGCCTCTGGAAATGTGAAAGAAGCTGAAATGGAGATCAAACTCTGGTTTTCTGAAAATGAGATCTTTCCTGCTTATGAACTGTATGCTCATAGAGCTATGCGGAAGATGAAATGAGGTGTCCAATTTAGTATAATAATCATATGGACTATCTTTCTATAGTGCACCGGTAGCTCAGTTGGATAGAGCAACGCACTCCTAACGCGTAGGTCGTGGGTTCAATTCCCTCCCGGTGCATTCTAAAGTTATTAGATTTTAAGTTTTACCGTATAGAGATTAGATGAATTCTTTGAGTCCTTCAGAAGGATTACGAGGAACGTTTCGTTTACTGATAACTTGAACGCTTCTGGATACGCAAGTTCACCTGAAAAAATGAGAGTTTTATTCTGGCCATCGAAATCATAGATGTAGATGTTATCTTTTTTTTGATCTTCAACAACAATTTGATTTGATTCTTGAGACCAGTCAATTGACCACTTGAGATTTGTATAATTCTTGGCTATCAAAAAAGTGTCGATTCTTATACTCTTGTCCGGCATTTCTCTGATATGTCCTGATTTGAGACTATCCTTTTCAATGAAAAGGAAATGATACCCATCTCGCGACCATTTTAAAAAGGTAATCTGATTCTCTGAAAAAGAGATCGGGTCAGTGAAATTATTGTTGAAGACCAAATATGATCCTGTTTTTCCAGTAAGTGCTAGAACACTCTTTTCGCTACTATTCGGGCTTATAATCGAAATTATGCTATTTAAATCAATATTTGTTTTAACTTCAGATGCCTGTAAATTTTCATCTAATCTGTGTAGTGTTTTTTTGCTGTTGTTATAACTATTCTTTAAAAGAAATGCTGTCGAACCGTTGTAAGTGAGCTGCGAAGTAAAAAGATCACTGTTTTTTGAAAGAAGTGTTAGTTTCTTAGTGTTTATGTCAAAGCTGGATAAAATATCATTATCCTCAATGATCAGATTTGAACTGGCGTATCCGAAACGCGTGCTAGTTGGGTTGAATCCTATTGTCTCATTTACGTTCAGAACTTTTTCTTCAAGGTTTTCAAGATTGAACAACTTGAGTAGTTTTGAGTTTTTTTGCTCGCATTCAAGTAATGCCTTTTTATTATCGCTTGAAATCTGGAATATATAGTTCCTGCTGTCTTGGCACTCTTCGGGGATAAGATCCAACTTTCCAATTCTGCTTGGTTTTGTTGCAGACAAATTAAAAATACTTTTCTCTAGCGGAATAAGCCAAATTCCTCGATTGGATGATTTTGTTACTGTATACAAAGCGATGTTTCCATCTTCAGAGAAAAAAGCTTTTTCAACCTCTACAAAAGTTGCTTGTTCAACTTCGAGATTTGTTGGTATCAGAGTGGCCAGTACTTCTGTAACAACTGCTGGTTCAACAGTTATTTCTTTTTTCCAGGTTTTGTAACCATCTTTTATAATGCTTATTTCGTATGTCCCAGTTATGAGTTCGATCTTTTTTGGAGTACTTTCCTTAGCAAGACCATCTACAAATACTGTTCCACCTGAGGGGGTAGATTCAATGTCGAGTATTCCACTTTCGTAGACCTCGTCTTCTTTGATTGTGTAGCCCTTGGCGATTATTATTGCTATTGCAGAAACAGCCGATATGAATAATGTTACAAATATAATAATACTGATATGTCTTTTCATTATTTGAAAATCTAAACTGCGACAAGTATATCATTTTCTGGTTAGAAATTTAAACATGTAGTTGATAATCGAGGGGTATGAATATATAATGTGATTTATAAATTTGACAATTTTTTCTTTAATGATGCTAGTAAAACGAATTGGACTAGATTTAGGAACTTCAAATTCCCTTGTATTTGTTGAAGGACGCGGAATTGTAATAAACGAACCTACTGTTGTGGCAGTATCTGTTGAAGATCGTAAAGTGTTGGCAATCGGAACAGAGGCAAAGGAAATGATAGGGAAAGTTCCCGAAAATATAATTGCAAAAAGGCCTCTGCGTGAGGGAGTTATTGCTAGTTATAGACTAACAGAAGCTTTGCTTAAGTATTTTATGAATAAAGCAATCGGGAGGGTAAGAATTCTGAAGCCGGAGGTGATGATCAGTGTGCCTGCCGGTATTACTACTGTAGAGGAAAGGGCTGTTATTGAAGCAGCTTTGAGCGCTGGAGCAGGAAAGGTTTATTTGCTTCCTGAGCCAATTGCTGCGGCAATAGGAGCAAAGTTACCGATTAATACATCTGCAGGGAATATGATAGTGAACATGGGAGGAGGAACTACTGAGATTGGAGTAATCTCTATGAATGGAATAGTATCTTATGAAAGTGTTAGAATTGCTGGGGATGGGCTTAACGAAGCAATAATCTCTCATGTTAGAAAGGATAAAGGATTGTTGATTGGGGAGCAGATGGCTGAGAAAATAAAAATAGCAGTCGGTAGTGCTACAAAAATGGAGAAACCCCTTGAGGTTCAAATAAAAGGAAGAGATGCTTCTACAGGTATGCCTAGGTCTATGATAGTCAATTCAAACGATGTTGTTGAGGCGGTGACGCCTATACTAAAACAGATCCTAGTTTCAATCCGTGGTGTTTTAGAAAAAACTCCACCCGAGTTATCTTCAGATATCATTGATAGAGGAATGGTGTTAAGCGGAGGAACTTCCCAGCTGCGGAATATAGATGAATTATTTACAAAAGCAATCGGTGTTCCAGCACATGTTGTAGATGATCCCTTATTTTGTGTTGTAAAGGGAACTGCAAGTGCACTTCAACATCTGGAAGTTATCCGTAGAAGCCTCAAGGGAACATAAGATTTATGTTTCTCATTCTTAAACTATAGTGAATATTGTGTTCACTGATATAAGGTTAATGGTTTTATCTTAAAAATGAACTTACGGCCTTATCCACATTTATTGGTTTTATTATCTGCTGAAATTCCTCTCTTCCCAGCTCAATACAGCCTTTTGATAAAATTGATTGATTTTAACTGGGACGTTTTTGGAAAGACACTGTTCTTCGATTATTTAGACTTTTTGAAATAATCTTGTAGCATTTCCTCGCAGTCTAGATGGTACTGACTGTTGAGTTCCCTTAGGGAAGTTTCTCCGGAATCAAAAGCTTGGGAGAAATCCGCTAATACTTGGGCTAATTCAATTCGTCTTTCCCGATTCACCATAAGCCTTCTTGTGCATTCAATTTGGAAAATATTGGCTTCTATACCTCTGTCGTTAGCTATTGTGTGAATGACATTGGAGTAGGTTGTTCCTCTTAGCCGCCCAAGTGTTTGAAGAATTTCATCTTCTGGAAATTCATCTGCAGATACTTTGTATTGAGCTGCTGTTTGTGAGAATTGACCGAAGGCATCGTGCTCTCCTTCGATTGCTTTTATAGGGCCTTTAGATGTTTTTGGATGGCTGGCATCTGGGGCCGGGATAGGATAGAAAGATGTAGCGGCAATATTAAATCCCCTGGCTTTCAGGTACCTTAGGAAAAACAACTCAATTCTTGGATCGGTACTCATACTGTGCCTGGTTCCAATGATTATTTCCATATCAGGATTGCCTCCTGTCTCCTCTTTTCTATCGTATGCAGTGTGTATGTTCAGTACTAGCTTCGGAGTACGAGTGGTTGCAATCATTTCAAGAATTTTAACTCTCGATGCCTCAAGCATTCTCACTGCTAATAATACTGCGCAACTTCTACCAAATTCTGCTTTATCTAGAACTAAGGAAGCATCTTTTTCTTGCAGGCCAGTTCGTTTTAGTTTGATTCTTTTGCCAACAGCTCTAATTTCACCAGCTGTACTTCCGAAGGTGATTCTCGAGAGGCCGATTCGAGTTATAGCTTCGTCAGAAAACATTTGATTGACCAAGGATAGTGTCGATACTGGAGAACCACTATTTGGATCAATTGTGGCTTGGGAAATAGTTGCGCTGAGCCAGTTTGGCAACCTCGCTTGCATAAAATGTGCGATCTCAAGAGATAGTTGTCGAGAATACGAATCTCCTTCTCCGGAATTAGTTTTTACGGTAGGAGCTAATGCTCTATAAACGGCCTTACCTATTCTAGGTTGTCTGGATTCCCAAGGTGGAGTAGGATCGTTTACAAGTTGTGATTCACCAGTTTCTTTTGGATCAAATGCAGTAATGGCTTCTTGTCCATGAGTTGTGACGATAACTACATTTGATTTCGGATTCTGTAGAAACATGATTCCAATTGCCCTTCGAATAGTCTTTACTCTCACAAGCTCTTGGACCCATTGTCGAAGGGCTTCCCCTCTTACACTTAAGTCGATAATTTTCCAGCCTCTTGGGACTCTCCTATCAATAGTATTTGGGATTCTTGAATCACTCTCCATTATGACAATTCTCAAAATAATCAATGATCTTTCCCGCAACATTTATCCCTGTTGTTGCCTTAAATCCTTGCCACTGAGGGATACTATTTGATTCTATGAAATATAGCTCATCTGTATTCTTCGATTTTATGATATCGATGCCGGCTATCTCAAGATTAAATAGCGGCGTCACCTTTTCGGCCATTTCCATTAAGCGCTTTGATAATTCTTTGTCTGTTACTTTTTTCCCGGAACCGCCTTGAGATATATTAGCTCTGAAATCGCCTTTCGGGGGGATTCTTTTATAAGTTCCAATGGCCTTGTGACCGATCACTAAAACTCTGTAGTCACCGTCATTAGGAATATATTCCTGGATCAATGTTTTGAAGATTCTTTTTGAAAATCTCGCGTAATCTCCTTCTGAACTGATAATTTTTACTCCGAAACCTTGTGCTCCGGTCGTGGGTTTCATGATAAAAGGACTCCCGAGTTTTTCAGTAAGCCTTTTGTAGGTACCAGGCGCGGATTCTTTAAGGGAGAAGGTCTTTGGGACTTTTATCCTTGCCTGGGATGCCATATGTGTTTGATAGAACTTATCTGAAAGAAGCGGATCTTTGAAATATCCCGAGTTTATAAAAAGCCTTTTCCTATTATGAAGAGCTTTGCCAAGAATCATCTTGGTGACTCTATCTGCACCATTTCGGAATAATACAACATCATATTCAAGCAATTCCTGAATGGTTTTGTCGGTTTGAGTATTGGTGACATCAATCTCAGAAAGCTTAATTCTTATGCAGGTATGATTTCTCGAAGAGGCTTCTTTTTCCAAGTCTTCGGTTTGGAAAGTTGGATTGGGAGCGATTAATGCTATTTTCATGCTCAAATTTTTATAAATTTAAATCAGGTCCCGTGTATAGAGTTCTGAAATCTGAAAGAAGCAAAATAGCCAGTACATTTCGGTGTTCAACTCTCTCGAGGGACTTCTCTTTTTGGTCTCGAAGAAGCACTCCGTTTTGTTTTTCAAGCTCATCAAATATTCTTTCTTTTATCTTTACAAGTGAAGAATTCTCAATCTTTCCAAGCTTATAACAGACTCCTACCTCAGCGATAATATCATTGTTTTTCAATTTGAGAATATTATAGATTTCGTTTTCTAAGAATTTGTAAATCCAACCATATTTTGATTTATTAACGAACTGTTGATAGTACCGAGAATCTGATATTAAAATATGAGTAAATGAATAGAGTTTATTCTGATATTCTTCCTCGGTTTTTGGTGAATCAAAAAGTTTCCTGATAAGCTTTAGAGCTTCTGCAACATAACAATCAATACCCAAGTTTTTTAGAAAAAAAAGTGTGTTGACTGTCTGAACAGGATCAATTTTGATAAGTGCTTTGTTATTAAAGTATTTTCTGAAATCTACTTTTTGCAACTTGATGTTGAATTCTTTTAATAGAGTAGGGGAGAATGTTTTCTTGATGTTATAGTCTTTAGCTCTGTTTAAGAACCATATCAGCTCCTGATAGTATTTAAACTCTGGCATTTTATTGTAAACCGGGACTCTTTTTTGCAGTCTAGCAGACTTAAATTTGCTGAGGTTTTTAACATACTTTCTCCCAAGGGTTTTTTCTTTCTTACTATCGCCAAATGTAGCTAGTAGTGCTTGAAAACTATTGATTTTTCGAAGCCAATATTTTTTTATATAGGGAATGTACTTTGTTGAATTACCTGTAGTTCTGTAGAGTCTTTCACTATAATGCCATTGTTTCCCTATAGGAAAGGCATCAAGAACTGATTCAAACCGGGACTTCAGTTTCTCCGCCTGTTTGGAGTGCTTATTCATACTTAAAGCTTGAAATAATACTTAAGAACTTCTTCGCAAACAAAGTTATTCATCTTGAGATCTGCATAGTAATTTGCTCCTGGCATTGGAGACTTATTCATTTCATTGATACCAGAATGTATATGTTTATATGATTTGCTGATATCTGGTGTTATAAAATCAATACCGGCGAAATCAAGCCCTAGGACCTCTGCTGACTTGAGAAACATCAGTATATTGTCTTTATGTACTTTGATCAAGGGTATTCTGACGGTATCTCCACCACTGCTCATATTACAATTCTCTCTAAGAAGAATTGTAATGTTCTTGGGAGGAATAGATGTAAGAGTAAGTCCCTGCTTTTTTATAAATTTCTTTAGCAGGAAGTCAATTTTTATTGGCTGCAAATAGTACTTCTTTCTAAATTTGTTTTTCTTGCGGATGAGGTTTTCAATAGTGTTAACCCCGTCACTTGTCACATTTGCAGGGATTCTTTTTACGATGTCGATAACTTGATTATTTAATACTACAATTCTATAATCTTCTCCTTCGATGAATTCTTCAACCAAAACTATTGGATAATAATTTCTTGCTAAACTGATTGATTTCCTGATTTCATTGTCCTTTAATAGATTAACATATACTCCATCACCGCCAAACCCTTTTAGAGGTTTCACAACAGTAGGTCGTTTTAGATCTTTAATTTTGTTAAATATATTTTTATATAGGATGTTGCTTTTAAAAAGTTTAGCTTTGGGGTGCGGAATGTTTGCCTTTGAAAAAACTTGTTTTGTTTTGTATTTATTTAATGCAAGATAGCTTGAAACATAGTTGTTAATTCCTGGAATGTTGTTTAGCATAAATAGCCTCTTTTGATTTTTGAAAAAGTACCCAATGGATGCGTTAGTTTTATAATACTTGAAAGGGATTCCGAGTTTTATAGCAGCATTCATATAAAGATCAAAGTTTCGACTTTTTGTAAATCTTGTAAGTGGTTTCATTGATTAGGCATTAAATTTTTTGGTTGGATCTATGATGAATTGAGATAAGTCTCTTCTTCCTACTATCATAGGATAGATCAGCCGGCTCCGATCGACTACATTTGCCTTTATTTCGTACTTGATTCCTGATATTGAAATATTAAAAAGAATCATCGGACGGAGCGTTGTCCCATGACTTGAGTGGATGATAGACAGGTCTACAATATCTTTGTGCTTTTCTATGGTCTCTTCATATCTCTTAGATAGTTCTTTGGCCTGTGATCTGGTAAGATTTTCCGGTATATTGAATTTATTGAAGTATTCAAGTGCATCCTTATAGCCCAGTTTTTCTGCTAAAGTTGAGTCGATTGATGTTATCATGGCTCCGGTATCGATTTTTGCCTTTACTTTCTCTATGTCAAGCTTCTTCTTTTTATCTTCGACTTCGTCCTCTTTGTGATAAAGGTTTGCCCATTCAACGAAGCCGATCACTTGTTTACCAGTGATATTTTCTACTTCTTCCTCTATCTCTCCTCCGAACAAATCTTTCCCAAGTCTAACTCCCTGTGATACTGACTTTACCTTTAAGCCCTGTGCCTTTTCCAGTCGCCATTTTAGCCCATCCTTGTTAGAAAGCTGTATTGACAATCCTGGTCGTGCATTCAATTCTACTATGACTGGGCCCATATCGCGATCGATCAAAAAATCAATCGCCGCAAATCCTAATCCAGTTACCCTTTGAGCTTCGATTGCATAGCGTAAGATTCTATTCCAGTAAGGGATTTTCAGACCGCTCAACCGCAGACTGGTTCCGGGGATGAATTCAATCGGTTGGCTTTTTCCTATTATGGCATTTGTTGTTGTTCCAGTGGCGATATCTATTGCAGCTCCAATTGCCCCAAGTGCGAGATTTCCCTTTCCGTTTGATTGTTTAGTTGGAAGTCTTACATAAGACATGATAGGTATATTATTGAAAACTATGATCCGAATATCTGGAGCTCCCTTATATGCGTAATATTTGAAAATTTTGGGCATTTTTACACGCTCTTCAAAGAACACCTTATCAGGAGAGTTGTGTAAAGAAAATTTACCGTCAAGTATACTGCGGGCTAATGTTTTAATCTGGTCAAGGCTCACTCTTGATCTATCTGCCTTTATCCAGTTGCCCTGTTTATCTCTGTTGTAAAAAATTTCTATTCCGCCTCCTTCTAATCCTGTTACTGGTTTGATAACAAATGAATTTGGAAGGGTACTCCAGTCGAAATTCTCGAGTTCTGCATAGTTGCTGATTGAGGCAATCAGCTTAGGAACAGGAATTGAGTTTTTGGTAAGTAGGATCTTGGTCAGTAGTTTATTATCAGCAATTCTTTTTGCCTTTCTTCTGTTATAAGGTCGTATGTATTTCAGATTTCTCTCATTGATACCAAGAACTCTTTTTCTGTTTTGTAGGGTTTTAATCAGATTCATTCTGACTCATTATGCTCTTAAATCTAAAGTATTCTTTAAGTCTAAAGCCTGTCCACTTCCCAATTATTAGATTCAGGAGGATTCCAAGTATCGCTAAATATGGATAACTTAGTATTAATTTATGAACTAAGTCCCAAGAGATTAAAAGGTATGAAAGTACAGAAATGAACAGGGTTCCCAGGGTTAGAATATACGCTGCCTTTCTTCCTTTCTTTATATATATACTGATCATCTGTTCAGAGACAGTTATTAGAAGAAGAGGTAAGGTATCGACTGCAACAAAACCTTCATTTCCCAAATAGGCAGCTAGTGCAAGCATACTAAATACGCCTAGTGCAACAGAAGATAGTACAATAGACATTTTCGGAAGGTAATGTAGTTTGATCTTTCGAGTAGCCTCATGGGCTATTGAGGCAGTTACAAAGACGACAAGTGAAAGGCTTAGTCCAAACTTCAAACCTCTTACAAGATTCATCGTTCCGTCTTCCAGCCCAAGCTGATAAAAGGCAAATATGATGGAAATTGGAGCATATATTCCAAAGGTTCGAAGGCCAATAATTTGTCGCCATATAGCTATTACTGTTGCTACTATTGGCAGCATGAGCAGTAAGATAATAGAAGTTTCTGGTATACCTTTTGTTTCGATGAGGAATTCGATAAGTGGGTTCATAACATTCGTTATTGTTAACATTTAAATTGTAAAAGTTTTACGGCTTTATCTCTGGGGGTTGGACAGTTTCAAATATGGGAGATTATACTACAAATAATATTGTGTAACAAATATTATTCATTGACCGAGATACATTTGTGGGTGTTTTGTCAAGGGATGTTAATGAAGGAAGAAGCCGCAGAAAAATTTTCCTGCGGCTTGTTTTTTCTTATTCCAAATCTACTTTTGCACCAGCTTCTTCCAACTGCTTTTTTAACTCTTCTGCCTCTTCTTTCTTTGCTCCTTCTTTCACTGCTTTTGGGGCACTTTCGACAAGATCCTTAGCCTCCTTAAGGCCAAGTCCAGTTGCAGCTTTAACTGCTTTTATAACAGCAATTTTCTCAGTTCCTACTTCTTTGAGAACGACATTGAAAGAAGTCTTTTCTTCTTCCTCCTTGCCTTCTGCTCCTCCGGCTTGTGGTGCTGCTGCTATAGCTTGTGGTGCTGCTGCTGATACACCGAATTTTCCCTCGAGAGCTTTGACAAGTTGAGAGAGTTCAAGCACACTCATCTTTTCAACAATATCAACAACTTTTTGTTGATCCGCTGAAAGTTTGACTTCTTCTTTTTTCTCGTCTGCCATTTTAATTATATAATAATTTAATTAGAATATTGCGAATTAAGATTTGTTTTCTGATATATTTTTTATGACATTAACAAAATTTGTCAAAGTCCCGTTCATAACTCTAACAAAACCAGTTAAAGGTGCTCCAATAGATCCTACTGTTATTGCTAACATGATATCTTTAGAAGGAAGTGTTGCAAGTTCTTCAATATCCAAATTTGATAAGGGAGTACTGTCTAGAAAGCCTCCTACTATCTCTCCTTTTTTTATTTCTTTCAAATATTCATAAAGTATCTTAGCTGCTTCTGAAGCATCTCCTCTGCAAAAAAGAATCGCCTTTTGATCCCTAAAGTCGATCTCTCCGAAATCACTCTTTGTGTCCTTTACAGCAAGACGAAACAATGTATTTTTTACAAAGTTAAGAGATGAATCATTCAACCTCTTTCTTAGTTTAGTTGCTTCGTTTGGAGTTAACTGAGTAGGCGTGATCACGAAAGCGGCTCTAGCTTCGGTAAGATTTTTAACATATGTATCGAGTAACTTTTTCTTCTCTTGTTTTGTTATAGCCATTTTTAATCCCTATAAAATAAAAAACTTCGTCATGCGAGACGAAGTTAGAATGTTGACTTACCTTTCTGTCTCGATAGGATATTAAGTTAATCTTTTTGATCAACACCTATTGTCTCTGACAAAACATATAACTTGATCATATGACAAAATTGCTATTATGTCAATTCTTTGATCAGGTTATTTATGTCCATCTTTATACTAGGTCCCATCGTTGGAGTTACAAATATACTCTTGAATGGGATGGAGTTTAATTTAGTTGATTCCTGAAGAACAGCCTTTATTAGCACTTTCAAGTTTTCAAGTAGCTGCTCCTTGGTCATGCTTTTCTTTCCGAAAATCAAATGAATTCCTCCCTGTTTATCAACCTTGAAATCAAGCTTTCCTTCTTTGTAAGTTTGAATGGCTTTTTTTAGGTCTGTTGTAATGGTCCCGTTTTTGGGATTTGGCATTTTTCCTTTTGGTCCTAGCACTTTACCGAGAGATGCTAGTTTCGGCATAACATCCGGTGTGGCTATGAGTACATCAAAGTCACTAAATCCGTCTTCAATTTTCTTGATAAGATCTTCATAACCTGTAACGTCAGCTGTATCAGCATCTCCCATATGCTCCGGGGAAGTAATAACTGCTATTTTCTTTGCGTTACCTACCTGATAAGGTAATTTTGTACTGCCTTTTATGCTTTCCTTCTTCTGTTTCTCAGTAAGATTCAGTAGAAAGTGAATTTCATAAGCTGCATCAAATTTTGATATTGATACTTTTGGTAGAAGGTCTACAGCCTCATCAAGAGAATACATCTTTCCCTTTTCAATTAAATTTTCTGCCTCAGTGTACTTTTTTGATCTTTTCATGATTTTAAACGTAGCCTTAAATTATAAGCAAAATTAACCTTCAACTTCGATTCCCATATTGCGTGCAGTTCCCTTAACAATCTCAACTGCTTGTTCTATATTGTTCGTATTTAGGTCGGGCATTTTTGTTTGTGCAATTTCTTCGAGTTGCTGCTTTGTAACCCTGCCTACTTTGTTTGTATTTGGAGCTCCGGACCCTTTTTGTATCTTTGCTGCCTTTCTTAGAAGGTCTGAGGTTGGAGGAGTCTTAAGCTCGATGTCAAAACTTCTGTCTTCGTATACTGTCAGAATACAGGGGATGATAAAGTTCCCTTTGTCCTTTGTTTTTTCATTAAATTCTGTACAAAACTGCTGAATGTTAACACCATGCTGACCAAGTGTTGGTCCAATTGGTGGAGCGGGCGTTGCTTTCCCAGCCTCGATTTGTAATTTCAATACTGCTTTAACTGGTTTTGCCATAATTATTACGATCGATTTGTTATAAGATGATCGAACTTATTTTAGATAGCTATTATAGTTTTTTTACTTGTAAGAAATCTAGTACAACTGGGGTCTCTCGTCCAAAGACAGAGAGAAGAACCTTGAGCTGTCCTTTGTCTTGATTGATCTCAGAAATAGATCCTACGAAATCTTTAAACGGTCCATCAACTACCTTTACTGCATCTCCTGTACTAAATGATGCTTGGTAAGTTGGTTGTTTTACTTCTGTAAATGCCAGAATGCTCTTCAATTCATCTGGGTTTACAGGAGTTGGTTTCTTCTTTGTTCAAACAAATCCTACGATTCCTTCGGTATTTCTCACAACTTGCCAAGTATTATCATTTAGAAGCATTTTGATGAGAACATATCCAGGGAATATCTTTTCCTTTACAGTTTTTTTCTTCCCTTTCGAAATGACAATCTTGTCTTGGGTCGGAACAACAATTTCTGTAATAACGTTTTCAAGACTGTTTGCCTTTATTCTAGCAGTAAGTTGAGTAGCTACTTTGTTCTCATAGCCAGAATATGTATTTACTATGTACCACTCTTGTCCTTTCACACCTGTAGATTTACTTTTCTTAGAAGCACTTTGTTTGACAGGCTTCTTAGTTTTTTTATCAACCTTTTTCTTTTTACTCTTTTTTTCTTCTGTCATAGATAGGTTTAAAGTTCAATGATAAAGTTTCTACCTTCGAAGAATACCGTGTCGAGAGCGACGATTATTATACCAATAAAGAATGATATTACAAGTATCAAGAAGGTGTACTGAACGGTTTGCTGAAAGCTGATCCATTCAACCTTTTTCATTTCCTTTAGAATAAGTGTTACGGGCTGTGTGATTCTCTTTATAATTTTTTTCATTTTATTGCGAACATTACTGAAATCAGATTATACATTATTATTTTGATTTGTGGAAGAGAGAAATTATATTCATAATGTGTTTGTAAAAGAGCTTTTAGAATTACTTCAGTTCTGGCTTACTATGTATGTTTGAGTAAAAAATAGTTGTTAGATCAGTGACGCTATTGATATATATTTAAAGTGAAATTAATGAATGGAAGGTCTGATAGAATAATAAAAAGATAAACAGATAGAATTGGCAGGTTCGTCTAGATTTGCTCAAGGCAAATTTATGATTTCCAAGAGAAGTCGTAAATCTGCTCTAGTCTTATGAAGAATAACAAAAGTTATATGACCCAGGAAAACAGGACTAATGGTTTTCTCTTTGAAAAAGTAAACAAATTTGCAGGCTTGCCTGGATTTGAACCAGGACTAACGGTTTTGGAGACCGTTGTGCTACCATTAACACTACAAGCCTGCAAATTTGTTTACTTACAGGTAGGTTTCTCTGGTTAAACCAAAACAGATTTTACTACCAGAGACAGTTGTATTACTCTAAACACTACGAGCCTACATCCTATGATGAAATAGTTATAATCTACTATTCCCAATCGATAAATGAACATTGAGAAGTTGAATGATTAGATCTTCACCATCTTGTGCTGAGTGTGCTTTTTGCATTGCTGACAGAACTTCTTCAACTCCAATTTTTTTTCTTTCATATTTACTCTGTTTATCGGAGTAGAGTAGTTACGTCTTTTGCATGTCGGACATTCCAAAAGCACTACATGTCGATTCCCTTTTTTTGCCATATCCTTAAATTAATATTTAATAAAACTTTTATACTATCTCCTGCCGCACTTTTTCGAATAATGCTATGGCAGCTGCGTTACTCATATTCAAAGAATTTATTTTACCAAATAATGGAATTTTTAGCACTAGGTCACATTTAGCTTCCAAAGATTTCCCGATTCCACTGTGCTCACCTCCGATTATGATGGTAATTGGCCCAACGAGATTTGTCTCGTAAATACTTCTTTTTCCATCTGCTTCAAGTCCAACTACCGGGACACCTTTTTTCTTGAGAATTTTTATTGCGTTAAAAAGATTTTCTTTTATTATTTCAACATGTTCAACTGCTCCCATAGATGCTCTTGCGGCTTCTTCATTTATACGAGTTTTTTTAGGAATGATAACTCCGGTGCATCCAGCGCATTCGGCGGTTCGGATGATAGCTCCCAGATTTTGCTGATAAAGAACCTCACTGATCATTACAAAGAAAGGGATTTTGTCTTCCTGATCAAGTTTATCAAGAATTTCATTTAGTGAGAGGAAATCTCTTCTGACTCTAGCAATCACACCCTGGTGGTTCTTGGTTCTTGATAGTTTATCTAGTTTGTGTCTTCCTATCTTCCTCAGTCGAACTCCATTCTTTTTAGCAAGAGATACTATTTGTTTGATCTTGTCAGTTTGTCCGATGTCATTCTGCATAAATACAATACTGACCGGATTCTCTGAATTCAGTAACTCATAAACTGGGTTTCGCCCTTCGATTTGCACGACAAAAGAATAAAAAATAAAACTAAAATAACAAAATCGATTGAATAGCTTTGTTTATATAGTAACATTTGCTTAGAAAACTGTGTAATTTTACAAAAATAACCATATGGAGTGTAGCAGAAAGACCATTAGAATACAACGTTTTTGGCATTTTTGAAAAGTGAACTGGCTCTTGAAATAGTGATATAATTGTTCAGCCTTGAAGTTGACTAAATTATGCTTGAATCTTTTGAGTATCAAGTCCTAAGAGAAGTTACCGAAGTCGGTGGCAGCGAATACAACCCCATATATGTTACCGATAAGGGTATGGTTAAGTACCCAAAGAGGACATCTTGGATGATGCGGGGATTGGGTTTGGGCGAATATTCCTTGAGCGCCCTTGAAGCTAGGGCAGGGCATCTTAAAGCTCTTTTAGAATATGTCGGAGGTGCAGAGGTCCTTGGTCCTCATTTAATCATTCCCGAAGTTCATATAGCTGTGCATCCCATATTAGACAAAAGCTGGATTACTCTGAGGCAAGACTTAGCCCGAGGTGTAGACTTAAATACCTATTTTTCAATAGCATATTATCAAAAATATCAATTGGGACGGCAGGTCTACAGAATGTGGCTTGATCTTCAAGGGAGTCTTAAGGCAAAGTGGAGTGTATTCTGTGATAGAGTATGGAATAGCTCAAGTGAACTTTCTCAGAAAATTGAGATGGAATTAGCTAGACATCTTACAAACAATCCAATAGCTCCAGACTTATCGGGGACAAATGTATTTATTGATGATACGGGAGGAGAGGTTATCTTCCAACTGGTTGATTTCTAAAGGGCTTTGCTGCTTTCCAGAAGTAGTCGAATAGTATTTTTTGCTGATCTGCTATAGTCTGATTTATTATTTCAACTCCAAAGATCTGTTCATCCTTCCATTGTATTATGGAATAAGTATCATTAAATATGAGGGTTTCGTGTCTGATGGGGAGAGTTGAATCTTTTATTGATCTTAAGATCCAAAAGTTTGGTTTATAGAATTTTTTCTTTGTTAGTTTTTCGGTTTCATATTTCATCTTGTAGGTTCCCGGGTTGGCTATCATTCTATACTCAAATCCTCTAAATACCATTTCGTTCCACCACTTTACAAGGAAGCTTAACCCTATCGCTTCTCTAGAAGATCTGAAGCCAAATGCTCGAAGAATTTTATTGGCTTTTAGACTGTTCCACAGTAACTGCTGTACCTCTTTCTTTCCGGAATAATGTACTACATTTATTCTCTCCCCATAAGGGTTTGATCTTTTTTGCAGCAGAGAACGATTTGCTTTAAAAGATTCGAGGATACTCTCAGAAATTTCTTTTTTTTCTTTCAATTTGAGTTCCAACCACTCTAGGTTTGATGCAGTATACTCTATTTTCTTTACTTTAGGGCTTTTGTGAACAAAGCCTCTCTTTTCAAGATTAGTGAGAATTCTATAAGTAGAAGTTCGATTTACCTTTGACAATCGGGAGATTTCGTAGATACCTAAGCTCGCTTGACCAAATAGTGATTCATATACCCGGGCTTCTTGTTCGCTGAGCCCCAAACTCTTGACTATATTTTTGATCAGAGTGTTCATAAAGAGGACAACGATATTACAAAAATAATAACAGATAGTAAAATATCTCTCAAGGAAGAGTTTTGTGCAAAAGAATAATATGTGCATTAATTGAACATAATTTTTTATAATAAATATATGAAAGTAATAGTTGTCAAAGAAAGTGGCTCTTTCAGGAAAGAAGATATAAAACTGTTGAATGATTTGGGTGCAAAGTTCTATGAGAATATTTCGTTTGAGGCTATCAGAGAACTAGTTACTAAAGAGGAGAAAATCTTGGCTGTCCAGCCTGCTGCCTTGGAGGGGAGATTCGAATCCCTGCCCTGGATAAAATTACGAAAGATAAGGAATTTAAGAGCTCTAGTACTTGCAACAACAGCTTTTGGCTGGGTAGATATCAAAAAGCTTAATAGTCAAGGGACAATTGTCTGTAACTGTCCGGGAAAAGCAACGGATTCTGTTGCTGAGGGTGGTTTCTTGTCGCTTCTTACACTATTGCGGAAGATTCCGTTGCTGGTACAAAACAACTTTAAGCACTCGGTTCGGCCGGCAATCGGAAGCAGAGTAGAAGGGATGAAGGTAGGAATAGTAGGACTAGGAAAAATAGGAAAACGTTTTGCAGAAATATGTGAAAAAAATGGCTGTAGAATATATTACTGGAACCGAACAAAAAAAAGAACTAACTATACATTTATGGAGCTTCCGGAACTGTTCAGTCATTGTGACTGTATTTATCTATCTTTCGCGACAAATCCTTATTTGTCAGGTTTTATAAGTAATAGACTAGTTGATCGCATGAAAAAGACAAGCTTGATAATAAGCTGTATAGATAATCTGGTTTTTGATAAGGGCTACATCATAGATAAGGTAAAAAAGGGGGCACTGGGCGGATTTGCCTATGAGGAAGAAGGAGTAGTTCATCCTGCTAGGGGAAACATCTGGGCAGTTCCTAATTCATATTATTACAATACAAAGGATACTTTCGAGAATGAATCGAGAATTTTTACAGAAACGATAATCTCTGTTGTTGATGGAAAGCCGATTAATAGGGTAGATTGTTAGTGAA
>JAQVGX010000086.1 GCA_028696515.1 Candidatus Dojkabacteria bacterium | reverse complement strand
TTTTGTCATTTGAAATCAAAAGTTAACATACACAGGGGTCTTAGAATTGATAGAAAAAAGAAAATTATCGAAGAGCTTTTGAGCCAAAAAAGTAGTTAAAAACCCACACATTTTTTTAATTACGCCACTAATATCTAGAAATCTTTAGATCTACTTCTCCATCCTTTATCACAACATATGAGGCAAGGCCATAGTTTATAAATCCACAATTTATGAAATTATTTTCGAGATCCACCTGTGGAACATGTGAATGTCCAAAGATTGAGATTTCTCCCTCTTTTCTACTCATCCTACTCATTTTGTTGTTTGTTAACTGTGGCAATATAAGTGTCTTACTACCTTCTATCCCAAAAAGCTTCACAAGGCTTCGTCTGATTATATGCTTATCTATCCAGTTTGCAGGATATTCAAGATACTTAATTTTTGGAACTTTATGCAGCTGACTCAGGCCAGGATAAATTTTATTTCCATGCTCTATATTAAATATCTTTTGGCCGGATTTCAATCTAAACTTATTAGCTCTCATTTTAATAAACTGATCCAACTCTTCATCAACACTGCTAAAAGGGTCATGATTTCCCTCAAGATATATCGATATTTTTCCTCCCATCTGCTTTAACAAAGCTCTCCATTTAGAATTGATAAACCTTTCATACGAGGTAAAGCAATAATCCCACAAATCTCCATTCACAATGACTACATCATTTTTGTTAATCAATGAAGATAAAAAACCAAACAGACTTGTATCAAATCTATATGATAAATGTAAATCGGAAAAGACAACAATTGATTTACCGGTAAAGTCCTGCATACTCATAATTAACACTGAATATCATAAAATCGAATTGTATTCTTGTTTATTATACTATCCATCTCCTTTAAAGATATTCCTGTAAGTCCTGCCATTTTCCCAACCACCCACCTCACATCAGCTGGCTCAGAAGTTTTATCGTCTTGACCATATAGTTTTTTACGGTTACTGGGAATAAGATAAGGAGAATCTGTTTCAGCAAGAATTTGTTCTCTATATCTCTCCCACCCGAATTTGAAGATTTCCCTAATGTCCTGAGCCCTGGAATAGGTAATAATACCGTTAAAAGAAATATAATGGCCAGACTTCCAAACAGCTTCCGCCGTTTTTAAATCTCCTGTGAATGAATGGAATAGAGCTCTAAGTTTGATCATTGGTAATTGATCATTGATCATTGAAAGACATTCCGCTTCGGCTCCTCTACTATGAACAACCAAGGGTAATCTTACATCACCTGCAAATTCTATCTGTCTTCTAAATAATGCTTCTTGTAAATCTTTACTACTGTTTCGCTGCTCAGCTGTAAGCTGTTCGCTTTTCTCAAGCCAATAATAATCCAATCCGCATTCCCCCACCGCTTTATACTTCCCCTCTCCTTTGGTATATTGATTTTTCACTTTTTCTAAGACCCCTTTTATCGAGTCGACCGATGCAATAGTTCTGTCATAAATATCTGAGCCGGGTATCAGAAGTTCGGGCTGCAAACCAATCGTCGGAATGATGATCTCGGGATATTCTTTATGAAGCTTTAATACAGCTTGCGAAGTATCAAGATCTATCGCAGCATCTACAATAGTTGATACTCCTGCATCTTTCGCTCTTTTTATAAGCTCTGAAACGCTTGGATAACTTTTCGGACTAGAAGCTATATGAGCATGAGCATCTATCATGTCAGTCCTTTCGATCCCAGATTAGCCTTATTCTCCTCTATATCTTTTGGATCCAGCTTCTTAAATAGAACCTCTATCTTGCCGAGTTTGTGGCCAGCTTTTACTTCTTTATATCGCCAATTGTTTTTCCCTGACTTGGGAGTAGATTCTTCCACCTGGAGCATCCTAGCCAAATCCCTCATCGAGTCTGGAATGAAAGGACTTAAGAGAACGCTCAAGGGTCGGATGATCTGGATGCAGTTATAAAGAATCTGCCCCGCCTTTTCCTTGTCCTCTGTTACAACATGCCAAACAGCCTCTTTATCAAAATATTTATTCGCAAATGATACGAATTTCATAATTCTAGCAAGTGCCTCCACAAGATGAATTTCCCGGATCAAATCTCCGGCATCAGAAAAAACATCTCTGATCTCAAAGCGGACTTCGTTTGTGAGCTTCCCCTTTGGCACTTGGTTATCAAAATTCCTTTCCACAAAAGTGAGTACCCTATGAATAAAGTTACCCAGATTCGCCACAAGCTCATTATTGACCGAGCTAAGAAAACTGTCCCATGTGAAGTTACCCTCTTTGTTCTCAGGAAAGTTTGAGGCCAGATAGAATCTTACGAGATCAACACCGTAGGTGCCGGCAATTTTTTTCGAATCGATGGTCCAATTTCTGCTTTTGCTGAATTTTTTCCCCTCATAATTCATAAATTTATTGACAAAAACATTTTTCGGAAGCGTATATCCTTTACCGGATCCGATAAGTTGAGCCGGCCATAACAGAGTATGAAAAACTAAATTATCCTGCCCCATAAAGTAATAGTGTTCAGCTTTTTTATTCAACCAGTAGTCACGCCAGCTCTTAGACTGACCCTTAAAAAGGCTGAATATGACTTCCGAAAAATCATCTTTTATATCCCCACTAACACGCCTGCTCCATTCAATCGCCCCAGACAAATACCCCATCACCGCCTCAAGCCAGACATATATTCTCTTTCCTTTATAACTCTGCAATTGCTTTTCCTTTGAGAGTTTCTTTATTTTATCAATCGGCAGCTCAATCCCCCAATCTAGATCTCTTGTGATCGCTCTGTCTCTAAGACCTTCCTTAAGCCATCCATGTGCCTCTGCCCAGACCCATTTTTTCCATACATCTTTTCTCGACTCTACAAATTCTTTCAGTTCTTTTTCTACCGACTTAAAAGAGCGAAAATAATGCTCCGTATCCTTTAGTATTACTTTCGATCCAGTAATCTTGCTTACCGGGTTCAGAAGCTCACCATCTTCAAGCCATCTTCCGCATGCCTCACACTGGTCACTTCTCTGGTCGGAAGCTTTACAGTAAGGGCAGGTTCCCTCTACGTATCTATCAGGAAGAAACTTCTTATCCTCTATGGAATAATACTGCTGCATGATACCTTTCTTTATAACATCATTTTCTAAAAGTTTTAGAAACATTTGCTGTGCTACCTCTTTATGATTTCTTGTAGCTGTTTTTGTATACAAATTGTAACTAAGAGAATACTGTTCAAATAAATCTAGATCCAATTTATGATACTTTTTTACTATTTCAGCTGGAGAAATTTTTTCTTTATCAGCTTGAACAGTGATAGGAGTTCCGTAACAATCAGATCCGGATACCATCAATACATCTTCACCTACAAGACGCATATATCGAGCAAAAATATCAGCAGGAAGCAAATAACCAGCCAAGTGACCAACATGAAGATCACCATTTACATAGGGCCAAGCAACTCCGATAAGAATTTTTTTGTTGAAGATAGTAAGAAAAAAGCTTAAATAGTGGAATATTTTATATCATAGGCTCTATCATAAATCAATTTACCCGAGGGATAGGTATGAAATTCAAGTGAATTCACAAAAACCTCAAAGTCCCGTTCTCTCATAGTTAGCTAACCCGAATCGCTTTCCTCAATTCCAACTGTCTCGTCTACCACAGCTCTCATATGACTTCCTTTCCTTATTCCCATAGAAATGTTAACAAACAGCAGTTCAAATAGAAACACTAGTGCTACAACAACGAGAATGATATGCCACTCCCAGTAACCGAATACTCTAGCCCAAGCTAGCCCTGACAATAAGATCCCTAAAAGAACACCTCTTCTTAATCCGACAAATACCTTAGGCCCTTCATAAAACTTCCTGAAAAAAATTTTGTCAACAACAAGATGAATGAAAGTAAACATTGAGGCTACTACAGTAATGAATAAAATTGTTACAATCGTAAAATTACGAAGGCTCAAATTGCTGTTTAAGTCGTACGGCATCAGGACAGAATTTATCACATAGAAAAAGAGTCCTGTAAAGAACACTGATGTAAGAAATGAATATAAAAAAACCATAGTTTAAAGCCTAATTCCACTTATTATAGCAGTATAGCAACACAAGTAAAATCTCCGATCCTTTCAGTTTCTATTGAACTATGGCCTATAATTGCAAATGTTTTTTAAATTAAGTATAATCCAAGAATATCTTAGTTTACTCCAATAGTAATGACAAAGAATAAAAAGAAAGTGGCATCCAAATCTGATGCAAAAACAGCCTCCAAAGACGAAAGGGTTCTCTCTATTAAGCTTGAACTTATCGCTCTTGGAGTCGTGACATTTCTCTTCATACTTAGTGTTCTAACAGCCGGATTTTCAATACTTCCCTTCAACCTAAAATCTCCTATCTCAGGAAGTATCTTTGGAAAATCTGTTATGGATGAAGACGAGCTTAAAGAACGATTAATTGAATATATAAATGATGAACTTCTCGGAGGACAAAGCACTGCAGAAATCGCCGAACTGATTGAGGATGAAGAAAGCGGTATGTATAAAGTGAAATTGGTAATTGCAGGCACAGAATACGAATCGTTTGTCTCCAAAGACGGAAAGTACCTCTATACTCAAAGAAACGAAATAACAGAGCCTGCTTCAGCGGAATATCCAAAATCCGATAAACCGGAACTTTTGCTTTTCACAATGAGCTACTGCCCATACGGTAATGTGGCAGATGATTTTGTAAACCCTGTAGATAAACTCTTGGGAGACAAAATCTCCTTTGAACCGCATTATGTCATTTATAACAACTATGCTAAAAACAGAGGTGCAAAATGGAATGAATACTGTATAGATAAAGATGAGAAATACTGTTCGATGCATGGAGTTCAAGAACTGAATCAAAATGTACGAGAGCTATGTACATTCAAATACCAGCCTGATAAGTACTGGGATTTTGTACTAGCTGCAAATGAAAAATGTGATTATTCAAACGTTGATTCATGTTGGGAAAACGTTGCAAAAGAAGTGGGAATCGACCTTGATAAGATCAAAAGTTGCCAATCTGATGAAGCTCTTTCTCTTCTGGCAAACGAAGTCAGCTTGAACGAAAAATATGAAGTAACCGGCTCGCCAACCATTATTCTTAACGGCAAATCCTATGAGGGAAATAGGACTCCAGAAGACCTAAAACAAGGCGTATGCTCAAGTTTTAATACCGAGCCTGACGAATGTTCGCAAACACTAGATTCTGATAACAGCTCAGCTTCTGGCAGCTGCAATTAGTATTACGTTAGAATCAATAAGACCAAAAAAGCTCCCGCTCTAGGGAGCTTTTGAAAATTATCTCTCTACTCTATCCTTCCAGAGCACCGAATCCGATTTTGGTATTCAACATTGACTATCATCAGACACATTGTTTTCAAATCAAGGCAGGGTTTACTCATAACCTCAAGGTTATAATTGTTCTCTACCCTCCTCATTCTAAGTTATAAATTCTACAATCTTCCCTTTGCATCCTTTACTACTTTTTCCGGGAGTCTTTTTTATACACTACTAAATAGTAGACCAATGCACCGATCCAGTTGCCAAAAATAAGTATAAGAATCCAAAGAACCTTTTGATCCCCACCCTTCGAAGGAAAAGAATCCTCATCTCTATTTATAAGATCCACCAACATCCAAATCCAAAGAACAAAAGTTATCAACCCGAATATACCCCCGACTAAAGCAAATAAGACCGGCAAACAAAATAAAAGCTGAGATAAACAAGCAAATGGAGTCCAAAGCAAATCATCTTGCATCTTCGAATGTTAATGAGCTTAATAGATTATTCTATCAAGGTTTACGCAGAAAAAACAATTTTTAACCGTCTGGAATCAAGAACCTCTTGTCCTCAATTCTAAGTTTACAACGTTGCCCCCTTCTATATCTGGAGTGTACTTCGGGTATAGCTAGAGACAATATAGAATTTTATACCCATAATCCACTCACAGTCTCCCCAAGACATAGCCGGATACAGCGTGAAGTCAAAACGCCCCTCAAATAAGCGTAATAAGAAACTCTTAACCTATGAGAACAACTGTTGTATATTCTGCACGGAACTGCCCTATACCCAAAAGATATACGACGGTTGGATGATCGGTTAGTCTTCCCAGAACTTAATACAAATATGATTTAATTTGCAAAAGTACTCGAATCCGTTTAAGTGATCAGACTGAAGAGAATTTAGCCCCACAGCTAAATTGGACCCCTGGATTCAATAATAGCAAAAGACGGCATAATTAAAAAAATTTGTGGGTAAAAGTAGCATTTCGTACCGTCATTGTGGTATAAAGCATAATTTCCTTAAATTTATGAATAAAAAAGTGTACGAAATGTGGATCTTTAAAAACTCAAAAGC
>JAQVGX010000085.1 GCA_028696515.1 Candidatus Dojkabacteria bacterium | reverse complement strand
TTCAGTTGCGTCTTCTCCTCTTTTTTCTAATTTTTCTGGATCCGTAATGTAATATATATATAGTCTTCCATTTAGATGGTCAATTTCATGTTGTAGAACTGCGGCAAAAAAACCCTCCGCTGTTAATGTCTTGGATTTCCCTTTCTCATCCAAATACCTAATGGTCACCTCTTTTGCCCTTTCCACACGTCCCAGGATAGTGCCGGCGCCATCTTCCCCTGTCCCAATGCTTTTACATCCTTCGACATGAGATTCTACTTCTTTGGATTTACTAGTTATTTCAGGATTTATCATAATGTAAGTCGCATTGGTATTCACATCTCTACAAAGGCAAACCGCAAGATCATAACCTATTTGTGGAGCTGAAATCCCTACTGTGAATTCGTTACTCTCATCAAAAGTATCTCTTAAATCTATGATTACATCCTTTACCTCTTCTTCATTCACATCAATAACTTTTCGAGCTTTTTTATAGAGAACTTCATTGCCCATTTTAACAATTTTCTTTTTCATTTCAGCCTATATTAATCAAAAGTTCTTAGTGTAGGAGCATTATATCAGGAACTTACCAAAAAAGACGAGCCGACAGGGGACTTTGTCCAAACACATTTTTTCAGCACTTTGGACAAGAAGAAATGGAGCGTAGTAGAAACCTGTGCTTTGTATCACTGAGTATAACGAAGAGGGAACTGTGAGAAAGGCTACTTTCTGTAGTAAGCATTGATCCACCACAAGCCTTCCCTGCTTGAACTTTTCTCTGACAGCAATTCATCTTTTAAAAAATTGTTATCTACTAACATCTTATGCAGTTCATCCTTACTTAAAAAGGTCACTTCTCTTTGTATATCCGAATAAACATCCTGTGAGACAATCTTAGTCTTAGTCTCCTTTCCCTGCTTTGTTCTAATAAAAAGTAGGCCACCTTTTCTTAAAATCCTATTAAATTCTAACAGAACTTTTCTCATATCCACCCTATCAAGCTCGTGAAAAACTCCACAAGCCCATATTCCGTCAAATGAATTCTTGTCAAACTCCATCATATTCCTTATATCACAATATACAAACTTAATGTCCGGATTCTCCTGTTTAGCAATCTCAAGTAAACTTCTTGAAAGGTCAACTCCTGTAACATGAAACCCAAAGTCTTTCAGAACTCTTGAATCTCTACCTGCTGCACATCCGGCATCTAAGACCTTACTACCTGGTATAAGTTTCTTGGCAAACATTTCCAATCTGTGTATTGGGGTTCCCTTTTTTACCTTCTGAGCATAATCAGTCGCTATACTGTCATACCTTGCTATCGTCCTACTTGTTCTATCCACACGCAAATACTACAACTAAACTTATAATTCCAGTATAGATGAAAAAGAGATCCTTGGGAAGTATACTAAACTATGATTCAACAATCATAGAGCATAGTGGATACTTCGACAAGCTCAGTATGAATAAAGTGGTAACTTTTGTTAAATTTAACTTTTCCCCTACCCTACCTGCATTGTTGAACTTCCGATGCTTGCCCCGCTCTGGCGGGGTCCAATAGACTCTAAAATGGAAAAAGTGAAGAGAGTACAGTGGACAATGTTGGAACTCAATATCATGCCCAGGTAAACTTTACAAGTACTCCTCTTTTTTCCGTATATTTAAGATATTCGATAAGTCTCCTTAGAATACTGAGACTCTCTTCAAGTTTAATTTCAACTGTATAATCACGTTTTGATTTCATTTTTGCTATTGCCTCTTTTACGGTGTACACACTCATGTCTAAATCATCATAGAAACTCTTTGCCCACTCCTTATTTTGACTGTTTCTCTCATAGTTTTTTATGCTAGAATCTAACATTTCATCGGACTTATCTAATAGCCTTCTTATAAGCTTCAAATCGTCAAGCTCAATTTTGAATTCTCTGGTCTCTGATCCATACATATCCTCTAGAACCTTATCTAGCTTAGAACTGTTAAGATTCACCATGAGCTCCACTATATCAATCAATTCCCCAGGCTCCCAAAACTTACCCTCCTTTTTCTCACCATAACAATAATCCGCTATGGAATCGATAAAGGAAAGTATCGCCGGATCAACAGCAATGTCTGTATCTTCAGACAATGATGCATAAGCTGTAAAAATTTTTGCCAACAATTTTTCGTCAACTTTTAGGAAATGAAATAAGTCTTTCTCGGCATAAAGCTTTCTAGCAACAACATACTTTACATCTGATTTCTTTTTTTCTATTGTTCCAACTGATAAGGCCATATAAGTATTAATAAGAAATAAATTTAAGTTTATTATACATTGGCTTATCCAGATTGGAAATAGCAAAAATGGAGCATAGTAGATACTTCGACAAGCTCATCACAGGTAGGACTTAGCGGACATAGTGGGTACTAAGTTAAGTCTTTTAGATTACCTCCAAATTATAGCTCAATAAAAGCTGTGCTTGAAAAAACATAACTTGCGTTATATTATTCTGCTAAAAATACTTGAATTTAATATAAGCAACCTATGAAAGAAGAACCAGGGCAAAGGACGGCAACTGAGACAGAGGCAGTAGTTGGGAAAATAACAGCAATCTTTGAATTTCAGGAATCGACTCAGAGTTATGTTTTGAAACATGAAGTGCTGGATGAGCCAACTCCTGAGAGTTACCGTGCTTCTGCAGGAGAGGACAAGATTCTTTATGAGAATTTAACCGCTGCCCAATTTAAAGCTATTTCAGATGATTATGAAGAAATGCAAAACATTACAGTTAATGAGGGACAGACAAAGAGAGCTCTACAACAAAGGATTCTTGTATTATGTAGAGATGCTATTTCGAGACTAGAAGAGAAGATGAAGTACCCTAGTAAGCCTATCTCTCGGACAGGTCACTATGGAGCATAATGCCACTTCGACAAGCTCACTGCTCAGGACTTAGTGGACAAAGAGAGAACTTTTCTGTAACCTTACCCCCTACATCAAACCAACCCTTAAAGGAGTAGACGGAAAAACAAATTGAGAGGGTTTATCGCTATAAGGTAATTCTAAAGTAATAGATCTATCAGATAGTCCTAACAAATTATAATATGCTCTTATCAAACGAAGTATTTCTCCCCCTCTAACTAGCAAAGACTGCATAGGATTCAATGCAAAATCAGTTACTGTTAGTACTTGCCCGCTTCCATCATTGCTATGTTCTCCATAAAAAAATCTTTGTACAAAAACATGCGGGACAGTCCCGTTACTAAAAGGACTAGCCCATCCCTCTCCAAGCCCCAAACTTCGTAAATCTACTCCAGATTCTTGTCCCAGTTTTGTACGATTTCTTGTGTTGCCAGTATTTGCATATCCAAATAGCTCTAATAGATATCCTATCTCAGAAGGAGTCAATTGGCCACTCACACTTCCATCTGATACAAAGGTAATCAAACAAACTTCATTCCCAGGTAATCTAGCGGTTAAGGTTGTAGCAAATGATATATCAAACCACCGAATACGTAACATTGATGGTCTCACCATCCTTTGGACAGCCTCTATTGTTTGCCCTGTATCTTCAGTCATCATCAGTCCCATCTTATCAGCAGTGCTGACAGTTGAACGACTATGGGCAACTGTCGCCACTACAACACCTGATTCCATGACAGCAGCTTCTAGTACTGTGTTTGTAATCCCGATAGTTTCTCCATACATCATTTCTGGGAATTAAAACATAAAGATGTTTGGGGCTTGATAATCTAATAGATTATAACATTTAACAGACAATTATTGAAGTTTCGTTTAAATATACTTTCAGCACCTTGGGCAAGTCGAAGTGGGAAATGGTAGATACCTCAACAAGCTTAATTCGAAAAGTTCATCACAAGCAGGACTTAGTAGACAAAGTTGGAATTATAATTCCTTATAAGCAATAGTGTCACTAACTATGTACCCCTTTGATAACCAAAATTCTGATGATGTATCTGGATCATATATAGCATTTATTCCCTCCATTTCAACTCTGGTCGCTTTGACCCTCCTAGCAATTTCTTCCACAGCTGCATAAACCCTATTACCAAGGCCCTTTCCCTTCTCATTTACCTCTATATAAGTGAGCGATACTATCCCAACTTCGGGATGCCAATTAATCCACAGTTTCTCGATTTTATCAGACTTCACTTCTATGTTGATTATTCCTGTTTCATCAAGTTCAGTCCCAGGGAATTGTGACACAAAAATATTTGAATCCCCTGTTTCTGCCAAGGCCTCCTCCAAAGCACCCTGAACGATATTTCTGAAATGCTCCATTCTTTCAACTTTTAGTCGGAAATACTCCTCCATTCTTGCAATCTTTAGCTCTATATACAACTAGCTGTAATGATCCAATTATATCAGATAATAGGAGAATATTTCGAATTGAAGTTTTGTCCAAACACATTTTTTTATGCACTTTGGACAAGAAAAGCATAGTGGACAAAGTTGGAACTGGAAATTATTCCTCTGCCTCAAGAGATTCACCTATCCTCTGTAAGTGAGCAACTGCGGACTCTCCATAAAATACATAGTATGCAGGTACAGGATTTAGAAGTATTCTTGTTGAAAGACCTACCTGCAAAATAAGCAACATAGCTCTAGTTGAAAGGGGCTCTTCAGTAAGAGAAAAAATTCTTTTCAAGTCCTGGCAGTACATTACATCTTCCATTCCAACCATTTTCGCTGCTTTTAATAAAGCTCTAGCAATATAATCTGTGGGGTCCTCCCCCAGAACTTGTTCTGCTCCTTCATCAACAGACTTACTCAATAACATCTTTAGATCATTAAAGCTTGTTCCTTCGTTAAGTTGAACAACAACCGGTTGTGTTTCCATTAGAATATATTGAAATAACGATATATATTATATCAAACTGAGGGGCCAAAATGGAGCATAGTAGATAAAGTCGGAAATTTCTTTAAATTTAATTATTCGCTTGTCCTACCTGCATTTTGAAAGTTCTGATGCTAGCCCCGCTCTGGCGGGGTCCAATATACTCTAAAATCGGAAAAGTGAATCGAGTATAGTGAACGGTCGGAACTCTTGTGTTACTTTCTAATTAAATCTATGTTATATTTGAGTAATTAACTTTACTAGTTACTCCAAATGAGCAAACTAACTCCCTTAATAGTTATAATTATATTTATCTTAATATTATCATTACCATTGTTAAGTTATTTCAGCTATAGATTAGGATTTAATTCTGGTAACAAAGCTCTAGGCGATACTGAAGTAAAATCTGAAACAACAGACGAAAGTGACAAAAAAAGCTATTTAAGTAAAAATTTTAAAATGACATTTACATACCCAAGTAAATGGGGAGATGTAACCGAAAACTTAGATGAAATCAATAATAATAAAGAAATAGAAATAACTTTTACAGATAACCCCTACATAGAATTGGTCGGGATTAATGCAAACTACGACCTCAAAGGTATGGGAATAGGGGAGGTGTGCCCTATATTCAAGTACTTTAATGGATGGGAGAATACAGATCGGGTTTGTACTGACAACAGTAATCAAGATATTGATTTGAGACATATGGGAGGGGATAAGTATTTTGGTTGTTCAGAGAGTAGCCTTGGAACAGGAAGCCAAGTCTATTACTACGGCCCTTCAATGTACTGTGCTGGGACTCTAGGATTTATGAAAATTGTAGATATCAATACTCCTAATACAGAATTCCCAGGAGTAAGAGCCATGCTATCAACTGCAAATTCTGAGATAACACCTCTGGCTCTACAAGCAGAATACTATATGAAAATAGAAGACTATGAATTGTTTGGGATTGATGACTATAATAAAGGAAAAGATTATTACTACCAAGAATATGAAGCTACTTGGAATTCCATAAAAAATGGTATCATGGACACAAATGAAAATAAAGACTATCTGGCAAAGGAACAATTATCAGAATTTGAAGCATTTCTCAACACAATAGAATTTAATCAGTAAGCTTTTTTCGATTGGAACTACTCAATATAGTTAAACACAACCCAATCATAAGTAAGGGTAACCGTCATCTATATTGAAGGAGCATCGGGTAGCATGATCTTGCCTCCTCTTCTACGATTTACCCTTCGGGATACTCTCTTACCCTCAGAACTTCCTTACATATAGACAATAACACTCGTATATCCTTCCTTCCTATGAGTTTTAGCATTTATTATAGCTGAAGAAGTTAGTTGTTCTTGAAGATAACTGCTTGTTGGTGGAACCCATGTAGCCCTAACCCTCGATAATTTCTCGTTTACTGCTGAATATTCTATTCCAAAAACCAGAGGAAGCCTATCCGGGGTCAATCTCCGAGATATATAATGCCTAATGTGTGAATTAGATAAGAACTTTAAAAATAAGTAGAGAATCTATAGTATTAATGGACTTAAACTATTAATACTGCCCGAAATGGACAAAGAAACTCTACTTATTGAAATATATT
>JAQVGX010000011.1 GCA_028696515.1 Candidatus Dojkabacteria bacterium | reverse complement strand
GCCAATGGAATTCTCAATGGCCAGCGTGATACAGATCTTACCGATATTGGTGTCAAACAGGCCCGCCTTCTAGCAGAGAAAATCCGCAGAAAGAATATAAGAATTGATTATATCTATTCTTCCCCGTTAAAAAGAGCTTATAAAACAGCACAGATAATAGATGTTTTGCTTGGGGGAACTAGAGGAATATTTACTTCGGATGATCTGAAAGAACGTGATTTCGGTATAATGACTGGGAGATCCAAAAACGAGATTGAAAGTTTATGTGCACCGGATCTTCTAAACACAGATACAATTCTATATTTTCTAAAACCTGCTAATGGAGAAACCTATCCGGCACTTCTAAAAAGATCAAGAAGATTTCTGAAATTGATAGGATTTCTTCATTTTAACGAAAATGTACTTATAGTAAGTCATGGAGACTCTGCGAAGATGCTATATGCTTCCTATTACAATCTTAATTGGAAAAAAACACTTCAAATGTTTCATGTCGGGAATGCGGATTTGCTTATGCTTTCAGAAAATTCTCCAGCTGAGGAAAGTCATGTGCTGAATATGAGGCAGTATAACAACTGATAGACAAAAGTCACAAACTCAAAGGTCAAAACTTAAAGCTTAGGAACCCTTGCGATGATACTAAGGATCTCGTGGGTATAAGTATGGTGGCGGTCCTCATATTATACATTCCGGATTAAATATCAAAGAAATTGTATTTGCGGTATTCCAATATGACACCTTTGTATTAACTTATCCTCCACCACTAGTATAGGATCTCAATCCGGCTTTCCAGATCAGTTTCCCTACTAAATACCACGTCAATGCAACTATGCTCATGCTTATTAAAATATTTGCTGATATCCTCCCCAACATTATTCCGACTGGGACAGCCCCAAATAATACGAATGGGATAACAAATACAAAAAGTATTTTCCAAGCGCCTTTAAATGCCGAGACAGGGATTTTTGATATCTCTGAGGTTGAAATGAAAATCCAGTAGCTATGGTTGATATTTCCTAGCCAAAAACTCAAAGAGAAAACAGCAAGAAGTAAAGAGTAGTATATGATCAAAAGTAAAAGAATGATATATATAAAATAAAACAGGAATACAGGATCAAATGCAAATTGTATATTTGATAAACCATAGTATGTGAAGATCAAGCCTATGAAACATCTGGGAATATAGAATAGGCGGAAATTCTCAAGGGAAATGAGGAAAAGCGGGCTAATGGGTTTTGCCAGATATTGATCCAGATCTCCATAAACTATCTTGCTTGAGATATCTCTTAGATTATCAAGTACAATACTTTTTAAGATTGATATCGTAAATGTAAAAACACCAAATATTGCTATGACTTCGTATCTACCCCAGCCGGCTATATTATCAAACTGTGAGAATATTATTTCGATAAATACCCAGTAAGAGGCTATCTCGATAATTCCGCCAAAGATTTCGGTTACAAGATCAAGGCGGTATGTCATAACAGTCCCGATTGAGGCTTTAAAAAGAGTAAGATAGACTCTTAGATGTTTTAAAAGCTTTATGTTAGTTGCCGAAACTTTCATATTTTTCTAAACCTTTCTTGTACAAGTATATGCTGATCACAAGCAGCGAAATAAGCCATATGCATTGAACCAGTAGACTTCGGTAATAGTTCTCCCCAAGGGCTGTTCCTTGAAAGATTTCAATCGGAAACGAAAATGTATACCTAAAGGGCAGTGCGTAAGCTATTTTTTGAACCAGTTCTGGCATAAGAATAATAGGAGCAATAGCTCCACCAAATATGAAGCTCAAGGTGTTAAATACTGTGAAAACACCATCCACTTTTTGGAACCAATGAGTCAGGTTACCAACTAGAAATTGCATCAATCCAAAAATAATCGATCCTAATATTATTGCCGGAATGGAAAGGATGAGATTGGACAGCGAAAAGTCTATGCTGATGGTGTTTGAGAATGTTAAGAAAAAAAGTATAAGGATTGGAATTCCAGAAATCAGTCCAAAGGTTTTCCATCCCTGTTCAAGCAGAATATCCTTAGCATAGGGGAATATAGGCTTGAGTAGCTGGCTTGATAATTCTCCCCTGCGTATAGAATTTGAGATAAGATGCCAGAAAGTGCCGCCGATAATGTACCAAGTGATGAAGAGATAGAAATAATAAGTGATGACTTGAGAGACGGTTAACTGGCCAATGGATTCTTGTCCCTTTGATATTATCAGCCATGTAAAGGCCATAACAAAGCTTTCTGAGGCTCCTACAAGGATCCATATGAATGTCTTCCCAGCATCAGAGAACATATCTTGTATTGAAATTTTTAGTAAGTGTAAATACTTTTTCATCTTGTTTATACATAACTACGTTATTATATAGATGAACTGGGGTTTTGTACAAAATCAAGCCACCCATAACTAACATCTAAGATGCAATCTCTTCCTTGAATTAATAAAAATTAAAAGATAACATCCTTGTGTAGAGACGTGCATTATTATATTTGGTCCATTGAGTGCATTGGGTACATAGGGTAAATTGTTAAAGTTAAGAACTATATTGCTATCTAACTATCTGACCATCCAGCCATATTTGTTGGTTATTGGTAGTTATTAGTTGTTAATGAGCACATTAAGTACATTTAGGAAAATGATAACTTTATCTCGAGATCAAAAGTCAGTGCTTGAAAGTCTTATTGCCTGGTATAAGAATCCTGAAAACCAGTTCATAACTCTTGGAGGCTATGCCGGAACCGGGAAGACAACTTTGATAGCAACACTGAGAAAGAAGCTTCATAAAGAAAAGAAAAAGCTCAAGGTAGCATTTGCTACATATACCGGCAAAGCTTCTCGTGTGCTGGCACATAAGCTCAAGAGCGCTGGAGCTGTTTTCAAGGGAGATTTTGTTGGAACTATTCATTCATTGATTTATTCTCCTGTAACAGATGACAAAGAGGAAATCATAGGCTGGGAACTGAAGGAAGATGTGAAGTACGACCTCATAATTATTGACGAAGCCTCAATGGTCAGCTATGAAATCTGGTCTGACTTGTTATCCTTCAAGATCCCTATAATTGCTGTGGGTGATCATGGACAGTTGCCACCGATCGAAGGAAGATTCAATCTACTCGAAAGACCCGAACTAATTCTTGAGCAGATACATAGGCAAGCCCAAGGAAATCCAATTATTCAGTTATCCATCCGTGCAAGGGAGGAAGGTAGAATTCCCTTTGGACGGTTTGGCGAAAGAGTAAAGAAGATAAGAAAAAATGATGAAGAAGTAGGAGAACTGCTGGAGGGAGTAGGTGAGAATACTATGATTCTTTGCGGTTATAACAACACTCGAGTGAAGCTCAATCAGCATATTCGTTCAAACAAAGGCTTTGAGACGGAGATGCCGGAAACTGGTGACCGTGTGATTTGTTTACGAAATAATCATGTTACGGGGATCTATAATGGCATGCTGGGGAACTTGGATAGTATCGAAAAGAGAGATGACGAAGATTGGTATGTGGCTGAGATAAACTTCGATGATGGGGGTGTTTTCAAAGGTCCTATCTATATCAAGCAGTTTAACAGTCCTGTTCCTTTCAACTTCACAAGCCAGAGACGCAAAGTAATGAAGGGAGATTTATTCGATTTCGGTTATGCACTAACTGTGCATAAAGCACAAGGCGGCCAAGCCAGGAGGGTGGTATTATTCGAAGAGCGATTTCCTCGGATGGACGATGAGATGTGGAGGAGGTGGCTGTATACAGGAGTTACAAGAGCTGAGGAGGAGTTGTATGTTATTGGGTAATTTTATTGTTATATTGGCTCTTCAACACTTTCCTTCAGCATTCTGGTTACTATCTCATTGATTTTCCTGCGTACAAGATTCAAGTAGTATTCCGCTGTGGATACTTTAATGTTTCTCACTTCCGCAATTTGTTCTGCTGATTGACCTTCAAAATAAAGTGCGGCAGTTTTGCGAATGATATTCCTGGATCGTGCAAGTTCAAGCATAATAATTCTAAACAAGGGAGACTTTTCATCTAAGATGTGATCTAATGGGAATCTTTCAGGAGAAAGACTTAACAAGCCTCTAGTCCGAGCAAGACGTCTTAGCAAGTCGCGGTCAGCGGCAGCTTCAAGTGACTTGAAGTAATCAGTCTCCGAAGAAGTGAATTGATCATTTGCCCTATCTGTTTCGTTCTGCAGGATGGGAAAAACTATAAGAAGATATCTCTTTACGATTACTTTAGCACGGGATAATGACTCAGATATCCTTTCTTCTGTTACTCCTTCTTCAGTCGCAAGATCCCTTACTGATATACCATCAACAAAATGTCTAAGTGCTCTGTGCTGTTCAATCGCACGTGATGGATCTAGGTACCTTTGATGAGTAAGAATAAATACTCTTAATGAGCTCGAGTCAAAATCAAGATGAATTAGTTGGAAGTCTGCGGGGGATAACCCTCTATCGTCTCTCAGCTCTATCAATAAGTCAATCAGATGACGTTCATAAGGAGCAGCTTTACTCCAGTATAGTACTTCCTGAATGAGTTCGGGGGCGAATGGCCTGTTCGCTCTTATAAATTCTCTAAGTTGGTTTAGATTTTTTGTGATCACACCATAACGATTTGTACTACGGTAAGGCATGAAATCAATTGGATCCTCGCAAAGGACAAAGTATCGTATCATGCGATTCAACTGCAGGGATCTGGTTCTATACACGGATACCAAACCATAGTATATTTCTCCTAAAGTGATATCTCGAAATTCATTACCGAGTATACCTGCAGCTCTCAAAAGAATAGGACCTCCATTGCCCGGATCATTCTCTATATGTTCAGCTATTTTATCCAGAGATAGTTCTGGGATTCTTTTATCGCTTTTTTCTGATTCCATATGGTAATTTTATAACTTTGAAATTATAGCAAAAGGGGGATATAGTATAAAGTAAGAAAATGATCTTTCTTGAAGCGGAATAACCTGAGAGTTATTTAGTAGTTTGAGTTTCAGGATGACATAATTTACTACTTTATGACAAAACTATGTACATAATAGGTATCGATGGGGGTGCCTCGAAAACTGAATTCGCAGTAGCTGATTTGAAGGGAAATATTTTAGATAGATTTACTATTGATTTCACTTGCAGCCCATTTTACAGAGGTAACTTAGAAAACACAGAAAAGGTATTCTCAGAAGGTTTTGAAAGAATTTCTAAAGATTATGACTTGAAGAAAGTCAGATTCTGCTATGCCGGGATTAGCGGATGCTGGGGAGATAAACGATTTAATGCAAAAATTGAAAAATTGCTCATGCGGTGGATTAAGAATTGTAAAGCCGAAGGAGATCTGCATTCAAGCTTTCGATCTTTGACGGATCAGAGCATAGGCATTCTCGCTATTGCAGGTTCCGGAACGGCCGTTGAAATATTTCTTGAGAATGAATTGATCAATTTCACAGGTATCGGGATAGGAGGAAAGGACTATGCATATGGAATTGAGTATCTGCTTCTAAATGGTATTATCAAGCAAGATTCTGAGATTGGCAAGTTGGTTCTTTGCAAGCATAGTATGAAAGATATTGAAGCCATGTTCTACGATAGAAGAGGACTGAACAATGAAATAATGCATTCAATAAATAAAATCCTTTCCACAAAATCTTCCAGTGATAAGAAGCTGCAGAATGAACTGAAAATAATAAATGGCTTGTTTGTCGCGAGATGGATGTATAAATTGACTGGGCATACCTACAAGTACGATCTTCACAAGCTGAAATCTTTTGATCTTGTATTGTCAGGAAGCATGTGGAAGTGGGATTTGTTAAGGGAATCATTGATAAAGAATCTCAAGAAAACTATACCAAATGCAAAGATACTCTACAATCCGAGAATTAGGCCGGTTGAGGGGTGTGTGAAAATAGCAGTTGAAAAGATCAGGCTTCAAGGCAGGATGTCTTCCTAGCTTGTGCTGATCTTCCAATCAATTTTGCTGGTACAAATATACTTTCTACTGGCTCCATAAATTCCTCATTTTAGAAAAAAGCCTTGTATTGTAGGAGATTTTACATTGTAAATTCAAGCCATTGACCTGGGCATAGAAAATTCATAGAATCATGATATGAAGGGAAAAATATTCATTCATAAATTAAAAAAAATAGCTTCTGTCAGATGGCTTTTGTTAACAATTGTTCTCTTCGCTACCATTGGCTATCACCTTGAGATCCCCCTTCCCACGGTTGAAACGATTGATACGGAATGTCCACAGGTTCTGGTTACCGGAGAAAATGGACAGTTGTATTATGAGGAATCTAAGTGCAAAGATGCAAAGAGGTTGATAGTTGCAAATGCAGCATTGAACATAATCATCTGGCTTCTTGTTGCTCTTATTCTTGATCACTTTATTTTCCGACTTGTGCTGGGAAGAAATAATCATCTAATCTAGGTTTGAGGTCAGCCATCCCTATTCTCTTAAATTTATTCGCACACTTAATTTAATTTTAAACTACAAAGTTATGTTAAAGATTGGCGATACAGTGCCAGATCTTATCCTTGAAGCTTTCCATAATCAGAAAATAAAAAAAGTTAAACTAAATCGAAAAACAGGACGTTGGCTGATAATACTATTCTATCCGGCTGATTTTACATTTGTGTGCCCCACTGAGCTGGAAGATGCTGCTTTTCTTCATCCCAAATTTAGAAAAGCCGGTGCTGAGATAATGAGTGTGAGTACAGATACAGCATTTGTTCACAAAGCCTGGCACGACAACTCTCCATCAATTGGGAGGATAAAATATCCTATGCTTGCTGACCCAAATGGCAAGATGTGCAAGATCTTTGGCACATATGATGAAGAGGATGGTTTGTCTCTCCGGGCTACTTTCATTATCGATCCGGACGGGAAAGTTGTCGGCCTAGAAATGCATGACAATAGTATAGGAAGAAATATGTCAGAGACTCTTCGCAAGTTACAGGCTGCTGTATACGTGAGGAAGCATAAGGGAGCGTTGGTCTGTCCAGCTAACTGGAAGCCTGGCAAAAAGACATTGAGGCCGGGAGCTGATTTGGTTGGGAAACTTTGATGGATAATATTTTTAGAATTACTCTTATAAAGAAAAAGTGGCTAAAATTGATAGGGGCAGGATGTTTGTTGTTGGCTATAATCATTATAAGCCTAGAGGCTTTCTTCGTTTACAAGTTCTATCATAAGAGACAGTTTAGCTTTGAAAGATGGAATTCTGTTGAGCTTTACAGCATGGATAACAGCAGGGACATCATGTATGACGCTCTGGTTCATGAGTATGATCTCGTCGGAATGAAAGAAGACGAAGTTATAAGGCTTCTCGGAGAGCCTCAGGATACTGATGATAATAGTCTTTTGTTTTGGCTTGGTCCGAGATCAAACTATGGCGTTGATTATTACTGGTTGAAATTGACATGTGAGAACGATGTGGTTGTTCGGTATGAGAAAATATCTGATTAAGTGAAACAAATATTTATAATAATTTATCAACAAGATTTTTTATTTTCTGGAGAATAGTTTTTATACGCAATGCTCGGCTTGTTCTTTTTAGAAAAGAATATCTGGGTACTGGATACAAACACTATTATAGGAAATAAGGGATAGTGAAAAACAAATATGAATAGCTTTCAATCTAGGCCTGTTTCCTCTCTATCAAAATCGCCTTACCTTCGATCAGAGCCTTAGTAATTTTCTCCATCGCTTTTACAAAATCTCTCTGATACTGACTTTGTGAGATTTGCATTTGTTTCGCGGCTTCATTCTGGTCCAAATCATTTATAAATCTGAGCCGAAGAGTTTCTAGCTCTTCATCTGTTACTTTGACTTCGTCGAGAGCTGTCAGCGGGATTCCCCTAGGCTTGAAGTAATAATCTTTGAAAGTGTGTTGTAAGCGTCTACGTATTCTCCTTCTCATATTATCCTAAATCAATATCTAAAATTATAGCAGTGAATATGCTGAGAAGTAAAATGGATGTAGAAGCTCTATACATCTGAACAAGCCAAGATGGGTTTCAATGATCTTCTTTAAGGGCTTTCTGATTTTCATCGCACAAAACTTCTCAAAAGGAGTTAGATTTCCTATTCCTGAATGCATACTATCAAAATTGTATTGGATTAGGTAATCATGAATATACTCATTTGCTTCAGCAATTGTCTCGGGCATAACATATTCCAGTAACTTATTCTTTAGTTTTTTGTTCAGCCTCTCTATATATCCACTCATCTGTGGATACCTAACGTAGTTTGGTCTTAAAGCAATCTTGTTTCTCCCAACCAGCATTATGAAATCCCTCCATAAACTCACATCCATTATCCAGTATTTTGTATCTATCTGAAATTGCTCAAATGCCCTCCCTTCTATCTTTTCAATCACACCCTTTAAACTGATCTTTTTTCTTTCCAGCTTTCCTTTTAATCTCTCATTTTATAAACGATCATTTTGTCATCTACCATTGTATATTCATCAAACTCAACTCTATATACCTCTTCTAGTTGATCCTTTTTTGAAATATAAGTAAACCAGGATGGAAAAATGATAACGTACTGGACATTTCTTTCTTTCATTAGATTCCAGAGTGCCTCCTCTCGCTCCTCTCTGCTTTCAACTATCCGTGTTTCAAAAATCTCTGGAGATACAAGCCCCATCATATCAATGATTTTCCTATCAGATATATAAGTTATTGCCCCGATGTCGTTGAGGGCAATCAGATCTTCTCTCTCAGTATTCCTGCTGACCCAATCCCCGAGCTTAACCTGCATATCTGAGATCTCCTTTACGTTTATACCAAATGTTCTAACCCATATATTTGCCATAAATAAAAGATATATTAGCGTTACTGCTACTGTGATAACTTTTATCTTTGTTGCAGCCTTTTTAAGTCTGCCTGTTATTGTTTCAATGCCAATAATGCATATAAGAATATAGAGTGGAACGAATGGCATAGTGTATCTGCCATGATGACGCAGGTTCGGGGCAAAAAAAGCTGCTACTATCGGAAAGCCAACCAGAATAAAAACGAGAAGTACGGATTGGTTGCCTTTCCTAAGAAGTTTCCACAGTCCTATCGGTAAAAAAACAAGTAAAGGGAAATAGTCTACTAATAACAGATATCCATATCTAAAAAGATACAGAAATACTGAACTTAGCTTTTCTCCAAATGAGTGGTAGATAACTATGTCTTGTGAACGAAAAGTGTTTGGAAGGAAGCTGCCTGTACTCTTGTAGCTGAATATGAGGTATGGGGCAACAATCAAGCTATATATAAAACCACAGAAAACAAGTTCTTTAAACTTTATTAGTGCGGATTTTTTTTGGTTGTGTGCAGATTTTATGAATTGTATAAACTCTAGAAATAAAAAGAATACATAGAATAAATAAGCTTCAGGTCTTACCGTTGAAGCTAGACCTAGAGCTAGCACCTGCAGGTATTTATTCCTTTTAGATATATGCAGGTAAAGAAATGATAGTAATAAGAATGTGAAAAGAGTGACTTCCATACCTGATAAAGATGCCCAGATAAATCTGCCAGTTAGTAAAGTGAATATCGCGGTAATGAAACCAGATAATTTCGATCGAGTTAGTCTATTTGCAAGTTTATAAGTCATTACTCCTGTAAGTAAATAGAAGACAGCACTCAGAGTCTTTGCTATCAGAAGGTGATTCTTTATTAACAAGTAAAAAGCAGATATAAGAATAGTCCAGGCCGGAGAAGTTGATCCTGGAGTCGGATCACCAGGATTATAAGAGAATCCGTTGCCGTTTACTATGTTTTTTGAAAATTGGAAATGGATGTATACGTCGTCGAGAGGTGCTCCAAGCTGTCCATTAGTTATTTGAAATTCATATGCTAGTAATGTAGAAAGTATTAGTAATCCAGTTCCTAGTATGTAGAATTCGGATCTTATTCTTTTCAATCTTTCTAGTAATTTCATGATCGGCATTATAACTGTTATCGATGAATGTTCCAAGCTTCAAGTAAGATATAGTTAATTCGCTTTATCATTCTTTCTCTTTACAAAACATCTACTTTTGCTTAAACTATGTTTGATTAAATTATTATCTCCAACTAGATGCCCATGGCAAAATCAGAATCACCAGCTAATTCCAAGCCGGCTAATGTAAAACCGAAGTCTTCGAAAAAAAAGTTTCCGATTTTTATAGGTATTGCTTGTGGATGTATTATTTGTTGTATAGTTAGCGCCTCTATAGTTGCATTAGTTTATTATCTCAAGAATAAGGATAAGGAGGGGCCTGTATATAATGAAGAACCGCTTGTTGATATTCTTGAACCAACAGGTTCCAATTGGTACACAACTTATGATGACAGTATAGTGATTTCAGGAATAGCAAAGGATTATGAGAACAAAATTGAAAAAATTGAATGGTCAGTTGAAGGAAGTGATTCTGGGACAATTACAGCTGGAGATGAATGGGAGACCGGAAGCATATTATTGAAAGAAGGCGACAATAGAATCACTGTAAAAGTATATGATGATAAAGGCAATGTCGGTACCGACAGTATCTTTGTTGTTTATAATAAAGAGGTCATATTTGTAGGCAACCCGACTGCTAGTCCTGATGTTTTGTATAAAGACGATCCGGCCGTCGATGTGAATATTAGTGCAAAGGTTAGAGTTGATTCTGACAAAAAGATAGGTGAAGCCATTTTATATGAAGTTGACGAGGATGGAGAAATAAAGGAAAAGATTGGGGTTATGTATGATAACGGAAAGGTAACAAACGGAGATGATATACCAGGGGATGGGACATACAGCTATAAGGGCAAAATGAGTGCTGCTACATTGTCTCCGAAGTATTTTAGAGTAATCACAAAACTCTCGGGATCTTCAAGTTCTGGGATGTCTGGTACGGTGAAGATATCAGTAGTTGAGCCCTTGAGTCAGCAGGCACTTACTGAGATAGAACAATTAAATCAACAAGTTTTGGATCTTCAAAATCAACTGAGCAATGACGGAGCTTCACAACAGGAGATTGCAAATGGGATCAATAATTGGGTAGGCCAGCAGCCTGGTATTTCATCGAATGGAATCTCAGAGCAGGGGCAGGGTGTATGGTGGGTCTATGAGAATACTTGTATTCCTGGGGGTATACTTATCAATCCACCAGATACAAGAGGAGGGCTATCTGATGGAGCACAATTGGATGTCATAGCACCAGGGAATTCACTTGTTGGAAAAGCCCAAGCAGAATCTGAGTTGCAAGTAGAAAGTACCAAGGCTATATACCTTGGTCCGTACAAAGATGAATTTGGAATGTACGACGATTACAACGGCGCCTGGAAGAAAATAAAGGAAAGCCAGTGTCCAGAATGTGAGACTACCGAAAAGATGAACTATGATGTAACTGTTGACGACTTCAAAAATCTTGACCAATACGGGCTGATAGTCATATCTTCTCATGGTGATAACTGGTATGGCGGTTTGTGGGGAGACAATATTTGTGCTGAGGGGCTGCAGCAATCACAGGTTGTTATACTGACAAATCAGAAACTGACAAAAGATAATGTAAAAAAGTATGAAGCCGATCTCATGGCTAGACGATTAGCAGTTCATGCCAATGGAAATTTAGTCGTTCTGCCTTCATTTATTTCACATTATAATTCAAATTTTCCCAATAGTGTTGTGTATGTTGCAACCTGCAGGAGCTCTTACAATAATACTATGGCAGCTTCATTTCTCGGAAGCGGCGCCGATGCATATTATGGCTTTGACGACTATGTTTTATCGAGCTACTGTTATGATGTAGGAACCGAGCTTTTTGACAATTTTGTGCTGCAAGGAGAAGATGCCTCAACAAGCTATTCAAATACCCTCAGTTCAAAAGGGTCAAGTGATGGACAAGGTGCTGATTTTCTTTGGAAAGGAGAATCGGTGCTGGAAATGGGAGGAAAGGATTTCAGCAACGTAAGCTTTGAAAGCGGGACTTTCAACAGCTGGGCCGGATCTGGTGATGAAAAAATTATTACTTCACTTGGGCCTATAAAGCCTAAAGATGGGAATTTCATGGCAGTGATAAGTACAGGGCTAGGTTCTGTTTCTGACAGTAAGAGTTCTATAAAACAATCAATTTGTTACGGCAAGAGTGGAGGAAATCTTAAGTTTGATTATAACCTTGTTTCAGAAGAGCCTCTTGAATTTATCGGTTCAGCATATGACGATAGGTTATCTGTATACATCACAGTAAACGGTAAAAAAACTAAGATCATGAGTAAAGGTGTGAATGATTCAAAGTGGAACAAAGTTCAAGGAATCGACTTCGAAGGAGGAGATTCCTCAACGTATCAAACTGGATGGAAAACAGTGACTTATTCTCTTAAAAATGTAAATTCCGGTGCAAAGGTTGTATTGCTGTTTGAGATCAAAGATGTAGGGGACAGTGCGTACGATACAGCGGCGTTAATAGATAATATCAGGGTTGAGTAGTGAAGCAGGTAACCAAATAGCTAGGGAACCGGGGAATTGAGTAACCGAGTAGTTACTTCGGTACATTGTTAGGTTTTGTATGAATATGAAGGTAGAAGTTCTCAGGTTTTTAGAATCAAACATCAACCTGACATTAGCAACAAGCAAAGGGACACAATCCTGGTGCAGTGTTGTAATATTTGCTAGTGATAATGATTTCACTCTTTACTTCACCTCGGATCCGACTTCTAGACATGTTAAGGAACTTGAAAAAAATCCAAAAGTTTCTTTTGCTATCAACCATGAAAGAATCGAAAAAGGCTATATAAAAGCTATTCAGGGGGAGGGTGTTGCGAGTAAGCTATCATTAAAAGAAATTCCACACACTTCCAAGGTGTACTTGAAGAAATTTCCATTTTCAAAAAGTTTTCTACCCGGGCTGAAAAAGATTCTGTCAAAAGGTTTCCGGTGGCAATTCTATAAGATAATAGTAACGAAAATTTTCTATATGAATAAGAGGTTATACGATGAAGGAAAAAGGAGTGAATATGAGATAGGCTGTTAGGTGATTTAAAAACCAACAACCAATATCTAAGAGTTCTTTCTCAAGAATATATTTTACTTCTTCAGTAGCAGGCTACTACCCAAAAACTTGAATTCTGATCCAAGTGCGAGTAAAATTGCCTATCACATGAAAACCAGATTGTACACAAAATTTATTGTACCGATTATGATACCCATTTTGGGATTGATATCACCGCTTGGAGCTAAGGCTCAGGCATCTACTACTACCATAACAAGTGATCCAGGTGAAGTTATTTTATTCGTACGTGAAGGCTGTCAGTATTGCTCACTTACAGAAACTTTCATAGAGGAGCAGGGACTTGCTGATAAGTTGATCATAAAAGATGTAAATGCTGATCCAGCAAATGCAGCTGAGTATAACAAATATGCAGAAGAAGCAGGAATTCCGGTTGATCAAAGAGGAGTCCCTATGTTATACGATAATGGAGAGGTTGTCGAATCTGCGGATAATATCTTGAACAGGCTTGGTGAAAAATTTGGAGTTTCAACAGAGGGCTATTTCCCTGATGCAGATGTATCGGGCGAAGGAGAAATATCCTCAACAGTTTTGATTGCAATATTCGGAGTCGCTGTAATCATGATTGCTGGTTTCATATACATCAGCAATAAGAAAGACAAGAGATGAAGGTCAATTTCCAATGACCAACGATCAATTTACGATTATTTGCATCTATGACAGAGATCACTTTACCACTTATCACTTTAGGAGCGCTCGGTGATTCTATAAATCCCTGCGCAATTGCAGTATTGGTATTTCTAGTAACTTTCCTGATATCTATAAAAAAGAGAGGCGGAAAGTTTCTTGCCATAGCTTTTGTCTATATACTTTTTATTTACTTAACATATTTTTTTGCCGGTCTGGGACTTTTGAGTTCAGTCCAGAAGCTGAATATTACTTATTCTGTCTATAGGGTTGCTGCAATTGTTGTCGTTTTGGCCGGCCTAGTAAACATAAAAGAATATTTTTTTTCTGGGAAAGGCTTCTCGCTTGCGCTTCCGGAATCGAAAAAACCACTTATAAAAAAATATATTCAAAAAGCTTCAATTCCTTCAGCGATTGTTCTCGGCATCATGGTTTCTCTGTTTGAACTGCCCTGCACAGGAGGGATTTATCTGGCAGTTATTGGTCTGCTTGCTGAGAAAGCGACTTGGACCGAAGGAATTCTTTACCTGCTTTATTATAATCTGATATTTGTATTTCCTCTTATCATCATTGTTCTTCTATCTTTCTTCAGCCTTTCATCAGAGACTATCAACTCCTGGAGAAAGAAGAATAAACGTGGGATGAGGCTTGTCATGGGAATTACGATGATACTTTTGGGGATACTTATGTGGATGAGCTAATCGGCTAGCTAGCCACAAACCTGCAGTCTGATAAACCAGGAGACCAGCAAACAAATACGTCACTTCATAGCATTAGCATAAAAGCTCAAGTAGTTACCATTTTATCGTGATTTGTAAATCCCAACTCTTTCAAGTAGAATGGGTTTATTAAGAATTAGTTCTAATAAGTATGAGCTGCCTAAAAGTATTCCGCTGGATATTCTCTTTGATCATATTCATTGTTCTCTTTCTCACCATTCTTTTCGGGATTCCACTATCGATGATTTCAAGTGTTGTTTCAAATCCGGATGATGTAAAAAAATTGATCTTTGATAGTGGCGTTTACGGAACTGCACCAGATGTTTTTGTCAGCCAGTTCGTAAGTAAAAACAGTGAAGATGTCTATGCTTTTGCCGGTATCGATGATGAGGAGGATGTACATAAGATTACTGATAAAGTCCTGCCTGCTAAATGGATTCAAGAAAATACCGAAAAAATTATTGATGCTTTTTATGATTGGTTTGAGGGAAAGACCGATATCCCTACTTTCACTATTGATGTTGCTGATCAACAGGCTTCACTAGTCAGTGAATTTGTGAATGTAACAAAAGATAAACTCGAAGAATTACCAGTATGTACTGAAGACATGGCTGATCAGTTTGATCCTTTCCGTGCAGCATGCGTTCCGGAAGGTTTCAATATTCAGGATGCAGATGAGCTGGAAAAGGTGATCTATGAACAATTAACAAGTGGAGAATTTTTTGATGATAAGCAAGTGACTTCGGATCAATTTATAAAGATAGATGAGAAGGTAACAAATAGTGTCAGGACTGGTTATAAGATTATCACCAATCTTCCCAAGATCGTTTTAGGTTTAATTGTATTTCTGTCTTTATCTCTATTTTTTATTCTACCTGGATTGTCAAACAAGTTCTTTGTATTGGGAGTTAACTGGACAATCTCAGGATCTTCGCTTATGTTCGCAAATCTGCTTGCAAATAGTAAATTTGAAGACTTTTATACATCGAAAATATCCGGTCTATCATCTGAACAGAAGGAGATATTGGAAAAAATTGTGAAATCAATTATCGATGTCAGTACGTCTTCCATATGGCATGATTCTAGAAGATATGCTGTCATAATAATAGTGATTGGAGTTGTCTTTATAGTTGGGGGACTTATCATGAAATTCTCAAAGAAAAGGTACTATATGCGTGATGACGACACTGATAATGAGCCTAAGAAAGATGCAAAAAAGAAAGATGAAATCGCACGGGTAAAGTATGTTGCTGCCAAGTCAAGTGTTAAGAAAGCCGAGTTCCCTGGTCCCCAGATAACAAAAAATTCTGAACAGAACCCGACTGATAGAGTCATGAAGGAATCCAAGCCAGAATCTGTTGCTGCTTCTGTTCTCAAAGGGCCGGAGATGTCTACTCAAATCGGAAGTAAGGAGCAGGTATTCGAACGTCCGGTAGTCAAACCTGTTATCAGCCAAAAGATTCCTAAAGCCAAGACCGAAGCTATGCCCGAAATCGAAACCGCAGGACATGATGCGATGAGTGAGGTCGAGCAGATGGAAGAAAGATTGAATATGAAAACCGAAGAAGTTCCTTCAAATGAAAAGAATAAGAAAAGGGTGGAGGAAAATAAATAGAGAGTGAGGACGATTTTGATGAGATTTTGCCTGCATGAGCACAAGATGGAGTATCTTTTATTCTTTCTTGCAAAGAATAAATATGGGAAAACCTAAACTTATCACAAAAAAGGATTCGACAATCGTTGATCTGGGAACGAAGCTTATACACAAATATACTTCTTTAGATAGACAGCTTGAGATTAATCATATGGAAATAAGCGGACGACATCCAGAAAATCCAAATCACTTTATTTACGAAACAAAATGTCACTTTATGATATATATTATTTGCGGAAAAGGTACAGTTATATGCAATACCCAAAGTTTTGATGTTCGAAAAGGTGATGTTATAGATGTCCCTGTGTCTACAAGATTTGCTGTAGAAGGGGAAAGATTAGAGTATATAACAGTCGAAACTCCTGCTTGGTTCCCACAACAGGCAAGTATTGTTGATTCAAAGGGAAAGGTCGTCGAGGAATAGTTGCTTGTTAGCAGCAGTCTTCCAAACTTCTTTCAAGTTTTTTGATAGCATCCTGCTTCTCTCGGTCTGTCTCAACAGCGTCTTCTTTTTTCTTCTTGGTCGAACCCCCACTTTTATTTTTTTTATGTAATTTAAACATTCTTAGGATTAACAAGCTAATAAGGAAAGTAACAAGTAGCCCTATTTTTATCATAAAACTATCTGACTTAGCAACTGCATATGCTAAATAAAATCCCCAGGGGACCCAGAGAACTCTTATGATCCAGAAATCTCTTAATTTGAGTTCTTTGTATTTGTCTCTTAGTGCATACATTATTCCAACAACACTGCCCCCAAAAAGTACGCCCAGAAGAGTCTCGTCTACGTCTAAAAAATGTGTAGTTTTAAAAACCAATAGTGTCAGCCAAGTTGTGCTTGAGGCGGCACAAATAGCACAAAGTCGGATACCTAGATATCTTTTTAAGAGCGGTGATATGATTAACGTAAATACAAAAAAAAGAACCGTGATGGATAAAATTACTATATAGATCATTTCAGATGAATAAATAACATTAAGATTAAGGTAATTTGGTAATCAGGTAAATGAGTTTAGTAACGGTATTATTACTATTCGATTATAACATTTGGAGTGAAACAAATCCCGGGCTGGGGGAAAAGATCCCAGCTGACAAATTCCACTCTTTCAAAGAGATCCTCAAATAAATTACCAGTAATTATAACCTTCATAGTACCCTGGAGCTTTCCGTCTTTAACATAGATTGCATAGGGAGCAGGTAAGGAATAGTCTCCGGTTGTTTGATTCTGTGTGTGCATTCCTAAGAAATAGGGAACAAATATTGCCTCTTCGGTCTCTTCTATATATTTTTTAAGCTCAGTTACTTTATGTTTCTTGTCCAGGAACGAAGTCGTGTGGGGACCCGATATCAATGCTGTTGGTTTTGATTTCAGTTTTCTAGAATGTTTAAGATCCAGAATTGGTGTCTGGAGTTGTCCCTGTTTTATAAAACAAGTAGGAATACTTCTTACTCCCTCTGAAGTGAAGTTGGATGCTCCAGGGGTCATCTCTTTTGCTGGATCTGAATAAAAATTAAACCATTCTGGAAGTATTCTTTTCCTTTTCTTGAAATCTATTTCTTTGAATTTTGCTAGGTTATTGCTAACTAAACTTCCTCTGAGGTTGTTTGTGATAAAGAATGACAACAGGCTCCAAGCAGCATCCGGGGAGAGCATGATTTTTATATTCTTCGGATTGCTTAAATCAGCTTTCTTCTCCTGAGCCTGGAACATCCTGCCCAGGAGTTCGATGCAATCAGAGTATTCTATAATGTTTATAGGTTCTCTTGAACTTATGGTAAAAAAACTCCTTGATTCAAGACTAGACTGGATAGTAAATGAGGAGAAAGATTCCCTCAGCTCTAGACCTTTAGAATTTGAAACGACCGTTTCTGATGTAGATGCAAGAATATCTATCTCAAAAGATTTCAAACCGAAGCCGGATTCAATATCTTGAAGTCCAGCCAGCTGATCAACCAGAAACGTCTGGTTATCTTTTATCATCTCTAATAAACTGTCCGAGTATTGATTTATAGGGTTCTGGATTGTGTATCTTTCTACAAAGTCGTGAGAGAATTCGTCCTTTATTTTTACTGCTTTTGCAGAATTAATAGTATCAAGTGGCCTTTCCAAACTTTTACCTGTGATCCCAAGCCTGCTGATCTCTCCATCCTGCCATTCGATGTGCAGTTCTCCACTGACTTTGCTGTGATTGGAAATTGGAGTATAAGCTCCCCCGATTTTCTTACCATAAATTCCCAGAGAAAGACTATTGCCCTTTCCCACAGTTATTCTATAGTTAGTAATTTCTTTATCTGATTGTAATGTCTTCAATAAAGCTTTCATGTCAACCTATGGTTACAAATTTATTCGGACTCAAAAGAATCATGGGAGCTTTGGTAGACTCTGGAATATACTGGCCGGCTTTGCCGCAAAGTCCCGGGATAGCTATTTGCTTCCCGAAAGCTCTCTCGACAGAATGAAGAGCCTCCAAAGTAATGCCGCTGAATGAAACAGGTTTGATAAGCTCAACATCTTTTTCTGTCAACCTAAAGGCCAAGGTAGAAGCAAATTGGAAGTTACCCTTTTGTGTATCGACATTCCCTCCTGAGGATCCTACAAGATAAATTATCTCCGGGAATTCTTGAAATATATTTGCCCCTTTCAGGATTTTATGGATTTTATGAATATCAACCTCTCTATGATCAAAGTTTAGAGGAATCGTTCTTTCCTTATCAAGCAAAATCTGTGTACAGCTCATTCGTGGAACTGGAATATCTTCATAAGTTTCACAAACAGAAGCGCCTTCAAGAACAGCTCCGGCTTTCTTTGCTGTGATAAAGTCGCTTATGAGACTGTTGAGCTTACCGCTCTTTACGATCTCAATTTCATTTCTTTTCACTCCATAGCTGCTAAATGGAGTGAATCCTCTGTCATTTCTGCCGGCTGAATCAATTATATGAACGAACGGCTTCGCGACAATAGCACCTTTGTTGAACCTTTTGTCTTTGAAGAGAGGACTATCAAGATAGATATTATCTGATTCGGCTGTATGCCCAAAGGCTTCATGTACAAATACTCCTGCAATTGAGCTATCAAGTAGCAGTGCCCTATGACTTCCAGCTATTTGCCTGCAGTTTCTTAGATCATTTGCATATTTGACCTTGTTTATCAATCTTTTTATGTGATTTGATTTTTCTTCACTATCCAGCATAAGCTCATATCCTAGTCCGAAGGAAGGTTCATAGAATTCATTTTCTGAGTCCTTTTCGGAGCTGACGACTGTTGATATAAGGATTGATGTAGCCGTTTTGTAACTGATATCTGTCCCATCAGATCTGAATATCCTCCAAGCGCTTGAAGAAAATGCTGCTGTGTTTGAAAGAGCATAGTTTGGATATTTTTTATATATTCTAGAGTGAAATTCAAGTAGGTCGGCAGTCATTTTCTTGTTTGTAACTAGGAACGGATCAACTTGAGGCTTTTGAAGAATTGTATGTTTGATTGGAGTCAATTCATAAATTTCCGGAATTTTTTCGAAATCAGATATTTGTGCTGCCTTAGCAGAGGTAATAGCACAATGCAGGCAGTTAATAAGACGTTTTTCGTCTTTTATGGTGTCAACTGATGCAAAGCCGGTATGTCCGCTATCAGTATAAGCGTGCATACCTGTTCCTGTTGCTTCATGAAGGTTTGCATTATCTATTTTTCCGTTCTTAGCATTAAGTGATCTGTTTTTAAAATCTTGGAATCGGATGACGAGATATATATTTTCTCTTTTTGCTTCTTCGATAAGTTTTTTTGCTTGCTTCTCTAGCTTGATCATACAAGGTGAAGTATAGTATAGCTATTAGCGGATAGCAAATAGCAGATGGCAAACTGCTGACGGTTAACGGTAGGCCAATAAGTATATTTAGTGGTTGAGTACATTAAGTACATTTGGTACTTGAGTTGCATTCTATCAGTCACTGCTAATTCATATACTACGATTTACCTAATACTTACTCTCACCTAGCGATTATCCTATCGATATGATATATTAGTACATATGTTATTAAATGTTAGTCATTTAACAATGAGTGATCTAAAAATAGGGCAACAGATAAGGAAAGCTAGAATGGAAAAACAGATAACACAGGGAGAATTGGGAAAGAAAATTGGTGTAACTTGGGAGATGATTTCAAGATATGAGAATGGGAAGAGCAGTCCAAGGAGAAACCTGGAAAAAATCTCAGAGGTTCTATCAAAACCAATTCAGTTTTTCTTTGGAGTGGAAGAGGCTCCAATTTCAGAAGAGATTTCCAGACTTTATCAGCTTTTGGAAAAGAAGAAGAAGGACTTGGAAACTGATACAAACATTCCGATGATAGACACAATGGCGGGTTTGTCATTAAATGAGGCATTGAAGTTAACTAGTCAAAAATATTCGTGTCCTATGTGGATACAGACAAATTACCCTGGTGTCTTCGCTCTAAAACTTGACGAGGTAGAATCAGCTATTGTTTCAACAGGCGTTAGTAATGTCGGATTTTTTTCCAGGATTAAGGCCAGACCAGGTGATTATATTTTGATCCAAAAAAAGGGTGATCTCGTGATAGATAAAATGTCGAATGATATTGACGGGAATATGATAGCTGTATTGTTGGCTGTAGAAAAAAGATACCACACAAATAAGGATTCTTGATGATCAGCATTGTCTATCTATGGACATGATTCATGGTTAGCCCTGCTGGGAGATATACTTTTCTGTTTCCAAGGCTGCAGCAACTCCCATTCCCATAGCGGTTGTAGCCTGTCGGTAAATATAGTCAATAACGTCTCCAGCGGCAAAAATTCCTTCTACAGAAGTTTGATACTTATAGCTGAAATCAAATTTACTCTTATCTACATTCAAGTCGGGATTTTTGTTTAATTCCCAGAGAACAGATTCTGAGGTATATATGTATCCTTGTTCACTCATCTCTATTCCACTACCTGTCAGAAATTCTGTATCAGGCTTGTGACCGATAGCTACAAAGAGTCCATCAATATCTAATCTGTCCGGGACTGTGACACCTTTTACTGTGTTGGAAGAGTTTTTAAGTCTCAGACCATAAACTTTTTCTTTACCTAGTACTTCTTCCACTTCAGCATTCCATACAGGTTCTATCTTTGGATGGTTCAGTACTCTGTCCTGCATGATTTTTGATGCTCTGAACTCATCTCGTCTATGAATGACATACACTTTGGATGCGAACTTCGTGAGTGAAAGGGCCTCTTCCAATGCGGCATCTCCTCCTCCAACAACTGCTACAATTTTATCCTTATAGAAAAAGCCGTCGCAATTTGCACAGGCTGATACTCCTTTACCCTTCAGCCTTGTTTCGGATTCAAGTCCCAGCCACATGGCTCGGGCTCCTGTTGCGACAATTATCGCTTTTGTTTCATAAGTTTCTTTGTTATCGAGAACTACCTTATACGGCTTGTCTGACAGCTCAAGTTTATTGACTGTTTCGTCAATAACTTTTGCTCCAAAGTCCTTTGCCTGTTTTCTGATGTTGGCCATAAGTTCAACTCCAAGAATTGATTTCACGCCGGGGAAATTTTCGACCTCTGATGTAAGCATCAACTGCCCGCCTGGTGTTGGTCCGGCAATGACAATAGGTTTCAATCCAGCTCTTGCAGTGTATATAGCGGCTGCTAGTCCAGCCGGACCTGCGCCTATTATGATAATATTATGTATTTCCATCATTGATATAGAGTATAAGTTAAAATCATAGATGAATTTTAGTTGAATAAAGGATTACAGTCAACAGCAGATTTGGTAACAGATCTAATCTAAGTTATTCTTTTTCTGTGCTTATTTTTTGCGATCCCAATATCAAGATCATCTCTTGCCCAAGAAGCAGTTGTACGGGGGCTGTTATCCTAAAATTTCAGGTTCTTGATGCGATTTCTTGCATACGTTAGAATAAGCAATAGATAGGATATTTGGAACTAACTTTTTGGGGGAAGTTAACCGTCAAATTATTTAAAGACATGAGGTAACATGAGAAATACATACAGCGTAATGAAAATCATAATTACATTGGCTGGAATCTTGAGTTTGTTCATTTTACCCAACTCTTCTCTGGTTAGTTCACTTAATCTGTTAGAGAGAAACGATCAAGAAGAGAACGGTGAATTTATAGACATCCTTGGTGAATCGGAGATTCAAATTCAAGATGAAAAAATAACCCTGCTCAATAAAGAAGTTCCGAATACTTCAGATGTTTCTGGAGATCAGTATATATCAAGTATCAAAGATCTCGAGGATAATAGCTATATTATGGCCGGAGGAGATCTTATTGGAAGGGGCCGGGCGATTACTAAGCTGGATGAGTTTTTCCAAACAGTTTGGAGTAAGCAGTATGCGTTTACATCGGATACATATATACATGATATGGAAGTATTGTCAGATGGTAATTATCTTGTCGCTGGAAGAAGGGGAGTTAGTGGTAATACAAAATACTTATACTTCATCGTTGATGGAAGTGGTAATTTCATATCAGGGAGAACAATTACAACAGGAGCTAACAACTATCTGAACAAAATCAAAAAACTACGCAATGATAATATAATTGCTGCTGGCTATGGGAATTGGGGCGATATGCCATTAGTTCTATTTGATCAAAGTGGAAACGTAATATGGAGAGAAGGGATAACTGTTATCAGTAATTATAGTAATAACTATATTTCGGCTATCGAAGAGGCTGATGACGGTAATATATTAATTGGTGGCAGTACTCAGGTATCAACTTCAGATAGATATGCATACATCACAAAGATAAATGCAACTGATGGAAGTATAATATGGAGTCGTGCCTTCACAGGAGGGGGATCAGATTCAGACATGACTCAACAAATTAAAGCTCACGATGGTTATGTTTTTGCATTTGTTAAAACAGGAAAACATGATACCGAAGGAGGATTTGATATTATGCTAGTCAAGCTTGATTCTTCAGGGAACCTGATTCAATCGAAAACTCTTGGGGGTGCTGGAAATGAGGCTATATCAGGGGCAGACGTACTGGAATTGGATGATGGAACGTTGCTGGCAGCTGCTCAGACAAATTCAGGGTTGATCGATAATGATTTCTTTTTATTTAATTTCACAAATGATTTAGATATTCTTTCCTTAAAGATTTATTCCAATCCTTATGGAGACGATACTATAAAGGACCTTTTTGACTTGGATAATAGTTCGTTACTATTAGGCTCCTTTGGAGAAGAGTCTACAGCGAATGATGATGTCTTTGTTTTAAATTTTGATGACAGTTCAGAAGATTCTTGTTTATCAGATTTTTCTTTAAATGAAGGTGATCCAACATCTCTCATAAACTCAGATGTTACGGCGACAACAATTGTCAACTCCTTGGGAGCAGCAGTTTTGGCGCCCATATCTCCTGTTTCAGATGATTTTGAGCTCAGATTTCTTTGCGGAGCAAGGATGTATGAACAAGCAGGCAGATATATGACCTTGATCGAGGGAGAGGAAACTATTTTTGCTTGGGACAGGCTAAGTGTTGTAAATGAGATTCCTTCAAAAACTGATATAAAATACTCAATATTTGATAATACCTGCAACACTATTTTGTTGGGACCATTGACTTTTACTGGTGATATTGAATTGTCAGGAATTGATGCAAAAAATCACTCGACCTTATGTATGGAAGCGAGATTGGAAACTAGTGAAGTTTTTACTTCACCCTCGTTAAACAACTGGAGAGCAAATTATTATGTTGAAGCAGACGAGCTTGAAGATACAGGAGCCACAATGTGGACTTTCTGGTTGTTGGGTATTTGTCTGGTTATCATTTCTTACCCGAATGTAAAGAAGGTTTCAGAAGTTAACCCCAAATACATCGGGTAGCCAATCGCGAACCTTCCGGTTCTGCTCGGGCCGGGAAGCGACCAGTCGATAGTAGAGAGTAAATCTCAAAGGTTAATATTAAATATCAAATATTGATCTTCAATCCTCAACTCCCCACCTTCTCTTGAATGGTGTTGGTCGATAAGCGGTTTCTCTCAATGAGCTTAACGCCAACAGCAACTGCTATGCCTATCAGTGTAATCAATCCGATAAGTAACAGCATTCTTCCTAAGCTATTTTCTGCCGGCAAAGTGTCGTCAGGTTGAAGCAGGGGCTGATTAAACTGGCTTTCGGAAATGACCTGATATGTTGAGAATGACATAACATCGAATTCCAACAAACCGCTCCCATCTGTGGGGAAATATGTATAACGAATGTTACTTACCTCATCAGTTGTAACTGGTTTCCCATCTTTTAGTATTATAGGAGTAGTATTGAAAGGCAAATTATACATGATTATCATTGCAGGTTTGTTTAAGAAATCCAAATATTCTGAATCCAGACTCACTGTTCCTGCTTTACTTATATCGCAATGTTCGTCAAGGTTGTTTAATTTTTGAAGCCTTTCTTGGGAAGATAAGTCTAATATATTTTTAAACATAATCATGTTTTTCCCTGGTATGTGTAGTGTAAAATTCTCAACATATTTAAGTTGTTTCTGAGTCATCTGATCAAGTCTTGTGGTGTTAGAATTTGAGGCAAGGTATTTTTCATGGATCCGGATCTTCAATTCAGTTTCTTCTCCTTGGTTTTGTGTTTCGGTTCCGTTTTGTACTTGTTCTTCATTAGCTGTATTTGAATTGTCAGACGCCGTAATTATAAGTGGGGCTATTCCTTGTGTTGGGTGATCCAGTGTAGAGGAGTCACTTTTGTCCAGCCACGTTACAACGTCAAAATCTCCGAAATATCCTAAGGGGGCATTGTCTTTAATTCTATAAGTTTTGGTATAAGCAAGTGTTTTATTATTTACCATTGAAGGGACTGGAACAACCCAGTCTTCTGACGGATCAAGATACTGTTTATATGAACCAGATTGGATTTCTACTCCGGGATTATTTAGTTGATAATCCTTATCGGTGTATTCTTCTTTATATGTAGAGTTGCCCACAAGGATAGTGAGTTCGACAGTGTCTCCTCTTTTTACTTTGTCTACAGAATAACTTAACTTGGCGTACATTTTTTGACCATAACATTCTTGCGCATCGGCTCTGTAAGCGAATGCACTAAGTATGATTCCAATTAGAACCATCGAGATAAGGAATTTGTTCATAAATTTACAAGGAGAAAATTAAATTAGAAAATTTGGTTTAATAGAATAATGTTTTTTCTATTGAAAGTCGGTATTCTGTGTCGAAATATGACCTCAGAAAATCATACATCAGGCTTTGCGGATCATACTTTTGCTTATAGACTAAATCTAGCAATTGATCAAAAGACAATTTCTGAAGTTCAATATTTTCGCCCGGATCAATATTTCTATGGTTCTCTTTCTCACATTCCTTTACAATATAAACATACACATAATATTCCATCTTAGAAGCCGGCTGGAATGATTTCCAAAGCCTGAAAACCCTTCCTGAGTATCCAGTCTCTTCCAACAACTCTCTTCTTGCTGCCTGTTCTGGTGTTTCATTTTTATTCACCCTCCCGCCTGGGAATGAGAAGAAAGAGATTTTACTGGGCTGCTTCTGTTTCAGGAAGATTATTTTCTTATCCAAAGTTGTAGGGATCACTATTACAGTATTCTTTCTCTTGAGCATTTCAAAGGTTGAGAAATTTCCATCGTATAGCTTTTGTTTCCAGTGATATACATCGAAAAGAACTCCCTTAAAGACTCTCTTGGCATTTTGCGGCATATTCGATTTTTGGAGTATTTTAGTTCTTAGTGACTGTTTCATCAGATTGGATCATTATAGGAATTTACTTTGTAGTTTACAAGAAGAAATATTAGCGGATTGAGGATACTTCCAGGCTCAGTACAAGCAGCAGACAGCTAGATAGCTTAAAGGAGCGCTAACAAGACAAAAAGCTACTAGGCTGTCTGAATGGTTAGGCTAGAAACTTAAAGGAGTATCGATGAATGAGCCAAGAATTTAGAGGGCGGAACAAATAAAGCAGTAAAACAAATTGAAAATGAGTTTTTGTGATGGGCTGGATGAAGAGAATCTCGGCGATTCGATGATTATCGAATGTTGAAACTAACTATTATAGTGATGATGATAAAATCGAGACTGAGTAGTTAAAGTGCACATGACTGTTTGACTAATGTAGATCATTCGTCTATAAAGTATAGAATTAGTATGTATATTATAATATGCGAAAAGCATCAATTTTTGCAGTTTTTGTAACAATCGTGATTATTACTGTTATTTTAGCTTTTTATAATATTGACAGGGTAGAAGTATCTGCGAGTACCAAATTATCTCTTTTACCGATAGCTGATGCAATGGTTCGCGAGGATTATCCGGACAGAAATTATGGAGTTTGGAACGATATGACTATTGGGAGAAGCTGGAATCTGGGAAATTATTTTTCAAATTCGTTTGCATATGTAAAATTTGATTTAAGCTCTTTGAATTCTCAGACGGTTATAGAATCCGCCTATCTTGATCTTTTTCAGTATGTTAGAAGTGATTATGCTTCTGGAGATTATGTTGTAAAGGTAGCTAGAGCCAATGGCAATTGGTCAGAGAACTCAATCACTTGGGGAAATAAACCTTCTTTTTCTGGAGCTTATTCTAGTATATCTGTTGGTGGCTATGGAGGACAGTGGTTCAATCCTCCGCTAAAATATACATTTGACGTTACCGAACTAGTGCAGCAGTGGGTAGGTAATGGATCGAATCAAGGACTTGTTTTATACAAAGACGGAGGCAATTATGGGGGCTTTTGGTGCAGCAGAAACTACAATAATTCTACCTGCTTTGCCACCACTCAGCCCCGACTTACGATTACTTTCGGACAGAATCACGCTCCATATACGCCGAGACCAACTTCTCCGTTGAATATGATCAGCTTTGGGGGTGATTCTTCTACACAAGGGGCTGAGGTTACGATGAAAGTTACTGATCTTGGTGATCCAGACGGCAATCTTGAGGGTACATGGTTTTATTATAAGAGAGTGCAGGATGCTGATTGGGAAGTATCTCCAATCCGAACGGGTAAACAAACAGCTCAATTTACAAAATTTCTTCCGGACGGGAATTGGGAGTGGAAAGCGAGATCACAAGATGATATGACTCTCTGGGGTGCATATTCTACGACTTTTACTTTCACAATAGATACTACCTCTCCAGAGTATCCTATCATGGTAAGCGAACCTGAATTTTCTGTGGGGCATGAAAATGAGGTTATGATTGTCCGATGTTCAGATGAACTTTCCAGGAATGTATACTATGAGCTGGATGTGGCATCTGGAGAAGATTGTAATACCCCAAATCAGGGATTAGGCTGGCAGCAGTCTAGGGTATTTCTGGTAACGAATCTGGATGATGATACCTTGTATTGCTTTAAAGGCAGGGCAAAGGACGAGTTTGGAAATACAACAGGCTGGAGCGAATCAATCCAAACGCGACAAGATTCTACCTATCCGAAAATCAAGAATGTAGTACTTGATCAAGAAGTGTTTAGTCCAAATGATGACGGTGTGAGGGATAGTATAAATTTGTCCTTTGACATTGATGAGAAATATTTTAAAGACTGGTCAGTTCAGGTAATTGATCTTGAGGGTGAGGTAGTAAGAACTGTAATCGGGACAACAGCCGGAGCATCTTTTCAGTGGAATGGATCAGATTTTGATGGGAAAATTCTCGCTGATGGTCCATATAGATTGTTGTTGAAGGCTTCAGATGTAGCAGGAAATACATCTGAAGATTCAAGTCTTACTGTCACAATAGATAACCAGCCGTCTGTGCTAAACATTTCACAGCCTAAGAACGGGACTTGGACAAATAGTGATAAGATCAAAATATCTGGGATAGCAGAATCATCAGCTACTGTAAGAGTAAATGGCAATAAGTATTCAGTTGATGAAAACGGTGTATTCGAGGGATATGAAATTATAGATATTGGTGAAAACGATTTCACTATTGAAGCAAGGGATATAGCTGGGAATTTTGACTCTAAAACAATCATTGTCAATAAAGAGTTAGATAAGCCAAATGCTTACTATATAGGTCCATCTGGTGTAATAAGTAACAAGCAGCCAATAGTTGAATTCAGTCTTTCGGATAAATTAACTGACTTTCAAAGCGGGCTTGATGCGGATACATTTGAGTTGAACATTGTTTTTCCTGGAGGTGATAGTTTGCCATTGATGGTAGCTG
>JAQVGX010000084.1 GCA_028696515.1 Candidatus Dojkabacteria bacterium | reverse complement strand
GTTACCGAATCTTTGAATAGTGTTCCTCTGAACATTTGCAAACTTTACAGAGTTCTCTAATCCGAAATCTTTGAGCCTTTCTCTTATCAGACTGTTTGCAAATGTCCCTCCGTAGATGGGCGGAAACCCGAGGTCTTTCAGAACATATGCCAGTCCTCCGGTATGATCAAGGTGTCCATGAGTTATTAATATAGCTTGAATTTTACCTTTATTCTGCTTGAGGTATCTGTAGTTAGGGATCAGATAGTCGATGCCGTACATCTGCTCTTCAGGGAACTCGAAGCCGAAGTCTATGATGATGATTCTTCCATTATATTCTACAAATGAGCAGTTTCTTCCGATTCCGCTCGTGCCGGACAGCGTGCAAACTGACAAATTGTTTTTTCTCTTTTCCATTATTGGGTTATATGTTAATATTACATTATACAGGGATTTGAGAAAAGAGAGAAATGTCTCGCTGTGCAGTTGATGATTTTATGATATAATTAGTTATTAAATTGATGGGTACAAGGTTATTGTAAGCTGATAACTATTTAAACTCTTCTTTTACTATATTTATGTCTGTAGTATCTATACCAAACAACTAAACCCTCTAAACGTTTGGTAGTTTTACGCTTATATTCCAATTCAGAACCTTCATATCAATTTGCCATTCGTTTGGAGTCTATCTCTTTACGTTCTTTACTTGTTACGAATGGCATCATGCGAAAACTCAAGCATTCTCAAAATTTTATAAGAAATAAAGCTTTAGTTGATCAGCTTATTCAAAAAGCAGGAATAAACCGGCTGGACAATGTGCTGGAGATTGGTGCCGGGACAGGCAATATTACCGAACGTCTATGCAGAAAAGCGGGGAAAGTAATAGCCATTGAAAAGGATCGCAAACTATACGATCAAACCGGGAGAAGACTGGGTCAGTTGAAGAACCTGGTTCTAATTGGGAAGGATTTTTTTGATTGTCCTCTCCCCTATCAGCCATATAAATGTTTCTCAAACATTCCGTTTAACTACACGGCTGATATAGTTAGAAAGCTGTTTTTGGGCAGCAATCCGCCAAGTCATGCATATCTTTTTATGCAGAAGGAAAGTGTTGAGAGATTTATGGGGAAACCAAAAACAACGCAAATTTCCTTGCTATTAGCTCCGTTTTGGGACATTGGAATTCTAAATCGGTTCAGAAGAATTGATTTCAAGCCAGTTCCGGCTGTTGATGTTGTGTTTGTCAAGTTTGCAAGGAAGTACGATCCCCATATTACGAAAAAAGATTATTTTCTTTATAGAGACTTTATCACTTATGCTTTAAATCAATGGAAGAAGAATGTTGGTAAATCTCTTGATAGAATATTTAGTTATACGCAATTAAAACGGTTGAGTAAATCACTAAATATTAATTTGAAAAGTAAGCCTTCAGAACTTACTTATAATACATGGTTAGGGCTATTCAGATTTTGTCAGCTAAAGAAAGAAGAGGTTAATATTCAAACTTTCATAGGATATTATGAAAAGTTAGAAAGATTCAACTCAAGAAAAAGAAGAGAATATAGATATTGGAAAATCTAATTATGAAGGTTAGAAATCTGCTTCAGAAGTAATATTCTAGGTATATATATCGTAGACCTATGGCTCTATTTGTTCTATAAATGGAAAAGTATGTATTTCAGAACGGTATCCGCCTACATGGGTTGAGGCAAGTGATCTAGTATCTTGTCTTAGATGTCTTCCTATTGCTGCTTCTGAAATTTGAGTAAAATCTGGATCTCCTAACTCGGGGTTGTAGTAATTTACTACTAAAGCAGTTCCATTATCAAAGGTACCGATTCTCATACAAGGTAGCCATATTCTTCCAGTTGGCTGAGTTATTTCTAAATACATACCAAATTCCCATTTATCTGGAGGTAAAACTGTTGCACCATCGTATTTCCGTCCAGCAATATCTTGGTAATCTCTAAATAGCTGACTTGGATCTAGCCCTTGATCGATCAGCACCGCTTCTGGAGTAGGTTCTGTATATGGAGTACAGTGTTCTTGTCTACGTATACCAGATTCGTCGACAACTGAAAGCATTCCCAGTCCCCCTGTCAGGGAGCTTTCTATAACTACTTGGTTAGCCCCAAAGGTAGATAAATCAAATGGCTCCAGCGAAGGATCGTGATAGTGTGCGACAAGAGGTTTTCTTACTTTATTTTGGGTGCAACTTCCGACTAAAGTACCAGGAACCCATGTTGGTACTCCACCAGGAAATTCTCTAATCATGACAAATTTCCATTTATCTGGATGTAGAATTTCAACATTATGTTTGCTTCTCGCTGCCTCAGTAACAACTTTTACTGCGGGGGATACATCACCATCGTGCTGACGACTTAATACTTCTACTGGGGTTGGTTGGCTTTCCATATTATATATTCCGTAAATATTATATAGCAATTTTAACACTAATACCCTATAGTGGTCAATGTGTGAGTCTGCCGGATTGTTTTGTTCATCAGATGTTCTAGTGCTCGGAAATATATTCAATATTTCTGAAATCAGAAGTTACTTTTCTTTAAGAAATATGTTAAATTGACAAAGTATTAGCTAATATTTTTTCTGCCACACATGGACGATAGCAAAACATATTCTCAAGGAAATCCTGAGGAAACAACAAAAACGGATACTTCTTTAAATTCTAAAAAGGGAAATCCGAGCAAAATACTCTTGATCATAATAGCTATTCTTCTTGTACTGGTGGCTTGTCTTGCCGGAGTCGTGATATTCTTACTTGCAACTCGCTCGAAGACGGATGTCGAGGAAGGGAGTGAAACTGCAACTTCAATTTCCACGATTTCGACCGCGACTACTGTCTCGCCCGGCCCGGCTCCGCTTGAGGATAAGATTATCTATACAATAGAAGGAAACATTTACATAGCTGATAAAACGGGAAAGAACAGCAAGAAGCTGACGGATAACGTCGAAGGAGAGTATATGATGAGTGTTCAGCTTATAACTGATAATTTATTGGGGTATTTTTCTTGTACATATAAAACCAAACTTTTTCATTGCGAGATAAACACATTGAATATTGACAACTCAGAAACTACAAATCTCAAGGAATTTGATGAAGTCGGACGGGTAGAACAAGTCTCTTTCATCAGCAGTAGTGAATATGCCTATTCTAAGATGGAAAGTGATTTCAGGTATGCTATCTACTATGTAAAAGATGCTCAAGAACAGAAATTGAAAGAATGGGATGAAGAAACGTACGGCAGAGGAATCATGCTTTATGATAACTCACGATTAAGATTCTCACCGGATGGTGACAAACTGCTACATATAAGTACTATTTCTAGATCAGGTATGGATTTTTCAGTCTATATCTTTGATCTTGAGGGAAAGTTGCTAGACTCAATTGATAACGCAACATTTCCGACATGGAAGAGTAACAGCGAGATTTTGTACATGTCTTATGATATGTTGATCAACGATGACAGCAAAAGAGGATTGTTTGTTAGAGATGTTGAGGCTAAGAAATCGTCAAAAGTTGACGGGGCTTTTCCAAGTATGTACATTGAGGGAACTTCAGTAAGCTACCCTTTCACAGGAGGATACGATCTTATCTATAGTGGAGACAAAACTTACTATTGGGGAATTTTCGTCGATGGTCTGAATTCTGGCCATAGTTATATATATGATTTTCAGACTAATCTGAATGAATTATTGGACGACAATCTAGTTTATCCTGTTCCCTTGTCAGGCGATGACGTGATATTTGCCCGGACAGAACCATGTGATGATGGATCAGAGTGTGCTATCCCTCATAGCTTTCCTGACTTGACAGGTTTGAAAGTGAGCAGGTACATCTTGAAGAATGTCAAGAACGGGAAAGAAGCAATGATCAAACTGCCTGAGGAAGCTTTAAGCGGAGGAGTTATAACTGAATCGAGCCACTATATAGATTAGTTTGACTTATCTTGAACATGTATTTAAAGATGCGGATCTAAAGTAACTTTGTTAGACAAAACCTGTCTTATGATGTGCTATGATTCTTCACACTAAACTTAAAGTATCAATTATTTCATCTTACTTCTTACGTACTATTTATGCACATTTATCTCATAGAGCAGAAAGATAAACTTGGAAATGTTTACGATCTGCTGAAAGGCTACGGTAAAATAATTCATCTCAAAAAGAACACAAAGGATATTTCGAAATACAAAGAATTGATCCAAGACAAAGAAGATAAAATAATTGGCGTTGCACCAGCTCATATTGATTATACCTTTCCCTTGGAATTTCTGAAAAAAGTACAAAACCTGAAAGGAATTGTTACAAAATCGTCCTGGGGTCACTACATAGATTTAGATTATTGTAAAAAGCATGATATTGCAGTTGGAAACAGTCCGGAAGCAAATTCTCAATCAGTTGCAGAATACGCTATATGGCAAATGTTTTGTCTTGCTAGAAAACTTCCCCTTCAACTGAAGAGTAACTTCAAGGTCGAAATAAGTGACAAATATGAAGGAGTGGAATTGGCGGGCAAAACTATGGGAGTGATTGGTCTGGGAAGAATTGGGAGAAGAATTGCAAATATTGGAAAAGGTTTGGGAATGAATGTGATCTATTGGAATAGAGGCCGAAAAAGAACTGCATTCAACTACAAGAAATTGGAATCACTGCTCGAAGAATCAGGATTCATCTTCAAGTGCGTGGAGACCTGCAAAGAAACAAACGATCTTCTGAATAGGAAGAATCTTAAGCTATTGAAGAAGGATGCTTATTTCATAAGTGTCTTTGGAGGGATAGGCTGGGGAGGCGAAGATGAGTATATTCTTATAGATATGGTTGAGAATGGCAGGTTAGCCGGATTCAGCATAGAAAATGATCATCAGGCAAAGGCTAAAATCAAAAAGAGTTATAAAGGGAACATATTTATACCGGCAGCTTATGCCTGGCATACGAAGGAAACACATGCTCGCTACAACGAGATCTGGGCTAAAGGGATAACGGGAATCATCAAGGGGAAAAGGGTAAATAGACTTGTGTAGATTACTTCGAATCTTATCAGAATTGAGCAGATCTAAACATTTACTTGGTTTGAAACTCTACATTGCTTGGATCTGCCAGATCAGAATAAAGCGCAATGCAGTATCCGCCGAGAGGACCTATGACCATAACGTGAACTGCCAGGTCGATCCGATCTCCTGTCCTTATAAATGAAGGACCTGTCTCAAGACGTATACTTGCATTTGCTGGTATAATTGTATCCAGCTTACTCCCGTCTTTATCATAAGTCGGAATCTCTCTTCGTGCTCTTGCATAACCAACATGCTTCTCAACCCAATTCAAAGCGTTTCTCTCAGGTGTGTTCCATTGCGTAGCTCTACTCAGGGCATCTACAGTTGTTGGTGCAAATTCAGACATGTGTAACGTTTAAGATATTATTAGTTGCCCTCATTATTATGATATTAGGGTGTCTTAAACTATATCCAATCGTATCGTTTTCATAGGTTTCTCAGCATTCATAAAGATCTGTTGATTCAGTTGTTTAGCCGTTGATGCAATGGAACTTGTTGAAAAAGAAGTTGTTGTAGAGTCAAGTGTCATGTAGTCTTTATCTTTATCTCTTAGATATGCTATCAGCAAGATGATACAAAGCAGAAGTATTGTAACTATTATAAAGACAAGCAGGTATGTCGCTTTTTTCTTCTCAGCAATAGGGTGGGGTTCATTGATAGATTTTTGCTCAGTAGGTGATTGAGTTGGTTGAGGGTGAACTTGTGACTGGTTGTCTATATTGCTTTAAAAATTATAGATTAACATCATTAATATACAGAATAAAACATAATAGAACAAGAACAACATTTAGCCAAGCTAGAAGAGATCAGGGAACTTGGTTATTTGAGTTCTGGTTGCAAATCACTCTTAAGATGATATAATTTGACTGAAGGACTTTTCCATTTAGAGGTAAATTGGCATTAGTCTTTCTTGGGCCTCTTCGGAGGCCCTTTTTTCTCTATTTGAATTCACTACATAGACTTACTCTCTCTTTATTGTAGAATTTTTCAAGATGCGATATAATTAAGATATAACCTTTACATTTATAAAGTTGAGTGAGTTAGAAACAAGATCAAATTTTGCTCGTCTTATATCTCAGGGAGCGGAAAAGGTCGATAACGCTTTCGATTATGTCGGAACACGCGAAGGTTTTGTAGCTGTTCTAGAGACATCTATCAGTATGGGGGCTGGAATGTTGATATCCACAGTGACTTACGATGAAAGCAAAGGTATCAATACTTGGAGTATTGGTTTGCCAGCTTTGTTCATTTCTTTGGCTGGAGTGGGTTTAAGAGCAAAAGGTAATAATGTAAAGGTCCCTGAATTTATTGAATTTCAGAAAAATGCCAGTGCAATAGGGAAAACATTAATGAATCATTTAGGGTTTTTGCTAAAAGAGATTTTTACAAGAAGGAGATCTGGCTACATTAGTATCCATTGGCATGATTTGTTGAGGTGTCTGCAAGAGGAAAGACAAAGATTTGATATAAATTATTTAGCAAAAAAGAAAGCTTTCTTGATTCATAGTGGAAGAATAGTCCAAAGATAGGAAGAGCGTAGT
>JAQVGX010000010.1 GCA_028696515.1 Candidatus Dojkabacteria bacterium | reverse complement strand
TATTTTTAATATCCTTATGTTTGTCGGCATCATAGGTCTTGGCCTCTTTCTTATAAGGGGAATTCAGTCAAGTGGTAACAAGTTATTCACTTTTGGGAAGAGCAAGGCAAAATTGGTATTTGGCAGGAAGCCTGATTTGACATTTGATGATGTTGCAAACTATGAAGAGGCTAAGGAGGAACTTCGTGAAATCGTATTGTTTTTAAAAGATCCAAAGAGATTCTTGAAATTAGGAGCAAGAATTCCGAAGGGTCTTTTGCTTGTAGGTCCTCCAGGGACTGGAAAAACTTATTTTGCCAGGGCTGTTGCTGGTGAGGCAGGAGTTCCTTTTTTTCACACTTCTGGGGCGGAGTTCGAAGAAATGCTTGTTGGTGCAGGTGCATCTAGGGTTCGGGACTTATTTGATAAAGCGAAAAGAGCAGCTCCTGCACTGATATTTGTCGATGAGATAGATGCTGTCGCTAGGAAGCGCGGTACTACCATCCAAAGTAGTAGTACAGAACAAACATTGAACCAGATTCTTGTTGAAATGGACGGTTTTGAAAGACATGATAACGTGATTGTTATTGCTGCAACAAATAGGCCAGATGTTTTGGATCCTGCAATCCTTCGTCCTGGCAGGTTTGATAGAAGAATTGTTCTAGATCTGCCTGATATCGATGGACGAAGTAAGATTCTTGAGGTGCATGCTCAGAACAAACCGTTGGCAAAGGGGGTTGATCTTGAGAGAGTCGCAAAGAGGACAGTTGGTTTTTCTGGTGCCGATCTTGAGAACATGCTCAACGAAGCAGCAATTATTGCGGCAAAAGATAACAGAAAGGAAATAGAATCTGAGGATATAGAGGAAGCTGCGACAAAGGTCGTTGTTGGTCCTGAAAGAAAAAGGAAGAGAACACAGAAAGATATCGAACTTATAGCCTATCACGAGGCCGGGCATGCTCTTGTTTCCAAGTTTGTTCCTCAGACAGATCCAGTTCATAGAATAACTATCATTTCAAGAGGGATGTCGCTTGGTAGTACTATGTATTTACCTGAAGACGATGAACTATTAATTAGTAAGACCAAAATAGTATCGAAGGTGAAAACACTCCTTGCGGGTAGAGCTGCAGAAGAATTGAAATTCAACGATATCTCTACAGGAGCTTCGGATGATATCGAAAAAGCTTCGGACCTTGCCAGAAGGATGGTCATGAAATACGGGATGAGCAAGAAGCTGGGTCTTGTAGAATATGGAAAGAGCGATAAGCTCAAGTATTTGGGGTATGCATATCAGGACCAGAGAGATTATTCAGAGGAGACTGCGAGAGAAATAGATAATGAGGTCAGGGAGGTCATAAATGGTGCATATGATGAAGTTCGTTCGATTCTTAAGAAACACGAACAAAAGCTGGACAAACTGGCGAAAATCCTTATCGAAAAAGAAGTGGTTGAAGCGGACGAATTTGAGAAAATGATGGTTGATGAAAAATAAAGGGAGCATAATAAAAAAATCTCTTCCTCGGAACATTTTACTTCTTGTTGTTGCGACTATTGTTGTTTTTCCTTGTCCTTTGTTATGTTGCTCCAGTAATATTTATGATACTATTCGATAGGTATTTTGCACTAAACTTGCTATATTCGACTTTATGAAAAAAAGGTGCAGGTTTATACTCGTAGATTCAAATTCTCTTATTCATAGAGCCTATCACGCGTATCCCTCGCATTTAACAACGTCAAAGGGAGAACAGATAAATGCTGTTTATGGCTTCACGTTTCTGTTGTTAAAAGTGATTGAAGATCTGAAGCCTGATTATCTCATTTGTGCATTTGATTCACTTGCTCCGACTAAAAGGCACAAGGTTTTTAAAGAGTATAAGGCTCACAGAAAGCCTATGGAAGATGAACTTGTTGCTCAATTGCCCAAGGTATACGAGATAGTTGAGGCTTTTGAAATTCCAATATTCAAGAAAGAAGGTTATGAAGCCGATGATTTGATCGGAACGATAGAGTTTGATGCAAAGATAAAGGGTATGGAAAAAATCATTGTTAGCGGTGATCAGGATATGTTCCAACTAGCAGATAGTGATACTAAGATCTACTTGTCGGGAAAAAGTTTCAGTCAGTCTCGACTATTTGATCCAGAAGATATCAAAGGCAAGACCAATTTAAAACCATCACAAATAGTAGATTTCAAGGCTTTGTATGGTGATCCTTCAGATAATATTCCTGGAGTTGGTGGGATAGGAAAGAAAGGGGCAGAGACTCTGATGAAAGAGTATGGTAGTCTAGAAGAGATTTATAAAAATTTAGAAAAAATTGATAAACGCTTTCAGAATAAGCTTGCTGACGGGAAGGAAAAGGCATACTTAAGTCAGGAATTAGCAAGAATTATCCGTGATGCTCCAATAGAATTCGACCTCAAGAAAGCCCGTTGGGGTGACATTGATATTGTACGAGTTAGAAAGTTGTTTCAAAGGTTTGAGTTTAGATCACTGCTGAAAAAAGCGGAAAAAATAGCTGGAGTTGAAGAGGAGCGTGAAGAATCGGTGCAAAAAGTAATCTCCGGAAAGCAGATTAAAACAAGGACGCAGTTTATTGAGGGAAGAAAAGAACTAATCGACTTACTTTGCAAAATTTCGGCAAGCAGGATATTTTCTATTTATACAGTAGCAGATGCGGATAGCTGTGTGCAGATGAAGCCACAAACTATAACGATCAGTTTCAAAGGGCAGGATAACTACACTTTCGCTGCCAAACTTTTGAGTGATGGTATGCGATTGACATCAGAAGGAGCTGAGTTCGAAGCAATTATTAAGAATAAAGAAATCTTGAAGGTAGGTTATGACGTAAAGACACTTATGCACTGTATGCGCAACCTCGGTATAAGGGATATGAATTACTATTTTGACTTGAAGATTGCTTCTTTTCTGGTACAGGCTGGCAGCGGAAGTGTAAATCTCAAGGATCTTGTTTTTAACTATCTTGGTGAAATTATTGAAGAGAAAGAGCAGACATTTGATATGGGTCTAACTGGGCGAAGAGAAGCAGGTCTCATTCTTTGGCTCTATGAAATAGTTAATAAAAAACTAGAAGAAATTGAAGAGAAGTCTAGGTGGGATCTGAAAAGGCTTTTTGAAGAAATCGAAATGCCGCTTGTAAAAATACTTACCGATATGGAGGCTTCCGGGATAGATCTTGATAGGGATTATCTATCTGCTTTTTCTCACAAATTATCCCGGAAGTTGGAGAAAATTGAGCATGCAGTTTATGATGCTATTGGACATGAATTCAATCTTAATTCTCCAAAGCAAGTCTCTGAAGTTCTTTTCAAAGAGCTCAAGCTTTCTCCTCAGCGAAAGAACAAGGGAGGCAGTTATTCAACTAGTGCTTCAGTTCTTGAGAGCTTGAGGGGAGTACATCCGGTTATTGATAGTCTGCTGTTATTCAGAGAGCTTGCTAAAGTAAAGTCAACATATACAAACTCTCTGCTTGATGCAGTTGATAAGAAAACAGGGAGAATCCATTCATCATTCAATCTAGCTGTGACGTCAACCGGACGTCTTTCTTCAACGAATCCGAATTTGCAGAATATACCCATAGTTTCTGATATCGGTAAGAAGGTAAGGAGGGCCTTTATTGCAGAGCGGGGCTGGAAACTGATTTCCTTTGATTATTCTCAGCAGGAGCTAAGGTTGTTGGCACATCTTTCTCAGGACAGGGAACTTATGGCAGCTTTTTCGAAAAACTTGGATATCCATACGCATACTGCCTCAGGTTTATTTTCCAAGACGATGGAAGAAATTACCAAAAAAGAAAGGAGTATAGGTAAAACAGTTAACTTCGCGGTTATGTATGGCATGGGTGCAAGAGGGCTCTCTGAGTCATTAAAAATTGAATACGGCCAAGCGGAAGACTTCATCAATAAATACTTTCAGCAATACTCTGGAGTAAAAAAGTTTTATGATAAGTATATTGCTGAAGTAGAGAAACAAGGCTACGCAGTTACGATGTTTGGACGAAGAAAATCAGCAGCAGGACTTACTGGGGGGAATTTCTTTGCCAGAAAGGCTGTCTATCGGGAACTAATTAATTTCCCGCTTCAAGGATCGGCTGCGGATATGATGAAACTGGCTATGATAGATGTTTCGGATCTGATCCATAATAAGTATGATCAGTATGCAAGAATCATTCTTCAAATACACGACGAGTTAATCTTAGAGGTGAAAAACAATTTGATAACTAAAAAATTCACCGAGGAAGTCAAAAACTTGATGCAAAAGGTCCTGGAACTAAAGGTCCCAATTGAGGTAAACTACGAAATTGGTAATGATCTTTCTGAGATTCATTAAACTTTACTACTCAGGGCATCTTCTGTACAATTGATTAGATAAATTATCAAGATTTTATCATGCGGGAAAAATCGTCAGTCTCAAAAAACGCCTTGAAATTTGCCTTCTATGGAGCAGCTGCTATGGTTGGGGTGCTTATGGCTGTTTCAGCGGTTAAAAAGAGGGGTTCAGCCATAGGGAATGGGGGGAAGAAGCTTATTAAGAAAGCAAAAAATGAGATCAAAAGTAAAAGGGATAAATTAAACATGCGTCAAAAGAAGATTCTAAGTCTTTTTGATAAAGAGGATAAAATAACAAATGAGATGATCTCCAGTGTTATAGAAGGTGTGACTAGACGCACCTTGCGACGGGATATGGATTTCTTGGAGGAGAGAGGCTATATAAAGCAAATTGGCAGAACGAAGGGGAGCTACTATATACTCAATTAATTTTTGAGGAATATAGTTTTAGAAACTTTCTGGCAATTTGTATTTTCAAGGGTTCATTCTTAGTCTTGAAGTAATTTGGATTCCTTCCCTCATCACTAAGTCTATGCAACATGATAGCTCCAATATAACGAATCGCTCTTTGTTCTATTCCGTCCAACTCTGTATTACGGATTTTTCCATATTTTTTGAAAGTTAGTCTGTATTTTTTGAAAAATTCTTTTGTCGAGATTCCAATCCTCTCTTTATTTCTATCATTTATTTCCAGATACCAATGTGCGAGAAGATATCCGAGGTCAAAAGCAGGATCAAATCTCACCACATTCTGGAAATCGACAATTGCTATTTTCTCTCTTGGTCCAACAAGAATATTTTTCGAAGCGAAGTCTCCATAGATGATTGAGGATCTACTATTGAGGCTGTCAGAAAGAAGTGCTTTTGTAGGCTTGTTTTCAAACTTTCTAGCTCCTTTAAGTCTGAAATCTATTATGAAATTGATGTGATCTTTATTTGCTTTTGGCGGCCTGAGCATTTTGTTTGAACAGTATGTAGAAGCGTGTAATTTCCCAGTCAGCTGGGCAATTTTAGGAAGTATATCTAGATGAAGTTTTGATTGATTGAATTCTGCAGCCAGGACATTATAATTATTACCCGCTTCTGTCATTGCTATTATTTCATTTTCTTTATCATACCTGATAACTCTTGGAATCTGACCGGGCCAGAGATTTTTGAACAAGATCAGAGATTTATATTCATATTCTTGCCTGTCAATCGGAGCCCTGAAGGCAGGTGCTACTTTTACGTAATCAAAAGCCTGTTTGAGATAGATTTTTTTGCCCGATTTCAGCCAAACTTTATATATATAATTTACGTTTGTGTACTGAGTAACCTCCTTCACTCTTTGAACTTGATCTGATTGTAAGATATTCTTCATTTCTAGATAACTTGGAATATTGCTTGTACTTAGTATTATCGAATATTTTTTCATAGTGATTGTATTATATGAAAGATTTACGTTTTACCCTAGACAGGGTAAAATCGATCTATGAAAAGCAGTTATGCAGAGATATTTAAACATTTTGGGATCACAAATCTAGAAATCGAAATTCTTGAAATCTTGGCCGAATGCCGTAGAGAATTGACTATCAAGGATATAAGTTCTAAGCTTGCATGTAGAGGAGAGAATCTGTATAGACCACTCAAGAAGTTACTAGAAAAGGGGTTTATCATTCATATTGATACCTATCCTGATCGATATAAGTTTAAAAATTGGGATAGAATTTTGAGAAAGAAGATAACCGAAGAAAAAATACAACTGCAGGATTTTCAAGAAGTCCTTGGTACATCCAAGAAGATTGATGCCTCTCTATCTGTTTTTGAAGTGATTCAATCCCGGGAAGAGTATAAGAGACGTGGGGATAGTTTAATGTTGCAAGTTGAAGATGTACTAAGAATAATTGCGAGCGGCAGTGAGCAAAGCAGAGAATTCTGGAAGAAACACTTTGATGTTATCAAAAGGGGCGCATCGATAAGGTTTCTGATAAATAATCTGAATAATGAGAATTTAGATATGTACAAAAATTGGGAGAGGACGGGTATTATTTTGAGAAGAATGCCTCTAGGAGGGTTGAATTTGATCCTGTATGATAATGATGCTGTTCAAATGGGATTTCGTCCAGAAAAATCCTCAAGAGATAAAATCGGGATCATAACAAAGGATGAAAATATAGTTTTGTTCTTTAGCAAGTATTTTGATATCCTTTGGAAGAATAGTGAAAGAGTTCGTTTTCAGGATCTTTAGCCTGTTGTAACTATATGTTTAAACCAATTTTTACTATCACTAATGATCTCTTAAATTCGATAGCTCAAATCGAAGCAGCGAAACAGATTATCGAAAATGCTCCTTTAGTCCCGGCTTGGGAAAGAAAGTTTCAGCAGGAGGCTCGTGAGAGAACGGTATATTTTTCAACGAAAATTGAAGGAAATAAATTGGATTTTGCAGAGGCCAAGAAAGTACTGCTTGGTGAGAAGATCAAGACTTTCCGTAGAAGGGATATTATCGAAATTGCCAATTATCGTGAGGTCATATCATATATTGATAAACTCAGGAAAAAGAAAATTGATAGAGATTTGATTTTTTCTATACATTCTCGAGTTATGAAGGGAATTCTTCCTCCGAATGAACTGGGGAAGTATCGGACTTGTGCCGAAGCTCTCATCAATTCAGATACATATGAGGTAGTATTTGAGCCTGTTGAATCGGAGTTTGTTGAGGGTGAGATGGAGAATCTGTTTGAATGGCTTGATAGTGATCTTGTGTCTGAAGTTCATCCAGTTGTGAAGGCAGGAGTCATCCAATATGAAATTGCGAGGATTCATCCTTTCACAGATGGAAATGGCAGAACAGCAAGGCTAATTGCCACTTACAGCTTGTACGCAGAAGGATATGATATCAAACGATTTTTTTCTCTTGAGGAATATTACGATCAAAACCTAGAGGACTATTATAAAGCGCTTGAAAGCGTTGAACAAAATCACGATGATATGACGTACTGGTTAGAATTCTTTGCTAAGGGGTTAAGTCAGGAGTTACAAAGGATCAAGGACAATGTGCTGAACCTGAGTACTGATTCCCGTAGACGGAAAAACTTAGGGCAAATCGCTCTGAATGAGCGCCAGATAAAAATAATTGACTTTATACACGAAAAAGGCAGGATCCGGAACAAGGATTGGCAAAATATGTTTTGGGATGTAAGTGATGACTCTATTTTAAGAGACCTTAAGGACTTGATGAAGAAAGGGGTTGTGAAGAAGAAGGGGCGGACCAAAGCAGCAGCGTATATTCTCAAATAAAATTGAAGAATTTTGAATTTGGGATTTCCAGCATAAGATATAGAGTTTAGAATGAAAATGCAGAGCTTAAAGTGATGATAATTTATAAAAAGGAGTAATTAAATGAAATTCCAACAATTTTCTAAGATTCTAAACAGAATCGAAGCGACTTCGTCTCGCAACGATATGACAGATTTACTTGTTGATATGTTGAAAAATCTATCAAAAGGCGAGGTAGACGAGGCGTTGTATCTTATGCAGGGTAGAGTTGTTCCGCGATTCATTCCGCTAGAATTCAATGTGGCAAGAAAACTTATGATTCGAGCTTTAAGCCAAGCGTTCCGAGTTGGCACCGATGAGATACAAGAGCAGTTTAATGAGCTAGGGGACTTAGGTTTAGTTGCTCAGAAACGTATAGAAAAGCAAGCTTCCGACATTACTATTCTCGATGTTTATCAACAGCTCAAGGACATGGCCCTTGTCGAGGGCAAGGATTCTCAACAGATAAAGCTCGCCAAAATATCGGATCTGATCAAGATCTGTGACCACCTGTCTGGCCGATATGTTACAAGAATGATATTGGGGAACTTGCGTCTAGGTGTCAGCGATAAATCAATTCTTGATGCTTTATCAATTCTTGCAGTAGGAAACAAGTCAAAGAGAGAGGCTCTGGATAAAGCATACGGAGTTAGAAACGATATTGCACTTATTGCTGGTGAGGTCATCTCAAAAGGAATAGCCGGGTTAGATAAAATAACAGTTCTTCCAGGAGTGCCAGTTGCAAGTATGCTCTGTGAAAGAGAAGCCACGTTAGGAAAAATATTGGAAAGAATTCCAAAGCCAATAGTTCAGCCCAAATATGATGGGCTAAGGGCACAGATCCATTATGATCAGAAGGGGCTTAGCATAGAAGACAGTTCAGTTGGTAGACAACACCATATGCTCGCAAATAAAGGTTCAAATGTAGCAATTTATTCTAGAAACCTTGAGGCGTTGACAAATATGTTCCCTGATGTGGTTGCAGATGTAGCTAAATTGGGTGTAAAGAGTTTAGTACTAGATGGTGAAATAATAGCTTACGATGAAAGTACGGATCAATTTTTGCCGTTTCAGGAGACTATCCAAAGGAGACGAAAACATGATATAGGAAAGAAGTTAACTCAAGTTCCTGTCCGGTTATACGTTTATGATATTTTGTATTTAGATGGCAGAGATCTCCTGGATGAATACTTTCAAGACAGAAATGATATTTTAGAAAATATTATAAAAAGGAGAAAGGGAGAAGGGTTAGTTTTTCTAACTCCCTCTGTTAATGTGAATAAGCTGAAGGGAATTGAAAGTACATTCTACAAGTATGTTGAGGAGGGACTCGAAGGAATTATTGTCAAGAATCCAAAAAGCCTGTATCTGCCTGCAAAGCGTGGATATGATTGGATAAAGTATAAAAAGAGCTCAAAGGGTTATGTTGTTGATACTGTTGATGCTGTAGTACTTGGGTATTACAAAGGACGTGGGTCAAGATCAAAATTCGGTATAGGTGCATTGTTAATAGGCATTCTTGACAAGAAGAGGAAAACCTTTCAATCGATTGCTAAAGTGGGAACTGGAATAAAAGATGAAGAGTGGATCAAGTTTAGAAAACGTCTTGATGGAATCTCTCTTGGTAAAAAACCTACTGAGGTTGAAGTTCTAAAAAATCTCGAACCGGATGTTTGGGTTGAGCCCAGGGTAGTCGTAGAGGTTGAATCAGACGAGATAACAAGAAGTCCAAATCATATGGCTGGATTCGATGGTGAGATGGGATACTCGTTGAGATTTCCAAGGTTGAAACTTTTTGACAGAATTGACAAAACTCCCGAAAGAATCACCACGGTAAAGGAAATCGAGAAATGGTATAAATGGAGCAAAGAAAGAAGGTAGATCTGATCTAACTTTATATATTCTTATTCCTAGCATGAAAAAACATTCCAGGTTTTCACACGCAGATTTTTCATAAGTAAAGGTTAGATATTTGTACCTAAAGGGGAAGCTCTTGAGATCAGAAGGCTTAAGGAAGGTCATATTCCAGAACTAACTAAATTCAATTTCACTATTGTAGATTTTGGAAAAATGTTTCAGTATATGCGGGGGACTGTAGTCGATGATGTGGATAGAATTCTAATGAGTAGCGAAAAGATTAAGATCCTAGCAGATATCGGAAATCCAACCTATAAACAGCTTGAGAAAGTTACCGAGCTTGCGAACCTTCCGGGTACTCCTTTTGAAAATGCAAACAATAGATTCAAATATCAAAGAGCTTTGTTCAAAGTATGTGAACCGCTGGTTGATTTGAGTCTTAAAGAGGGTATTGAAGGAGCACTTGCATTACTTCTAGAAAGAGGAGCCCTTCTCATTGGCTCTTTCTATAAGTACCCGGAAAATCAAGTAGTGAGAGTTGTTTCAAAGAGATTGGATATGGCCGATGGGACTTTCGGTGTAGGGATGTCAGATTTGCGATTACCTGAAGATATTACTCGATTCAAAAGACTTCATATTCAGGAAGACTGTATTGCTCAGGAGATTCGATTGGAGGGATCCTGTATGCTTTATCACTAAAGGGCATAAGGTTTGATGAGGTTGTGATTGATACGCCTGTTGCTGTTCAGTTGGGAGTGCAGTTCCTTCAAGAATTTATAAAATGGCTTGGTATCAGGAATGTCATTTTTAGGACAGGGGCTTTGGTTTATGGATTTGATGATCACTATTATCTACTCAGAACTCAAGAGGAAGGTTATCAAAAAGGTATATATTATGTGGGAGATATGGGAGAGTGGAGCAAAATGCTGCCAAGTTCATATAATAATGTAGCTCCTTGGAATGCTTACCGAGAAAGATGCCGATATTTTTAGTGAGGCTATTTTTATTGACTTTGATAAGCGCGGTTTGTATACTGGTTGAAGTAAGTAGTTAATTTATTAATATAACAGCATGGCAGAGAAAACTGCATCTGCGGCTACTCCAAATAGGACAAATGCTCTGTTAGCTTGGATTTTTGCACCACTGACAAGTTTCATTTTCCTAAATGATGAAGACGAGTTCACAAAAAAGTGTGCTAAACACTCTATGTATTTTGGAATAGCCGATCTTGTTATTCAAATAGTTCTTTGGGTCGGGGGAATTATCCTAAGTTTTGCTGTAATAGGTGTTTGCTGCTTCCCATTGGCTGGGTTATGGAGTCTTGTAAGTATAGCGGTGAGAATCATGGGTGCTGTGAAAGCAAATAATGGAGAGTTGTTTGAGGTCCCGGTCATAAGCGGAATGGTAAAAGAGTAGTTATCTATTTGAATTCGCTTGTAATCAGAAAAAGCTGTCTGTATGTCGGGCAGCTTTTTTGTTATAATGCCTATATAAAATTTAAGCAATGTCGTATATGGAAAAAGCGAACAACTTCATCGAGAATTTGAAGCAGGTTGATCTTTCCGAAATAGATTGGGGTATTATTTTCGATTGGAATTACTTGACAGACAAGAGTCCTGAAAATAGCTTTATATTTGAACAATGGCTATATGTATTTGTCTTGATTTTCATGCTAACTGCAGTCATAGGATTCAAATTCATCTCTAAGTTGTATAAATCCGAAGGACCCAAATATAGGTTTGTGCGCAAGGTTTCATTTCTTTGGTTTGCAAATTCTGTATTTATGCTCTTGTATACACTAATCAGGTCAGAAGGTGTAAGTTTTTTGTCAATGAGACTTTTCCTGGTTATCTTTCTTATCCTATATGTCATTATACTTATTTATATTCCGGTTTATATCTTTCTAGTTCTACCGAAGAGAATGGTAGCTTTTCGAGATGCGAAGCTAAGGGATAAATATAAAAATAGAAAGCATAATTGATCTTCACAAAGTATCGGGTAAGATTCAAATTGACAGGGCGAGTGATTACATGGTATAAATACTTCTCGAAGTAAGGTGTGATAAGAATACTGTTCCGCTTTGCGGGATAAGTTCCCCAGAATCATTTCAAAATAGGTCACTGTTAGAATTTGTTCTTTAGAAGCAATCGTGATATATTTGCCTTACGTTTTCAGGCTCTTTTACAATGAAAAAGTGTTGGGAACCATATTGTTCTAACAATATGGACAGTATCCTTTGAGCAATGGTGAAAAACTTCTATCCGGTTGGATAGATTTATTGATTATGAAAATAATCTTATGGAGAGTTTGCTCCTGGCTCAGGATGAACGCTTGCGGTGTGCCTAAGGTATGCAAGTCGACCGCGTTGAGAGCTTGCTCTTTTCGCGGGGCGAACGGCTGAGTAACGCGTGAGAATCTACCTCTAACTCGTGGACAATCCTGTGAAAACGGGGCTAATACACGATAGTCTCTGTACCGTCTGGTACAGGGTAAAGCTTATGTGGTTGGAGATGAGCTCGCGTCCTATCAGGTTGTTGGTGGGGTAATTGCCTACCAAGCCTACGACGGGTAGCTGGTCTGAGAGGATGGTCAGCCAGACTGGGACTGAGACACGGCCCAGACTCCTACGGGAGGCAGCAATTAGGAATCTTGCGCAATGGGGGGAACCCTGACGCAGCGACGCCGCGTGGTGGATGAAGGCCTTCGGGTTGTAAACACCTTTTATAGGGGATCAATGATGAGAGTACCCTATGAATAAGTGCCCGCTAACTATGTGCCAGAAGCGTCGGTGATACATAGGGCACAAGCGTTATCCGGAATTACTGGGCGTAAAGAGACGCGTAGGCGTTTAGGTAAGTTGCTTGTTAAAGCTCTCCACTCAATGGAGAAAAAGCAAGTAATACTGCTTAAATTGAGACAGAAAGAGGAGAGGGGAATTCCTGGTGGAGCGGTGAAATGCGTTGATATCAGGAGGAACACCGAGTGCGAAGGCACCTCTCTGGTTCTTGTCTGACGCTAAGGCTCGAAAGCGTGGGTAGCAAAACGGATTAGATACCCGTGTAGTCCACGCCGTAAACGATCCTCGCTAGATGTTCGATTCAAGTTTTGTGTATTTAACTTCGGTTAGATAGCGAATTTGAATTGGGTGTCACAGCTAACGCATTAAGCGAGGCGCCTGAGTAGTACGACCGCAAGGTTAAAACTCAAAGGAATTGACGGGGACCCGCACAAGCGGTGGAGCGTGTGGTTTAATTCGATGCTAAGCGAAGAACCTTACCAAGGCTTGACATGTAGCTGCAAATTCTGAGAAATCAGAACTCCTTCGAGGGTGCTACACAGGTGCTGCATGGCTGTCGTCAGCTCGTGTCGTGAGATGTTGGGTTAAGTCCCTTAACGAGCGCAACCCTTGTTCTCAGTTATATATTTCTGAGAAGACTGCCCTGCCAAAACGGGGAGGAAGGTGGGGATGAGGTCTAGTCTTCATAGCCCTTATGTCTTGGGCGACACACGCGCTACAATGGGATATACAAAGGGTAGCCAAGCCGCGAGGCGGAGCTAATCCCATAAAATATCCCTCAGTTCGGATTGCAGGCTGAAATTCGCCTGCATGAAGTTGGAATCGCTAGTAATCGTGGATCAGCATGCCACGGTGAATACGTTCTCGGGTCTTGTACACACCGCCTGTCATGTTACGGAAGTCGGTAGTACCCGAATACCTCACTTGCTGGGGTAGAAGGTAAGATCGATGACTGTAATAAAGTCATAACATGGTAGCCGTAGGGGAATCTGCGGCTGGATTACCTCCTTTCAAGGAGTTAATAAGTCTCGAAAGCTCTAATCTTATTGTATTAGACATAAGTTTTGGAGACATAGGATACCTTTCCCAACACTTTTTCATCGTAAAAGGGTATTTTGCTCTTTTAAATAAATGAGGACATTTTAGCTATTGAGCAAAGTCCATCAAATAGTTATAATAAGCTCCTTGATGGGCGATTAGCTCGGCCGATTGGGGTATCTCAATCGAAACGGAAGTTGTCGACCACATCTGGGCGTGTAGCTCAGTTGGTTAAGAGCGCAGTCCTGATAAGACTGAGGTCCCTAGTTCGATTCTAGGCACGCCCACGTCGTATCAAACCTACAGCTTACGTAAAGATCCTTTATAAGTTCAGGATTTTACTTCAGCTTTCGGTTGATACTCCTCTGAACTCAGACTCCCTTTAGTCGTCTGAGTTTTTCTGAGGATTGTTTAGCTCTAGAAAAATATAGACAAACTTTGTTTAAGAAACGATAGTTGGGGCTGTAGCTTAGTTGGTTTATAGCACCTCATTTGCAATGAGGAGGTCGCGAGTTCGAATCTCGCCAGCTCCACTTCGGATCAAGCCTTCTGCTTGTGTGAAGGTTGCAAGCAACTTCACTTCAGCATTCGGTTGATCCTCAGTTTAGATTGAAACTCCCTATGGTCGTTTCAATCTCTTGAAGAAAGATAAGAAATAGTTTTGGAATGAGGATTTATTGAAATAAATGAATCTTCATATACAGAATGAAGCTCTTTAAAAACTGGATAGAATGTAAATTATCAATTTTTTAAATTGATAAGGGTAGAGTTCGTAGAAACACGGACATAAAGTGAAATAAGTGCATATGGTGGATGCCTTGGTAGACGAGGCCGATGAAGGGCGTAGTAGCTTGCGATAAGCTTCGGATAGCTGGCAAACAAGCGTTTTAATCCGGAGATGCCCGAATGGGGAAACCCACTAGTCCCGCTTTGCGGGATTGGTACCTTATAGTGAATTCATAGCTGTAAGGGGGGGACCCGGTGAAGTGAACCATCTCAGTAACCGGAGGAAAAGAAATCAAGTCCCGTTAAGCGGGAGATATTCCCTGAGTAGTGGCGAGCGAAAGGGGATCAGCCCAAACCCTAATGATAGAGAGAAATCTCCGAATCTGCGTTGTAGAGGAGGAGGTTGATCTGTTTCTTGCGGAAATGGTTGTCTTTAGGGTGTTGTAGGATATTCTGTCTTAGTGCCGTAAGCCTGAGGAACAAGTTTAGAAAAAACTATTTTAATAGAAAAACTTTGGAAAGGGTTACCAAAGAGGGTAATAGTCCCGTATATGAAAAGGTAGTTTTCTTGTTGAGAATATTCCTGAGTACCACACTGAAGGTGAAACTGTGTGGGAAGCATTCCAAACCACTGGAAAAGGCTAAATACTTCGTCTAACCGATAGTGAACAAGTACCGAGAGGGAAAGGTGAAAAGTACCCCTGAGAGGGGAGTGAAATAGTATCTGAAACCATATGCTTACAAGCAGTGGGAGCCCTGTACCGAGCAATTCATGAATATTATATGGATTGCCTGGTACAGGGTGACCGCGTGCCTATTGAAGAATGAGCCGGCGAGTCCTTGCGAAAGGGTTTTGATTAATTCCGTATCGGAAGTAGTCGAAGGGAAACCGAGTCTGAATAGGGCGTATTTCCGCCTTTGGCGGAATGTTGATCCTTTGCAAGGGACCCGAAACCGTATGATCTATCCATGGCCAGGTTGAACCCCGGCGAAAGTTGGGGGGAGGACCGAACTCGTTAGAGTTGGAAAATCTATGAGATGAGCTGTGGATAGCGGTGATAAGCCAAACGGATACGGTGATAGCTGGTTCTCCCCGAAATAGCTTTAGGGCTAGCCTTATAAAATTCGAAGTTGGGGTAGAGCACTGATTGAATCGTGGGGGTCGCAAGACTTACCGCATTCTCTCAAACTCCGAATACAGCTAAGAAAATTATAAGAGTTAGTAGGTGGGAGCTAAGTTCCATCGAACAAGAGGGAAACAGCCCAGACCATCAGTTAAGGTCCCTAAATACATGCTCAGTGGGAAAGGAAGTGGAGTTTCATAAACAGCTAGGAGGTTAGCTTAGAGGCAGCTATCCTTTAAAGAGTGCGTAATAGCTCACTAGTCAAGAGATTCCGCGCCGACAATGTAACGGGGCTTAAGCATGTTACCGAAACTATGGATACTTGTGCGACGCACAAGGAAATTCTAAATTCGAAATACTAATCTCTAAACAATGCGTAAAATTCAAATTTCAAATCATAGAAATTGAAGAATTGGAATTCGGAATTTTCGTAGTTTTAATTTGTTTAGGATTTAGAGGTTGGATATTAGGATTTTCGTGTGCGTTGCACGAGTGTGGTAGGGGAGTGTTCTGTCTGCGGTGAAGGTATATTTGTGAGAAATACTGGAGCGGGCAGAAGTAAGAATGCCGGCATGAGTAGCGAAATTCCGGTAAAAAACCGGAACACCAGATGTTCAAGGTTTCCTTGGCTATGTTAGTCAGCCAAGGGTTAGTCGGTCCTAAGTTGAGGCCGAAAGGCGTAGATGATGGACATGCCGTTAATATTCGGCAACTATCTTGATTTTGTTTGAATTAAGGGGTGACCGGGAAGGAGATCTCGGAGCTTCAGCAGGTTGAAGTTCAAACAGTTAGTTAGTTTCTGTTGGTAAATCCGCAGAAATGTTTCCCGCTTTGCGGGAGAAAAGCGAGCTGTGATGAAGAGTCAAAGTCTTCGGGCGGCGATTATTCTGGGTATTCTTTCTGCAAGAAAAACCTCTATATTAGAAATCTTGATAACCGTACCGCAATCCGACACAGGTGAACAGGTAGAATATACCACGGTGACCGAGTGAATCTTTGTCAAGGAATTAGGCAAATTCGTCCCGTAACTTAGGGAGAAGGGATCCCTGAACTAGGCGCTTGCGCTTCAGTTCAGGGCGCAGTGAAAAGGCCCGAGCGACTGGTTAACAAAACCACAGGTACCTGCAAACACGTAAGTGGATGTATAGGTGCTGACGCCTGCCCAATGCCAGAAGATTAAGGGAGGGGGTTACCATGAACCGCAAGGTACATGGGAAGCTTCCGACTTAAGTCCTGGTCAATGGCGGCTGTAACTATAACGGTCCTAAGGTAGCGAAATACCTCGGCGCTTGATAGGCGTCTCGCACGAAAGGCGTAACGACTTGGGCACTGTCTTGACAGAAAGCTCGGCGAAATTGAAATGGCTGTGAAGATGCGGCCTACCCGCACCAGGACAAAAAGACCCCGGGAGCTTTACTGCAACTTGGCATTGGAATAAAGTTTTTATTGTAGAGAATAGGAGGGAGACTTTGAATCTCAGTCGCAAGATTGAGAGGAGTCGCCAGTGTAATACCTCCCTTTAATTTCTTTGTTTCTTACTATTCTTGCTTATCGTGAGATAGGACAGTGTTAGGTGGGCAGTTTGACTGGGGAGGTTCCTTGCTAAAAAGTAACGCAAGGTCCCAAAGGTCCCCTCAGGCTGGATGGAAATCAGCCGTTGAGTGTAATGGCATAAGGGGGCTTTACTGTGAGACTTACAGGTCAAGCAGTTGCGAAAGCAGGGCATAGTGGTCCTTTAATTGTTAGTGGTAACATTATTGCTTACAGGATAAAAGTTACCCCGGGGATAACAGGCTAGTCTCACCCGATAGTTCATATTGACGGTGGGGTTCGGCACCTCGATGTCGGCTCGTCGCATCCTGGGGGCGGAGAAGTCCCCAAGGGTTAGGCTGTTCGCCTATTAAAGCGGCACGTGAGCTGGGTTCAGACCGTCGTGAGCCAGGTCGGTCTCTATCCGGTGTGGGCGTTGCAATCTTGAGGGAATTGGTCCTTAGTACGAGAGGATCAGGACGAGGTAACCTCTAGTGCGCCAGTTGTCTCACCAGAGGCATAGCTGGGTAGCTACGTTGCTATTTGGATAAGCGCTGAAAGCATATTAAGTGCGAAGCCAATCCCAAGATTAGGATTGCTTCTGTGAAGTAGAGCTTGCTCTTACTTCATGGGGGAGGTTAGTTGTAGACCACAACTTATATAGGCTTTAGGTGTAAGTTCTGTAAAGAATTTAGCCGAGAAGTACTAATCAACCGAAAACTTTATGTCTCTTTGTTCTATGTGCTTAGGCTTAGGATATTATTATCCTAGACTTAAGCAATTCTCTATCGTTCTATCCAGTTTTTAGAAAGTATATCAGTCGTTAGATTTTAGTTTGTAGACTTATAACCTAAAACCTGGCGATTGTAGCATAGTGGAACTACCTCTTTTCCATTCCGAATAGAGAAGTAAAACGCTATAGCGCCGAAAATACTTTCCCGGCAACGGGTTTGAAAGATAGGTCATCGCCAGGATTTTAAAAAAAATAAAAAGACATGGCAAAAGATAGTTCAATAACGGAAAAACTGAGTCAGTATTTGGATGGCCTCGAGACCCTTCCCAAAACCTTCAACAAGGGCCAGGTAACTAAAGGACTAGTTGTAAAGGTCAGAGAAGGGGAAGTATTGGTAAATATAGGGGGACGTGCAGAAGGAGTAATAAGCGGACGAGAGTTGAGTCTTTATGGGAAACGCGAGAAATTGGAGGAGGGCGATGAAATACTTGTTTATGTACTTAATCCTGAGACTGACAAAGGTCAAGTTCATTTATCGATTCGAAAAACAGGGGAGGCGAGGAAATGGCAGCAGCTCGATGAGGTATTAGATAATGGGAAAGGTCTAGATGTAAAAGTAATTGAGGCAAATAACGGAGGTGTAATAGTTAGCATAGATGACATAGATGAAAACTTTAGAGGTTTTATACCTACTTCTCAACTTGACAATGACAGAATATATCCACTATCTGGATTTTCAGATAAAAAAGAAGCTTCTCGGGAATTGCAAAAGAAATTGGCAGGTTTAATTGGAGAGAAGATAACAGCAAAAGTAATTGAGATTAACAGAAAAAAGAATAGGGTAATTTTATCTGAAAAACTTGTAAAGGCTGAGGTAGATCTTGATAAGAGAAAAAAGACTCTTAAGGATTGTAAAGTTGGGGATACTATTGAGGGAGAGGTAACAGGGATAGCTCCATTTGGTTTATTTGTGAATGCTCAGGGGCTTGAAGGTCTAGTTCATCTTTCTGAGATTTCCTGGGATAAAGTTGAAAATCCAGCAGATTTTTACAAAGTTGGCGATACTGTGAAAGTACAAATCATAGGGATAGAGGATGATGGACGAAGGATCGCATATAGTATAAAAAGAATTCTTCCAGATCCTTGGAACAAGATTATTAAGAAATACAAAGTAGGGCAAAAGGTTAAGGGAATTGTTCAGAAGGTCGTTAATTACGGAGCTTTTGTAAGAATAGATGGTGAGGTGAATGGATTAATTCACATCTCAGAACTTTCAGACGGTTTGGTAACCGATCCTTCAAAGTTTGTTGAGGTAGGTAAAGAATACAATCTTGTGATAATATCTATTTCAGATAGCGAAAGACACTTAGGTTTGAGTTTAAAGAGGGCACAGGATAGAGTTGAGGTTGAGAAAGAATCTGCAGCAAAGATAGAAAGTGCAGAAGAATTGAGAAGTCTAGAAAATTTGTCCTAAGAAAATTTCTCCAGTGCAATTATCATACAGAGTCTGTATAAGTCTCCACTTTATTTCACATATTTGGTAAAATTGTTGCATGGAAAATAAAAGTATCAAAATAAGTAAATTGACAGAGAACGCAAAAGATGTCTTGGTAAAATCATATAACTTTGCTAAGGATACAAAATCTTCGGAGATCAAGCCCGAACATTTGTTCATCTCTCTTCTGTCCCTGAATCAGGGTTTGTCTGCTAGGTTTTTGAGATCATTAGGTATAGATATTGAAAAAACAATAGAAAGTATAAAGTTAAAGATGCAGTTAGGGAAACGAATGCCAAGGAGTATCAAAGTTTCAGAAAGAGTAAAAGGTATTATCAAAACGTCCTTTATATTAGCAAGAGATTTCTCCCATGTTTACGTCGGGACCGAACATATTTTACTCAGTTTTCTTAAACAGAAGGACTTAAGTTTTGTTAAGGAGTTGGCAGAAGCGGGATTGGATTATTCATCGGTACGGGACAAACTGTTCACCTATGCGACATATGTTCCAGGAGTGTTTATAAAAGAAAAGGGGGAAGTAGTTAGGGAAGACGATGCGATCAAGTACTTCGGACGAAGTATAAATGAACTTGCCAAGAAGGGAAAGCTAATGCCGATTATTGGCCGTGAAAAAGAAGTAAATAGAATGATAAGAATTCTTTTGAGACAAACTAAGAATAATCCGATCTTGGTCGGGGAGGCAGGGGTGGGAAAAACTGCAGTGGTTGAGGGACTTGTTCAACGCATTGTAAAAGGAAAAGTTCCCGGCTCAGTAAAGAGTTTAGAGGTCTTTCAGATAGACATTGCTTCAATTGTAGCTGGAAGCAAGGTGCGGGGAGACATTGAACAGAGATTACTGGTTCTTATGTCAGAGGTGGCTTCTTCTCCAAATAAGGTTCTTTTTATTGACGAAATTCATATGATCATTGGCGCGGGGGCAACCGGAGCTGACCGGACAATGGACATAGCAAATATTCTGAAGCCTAGACTAACAGATGGCTCGATCAGAGTAATAGGTGCCACGACAGTTGATGAATATAGGCGTTATTTTGAAGAAGATTCTGCTTTGTCTCGTAGGTTTCAGCCTGTAAAAGTTGAAGAAATTACAGAGAAGGATACGATTAGGATTTTAAAAGGGATTAAACCAAGGCTTGAAGAATATCATGGAGTAAAAATAATGAATACTGCATTAATCTCGGCATCAAAACTTTCAAACAGATACATTACTGATAGATATTTACCGGACAAAGCAATTGATGTTTTGGATGAGGCATCGGCACTTGAAAAACTAAAGAAGGAGGAGGAGTATCAGGAAGATATGACTAAAAGGGATAAGTTGATTGAAATAATTGAAAAAAAAGATGCGGCGATTAACAAAAATTTGTTTGAGAAAGCGCTAGCTTTCAAGAAACAAGAGAGAGATGTAAAAGATGATTTGAAACAGAAGAACAAGGAAAAAAAGTTGCTTCTAGAGAGCGGGAAATTTATGGTAACTGATGAAGACATTAAAAATGTTATTAGCGAGTGGACAGGTATACCTATAAATACTCTTTCTGCGGGGGAGATGAAGGCTCTAAGAGGTTTGAATTTGAAGTTAGGAAGGCGTATCATGGGACAAAAGGATGCTGTACAAAGAGTTTCAGCGGCCCTGAAAAGGGCTAGAGTGGGGATATCTGATGATAGGAGACCTCTTGCAAGTTTTCTTTTTCTAGGCCCAACAGGAGTTGGGAAGACTGAAATGGCTAAAGTCATCGCCGAAGAGTTTTTTGGTACTTCTAAGGCTCTGATCCAGATGGATATGAGTGAGTTTATGGAGCAGCATAGTGTTGCTAAAATAATCGGCTCTCCACCTGGATATGTTGGTTATCAGGAAGGTGGACAACTGACAGAGAAGGTTAAAAAAAGGCCATATTCAGTAGTATTATTTGACGAGATAGAGAAAGCTCATCCGGATATGTTAAATGCACTACTTCAAATTCTTGAAGAAGGTCATATGACTGATGGGAAGGGAAGAAAAGTGGATTTTAAAAATACGATTATCGTTCTTACATCGAATATTGGCGCAGAAGATATAAGCAGAGACAAAGTTCTGGGGTTCAAAATCGACACAGAAGGGAAGAATGTTGATGAAGCTTATGAAAGGATGCGTGAGAGATTGACAGAAGAATTGAAGAAAGTTTTGCGGCCCGAGTTCATAAACAGAATAGATGAGGTTGTGATCTTCAGAGGGCTTGATGAATCGGATGCTGTCCGCATAACCAGGCTTATTCTAAAAGACGTTCAAAGGCGACTTGATGAAAGAGATATCAACTTAATTATTTCTGATCTGGCTGTAAGATTGATTGCTTCGAAGGGATTCAGTGACGAGTACGGTGCGAGAAACCTTCGTCGGAAAGTTCAAGAGATGGTAGAAAACCCCCTATCCGATCTTTTGATAGAAAGTTCCAAAGAGCCATCAAAAGTGAAGATAAGCAAATCGGGAAAGATGCTTAAAATGATACCTTCGTAATTTTTTTATGAAAGAACTTTTTTCTTGTATCGAGTGTGGTTTTGAGACTCCAAAATGGATGGGTAAATGTACAAATTGCGGGAAGTGGGGTACATTGAAACTTGTAGATAAATCAAGTGGAGTGACAAAGACAAAAAGGGCTCCAGTTGTAAAGGTGGAAAATATTTCTGGAAAAACACAGACTGCACATACAAGCAGGATGTCTACCGGGTTTAAAGAGTTTGATAGGGTGCTTGGAGGTGGGTTAGTAAAAGGCGAAGTGTTATTGTTGGGTGGTCATCCTGGTGTGGGCAAAACAACACTATTGCTTCAAATTCTCAACAAAATCCAAACGAAAAATGGAATATATGTAAGTGGTGAGGAATCTTCAGAACAGTTATCAGTTCATGCAAAAAGGTTACAGTTAGATGGTAGGTTCTCGTTTATTTCAAGTAATAACATCGACGCAATAATTGAAACAATAAAAGAGGTAAAGTCTCCAGTTATAGTTATTGATTCGATACAAACTGTTGCGACAACGGATCTAAATAGTATCGCCGGGGGTGTAGGACAAGTAAAAGAATGTACCTCAAGACTGATCCAGTTTGCCAAAAAGACTGGGACAGTGATACTTATCGTGGGGCATATTAACAAGGGAGGTGATATTGCCGGTCCTAAAGTGATAGAACATTTGGTCGATGGAGTATTTTATATAGAAGGGGATTCTTCTTCTAAGATAAGAATAATCAGATCAATCAAGAACAGGTTTGGTTCTACTCGAGAAGTTGGGGTTTTCGAGTTTGGGGAGAAAGGATATTCTGATGCCAGGAACCCCTCAGAAATTTTCGTACTTACAAAAGATCCTCAGATAGGAGTATGTAAAGGGGTTGTTTTCGAAGGTAGGAGGGCCCTTATTGTTGAGATTCAGGCTCTTGTGACAAATAGTGTGTTTAACATTCCGCAAAGAGTTGTAAGTGGGCTAAAGAAGGTAAAAGTACAGATGATAAGTGCTTTGCTGACAAAGCATGCGAAGTCGAATTTGCTTGATAAGGATATATACGTTAATGTTGCAAATGGTTTAAAGGTAGATGATTCTTCGGTAGATTTATCAGTAGCAGTTGCGATATTATCATCACTCCTGAATAAAAAAATAGATGACAACAGAGTTGCAATTGGAGAGCTCAGTCTTACAGGAAAGGTTCATACAGGAAGTAATATAAATGAGAAATTAAAAACGCTTAAAGAGCTTGGGTACAAAAAGCTTATACTTCCTAAGAGTGTAAAAACGCCTTCAAGCAAAGGGAATCAGGTCCTTGTAGATACTATTTCTGATCTATCAGGTAAGATATAATTTTGCGTATTCAGAGAATGCTTCAACCACCAGCCTTTATTATAGGACTTGTTAATACTTGACAATCTGAAATGTTATAGGGTATAATATTTGCGATCTTTAAAACTGCTTTTGTCTGTAGTGCCCAGAGTCTGGTTCGCGTACAACCAACTGGACTCTTGGCACTGCAGACTTTTTGCTACCGAGCTTGATAAAAGAGTATTTTTATTAGTACTTTTTAATCGGGGTCGGTTGGGGCAGTGCCGATCCCGTTTTTTCCTGGTCCAGTTTTTATTTGACAAAAAGAGAATTCTTCCATATACTTTTCCATATCAATTCCCTCAGTTTTTCGGTATATTTAATTAAATATTTTCCATATTTTGTATTTAAATTTGTTTGATTTCATTACGTGAAAAAGGAAGTAACTATTGCAGATCTTGAGACCAAAACTCTAGCCGATTTGAGGAAATTTGCAAAAGAACTTGGTCTTACAAGTTATGCAGAACTTAAAAAGGATGAATTAATTTTGAAAATACTAGAAGAGAGCACGAAAAAGGGCGGAAATATATTTACGGAAGGAGTTCTTGAAATAAAAAATGATGGAAGTCATGGAGTCCTACGTTCGTTGAAGATGATGCCAGGAGAGAATGATGTGTATGTTTCTAGCTCTCAAATAAAAAGATTTAATTTAAGGCCAGGTGATTTTATTTCTGGACAGGCCAGACCTCCAAAGGATGGTGAAAAATATCTAAGCTTGCTCAGAATCGAAGCGGTGAATGGTTTGGATCCTGAGAAAGCTATTGCCCGTTCTTCATTTGAAAAACTGACTCCGGTATTCCCAGATGAGCAAATAAAGCTTGAAACAAAGAGCGAAATTCTTTCAACTAGACTTATCGACCTTCTTGCACCTATCGGTAAAGGGCAAAGAGGAATGATAGTATCTCCACCAAAGGCTGGGAAGACTTGGCTTCTGAAGGATATTGCAAATGGAGTACGAGAGAATAACAAAGACATCCATCTTATGGTTGTTTTGATTGGAGAAAGACCCGAAGAGGTTACAGATATGGAGCGTTCAGTTGATGGGGAAGTCATAGCTGCAAACTTTGATGAACCGCCCGAGAATCATACCAGGGTAGCTGAAATGGCTTTACATAGAGCAAAAAGATTAGTTGAGCAAGGTCAGGAAGTGATGATTCTAATGGATAGCATTACGAGATTAGCACGTGCTTATAATATGACAGCGCCTCCTTCTGGAAGAACTCTTTCAGGAGGGTTTGATCCTGTTGCTTTATATCCTCCTAAGCGTTTCTTCGGTGCAGCACGTAACTTTGAGGAAAAAGGAAGTTTAACTATTGTGGCGACAGCATTGGTTGATACCGGAAGCAGAATGGATGATTTGGTCTATGAAGAGTTTAAGGGAACTGGGAATATGGAACTCCACTTATTACGTGAACTAGCTGAGAAAAGAATCTATCCTGCTATAGATGTGCAAAGATCTTGGACACGAAATGAAGAGAAGCTACTATCTCAAGAAGTGCTTATGCAGTCTTGGCGAGTAAGAAGAATGATAGATGCTCTTAAGGGAGATGAGAAAACTTCAATCCTTCTTGATAGGATGAAAAAGACGAAAGATAATAAGGAATTTCTAGCAACTTTGCATGAAGAGATGTAGTTGAATCTCTGGGTATGGGTGATATAATCATGATGTTTGCTTTTAAAGGAGCTTACAAGTGAGAGGAGAAAAGAAACAAGGAAATTCAATTTTACGTCATTTCGTTCACTATATCTTGGCGTTATTTTCATACTTGTTACTTAGGGCTAGGCAATTTGCTTTTTATTCATGGGCATTTTATCTTTGGGTCTTGATTTCGTTTGACGGAATCAAGGATAAACTTGTTCGTAAGATGTTTTGGGGAAGGAGTGTATTTTATAGATCTGCCTTTCAGTTCTCTGTGGGGATTGTCACCTTTGTGATTACCGTCGGGGGCTTAGCTGGAAGGTTGAACCTTTTTGCTACTAATGCTAGTCAATTTTTAGAATTCCCGACAGAGCATCTTGGGGATGCAGATTATGTCGAAGAGAACGCTTCAATGCTTGCAATAGTGGCTAATTCATCTGAGAGTGGGGCATATTCTGTTCAGAAGTATGTGGTGCAAAAGGGAGATACACTTGAGTCGATAGCAAATAAGTTTGAAATCTCAAAAGATACTATTATGTGGTCCAACGGCATAAAAGATGAGAGCTTTTTGAAAATAGGCCAGACTTTGACAATTTTACCGATTAATGGGATTCTTTATGCTGTTAAGAGTGGAGACAGTCTGAAGACAATAGCAGATGAATTTGGGGCAAATGTAGCCGACATCTATGATATCAATTGGTTGGACTCAGAGATACTAAAAGTTGGGCAGAAGCTATTGGTTCCCAATGGGAAAATGCCACAGCCTAAGCCTGTTGTTACAACACCAGTTGCAACTGTTCCTCTCCCTCCTCCACCGCCATCCGGAGTAGGATCTGGGGGGACCGGAAGTTTTGTCCGGCCCTGTGGCTGTGGAACTGTTACAAGAGGATACTATTCATATCACCAGGGAGTTGATATTGCTCAAGCGGGTGGATGTACGATAGTTGCTGTTGATGGTGGTGTGGTTACACAGGCTAGGTGGTATGGGAATGGAGGACTGCAGATAATGATCGATCATGGCAATGGATGGGTCTCTCTGTATGCACACAATGCAGCGATCTATGTGAAAGAGGGCCAGAAAGTTTCAAAGGGACAAGCTATCAGCTATATGGGTGCTACTGGCCATGCATATGGTGTTCATTTGCACTTTGGTCTTCAATTAAACGGTTACTGGGTAAATCCTCAGGCGTATATAGCAATTTAAATCACTTTTTCAATGTTATATTTGTCCTCTTTACTACTTTCTCCTGTAAAAACGAAAAATTCTTCCTGAATCTAAAGAGATTTCAACTAACTCATATTTTTCTTGGAATTCGAGTATTTCGTATACTTCTTTGTCACTAACAAAAAGAGGTTTACTACTGCCCGTACTTGAAGCAAAGATTATGATGTCGGGGTTTTGTGAAAGGATATATATTCCATCTGTTTTTTCGTGACCGGGAAATCCTTTTCCCATGTCCGGCATATCTCTTTTTGCGATGTGTCTATCATTAAGGCCTAGCATATCTATAGTCTTAAGTTCGCTATAGAAGGGGATAGCTCCAGCAGCATTGGTAGCAATTAAGGTATCTGATGAGAAGTTATTCTTTAACCACAAACCGGATTCTTTCCCGGCTTCAGCTACACAGTCACTTTTAAGGTGAATTCCTATTTCTCTATCATACTTCCACATAAAAAGATTTGCAGTGATTAATGTTGCTCCTATAAATGAGTATAAGAATAGTTTAAATTGTTTTTTGAGGGAGTATCCGAGTTTTTTAGTAAAGAAATCAATAGTTCTATCAACTCCGAGCGATGCAAGAATAGCTACCAAGGGAAAGAGAGGGCTGAAAAATCTAAAAGCAGGCATGACATCTCCTCCAATATATATTATGTAAGTTGCATAAATCCCAAGAACTGCCAGAGAAATGGGCAAGAGGTTGTTGTTTTTTTTCTTTTTTCTTTTTGAAAGGAAGTAAACACAGGTAAAGAGAATCGTTACAGAATTGGCAACAACAAAATCTTTTGTATACCTGATTCCTCTAAGGTATTGATCGATTCCACTGCCCACTTTATTGTAGAAAGTGTTTGGCAAAATGTCTTGATAGTATAAAAGACGGAACGTTAATTGAACCACTACAACAATCAAAAAGGGGAGGGTATAGCACATGAGGCTTTTGATTGCTAACCTTTTGTTGGTTATTATTTGGAAAGTCAGAAATAACAATCCTAGAATGATAAATACTAGATATCCCTCAGGCCTTGTAAGGGCTAACAATGATAACAGGACACTTAAGTAAAGTACCTTTTTGCCAGATGCCTTTTCAGGATTATGTTGAGTAATTTTGAGGAACAAGAGTAACGAGAGTGTCAGGAGAAAAGTGAAGAGTGAGGTTTCCATTCCGCTTGATCCCCACACTGTAAATATTCCAGATGAGGATAGGATGATTGCAGCTAGGACTTGTATATGTGGTGATATCTTTTTTCCCCATTCGTAAAATAGGATAAGAATCACTGTTCCAACCGAACATAAGTAGCCGAGTATTTTAGAAAAGACTACTATACCTAAACCAGTTTTATACCCGATAGCTAGAATCATGATCCAAAGAAAGTTTGTATAACCCTCTACAGGAGGTTCATTTGGGTTAAAGACGAGTCCATGTCCTTCAGCAAAGTTTTTCGCGTAACGGAATGAGATAAAAGCATCATCCAGCGTCCAGGGCTTGATATAAAGGAAATGGAGGAATAAAAATAGCAAGCAAATTGCAAGAGTTGATAATTTTATTATTAGCGTAATCCTATTTCTTTTCATTTCTATTGACGCAGAATTATAAACTATCGAAGAAAAAATTAGTAGATGATATAATCAGAATTATATAGATTGTTATTAATTGTTATTAGGTTATTTCACCATGAAAGAATATAAATGTGAAATTTGTTCTCAAACTGGTGCTCGATTTCGAAGTTACAAGAAAGTTTTAGGTTTAGTTTTGATTAGCAGAGTTAGTTATACTAAGCCAAGGGCTCTATGTGAGAAGCATAAGGTATCAGAAGGAGCAAAGGCAAATCTAGCTAATTTTTTCCTTGGCTGGTGGGGTATAACAGCATTTATTTGGAACATAATGGCGATTATAAGTAATTTCACAGGGGGTAAGGATGTGACAGAAACAGTTGAAAGTGCATATGCAAATTACGTTAAAGGTGTGGCAGAAGCTATGGATAAACAAAAAGTATTGGGTTGAATTCGGATGCTTCTTTAAAAAAATTATGGGGCCATAGCTTAATGGTAGAGCGTCCCCTTCGCATGGGGGAGGTTACCGGTTCAAGTCCGGTTGGCTCCAGTTTGTCGCTGACTCTGTTAAATCTTATCGAAACTCCTTCTAGTCGTTTCGAGATAGTTTTAATTTAGTATTGTATTTATGGCATTGACAAAAGAAGAGATGATTCTTGAAATCTACAAAAAGTATGGGGTTAGATTTTCTTTTGATAAAGATGAGAAAATGTTGAGTAAGATCATGTCGGGTAAATATACGAAGGCAGAAGTTATGAATCTTTATGAGGGGAGAAAGCATGATAAATTCAGTAAACAAAGTTTAGCACGACTCACGACAGATGAAATTCGTAGACTTATTTATAAGTACAAGAAGAAAAGTATTCCTTCGGGGGTAAGTAGAGAGATTGTTGAATCAATTCTGCTCGGCAAACTCAACCCGGATAAGTTATCCGAACGGGATCTCTTGGCATTTGGCAAGTTCGGACGATCTCCTATAGCCGGAGCAGTTGGATTATATGCTGGCTGGATTCCAAAGGTTGGAAAGAAAGTGAGGGAGAAGGATCTTGAGAGGGGCAAGAAGGTTGCTCGAAAGTATTAACAGTTAGGTGGTGAATAGTCAAGTAGTAAAATAGAGCAGTAGCTAATAGTACAAGGCATATAGCAAACAGCCTGCCTGCACAGAAATAACCTGCAGCCCAGCTATATTGTTGTGTGCCGAATGAATCTATAATATAATCGACTTTGGTTATTGGTAATTAGACATTGATTCTTGGTCATTAAAATTTATCGGGGCTGTAGTTTAGCTGGCCTGCTACGCAGGCAGGTTGAAACATCTCAACCTGCCCGAATGCTAATTGTGGGGTCTTAGCTCAATTGGCTAGAGCACTTGCATGGCATGCAAGAGGTTACGGGTTCAATTCCCGTAGACTCCACAATTGGCAGGCGGGTGGCGTGGAGAAGGTCAGGGGTTCGAGTCTCACTTGGTCCACTTCGAAAATATTCTCCAGCATATGAAAAGATTGCATGCAACTTTTCTTCTGCTTAATTGATTTTCTCAGTATAAGTTACAACTCCTATTGTTAGATGTGACTCTATCTGGATTTCTCAAATATTACTAAAAATGATAGGATAGTTTTATGAAAAGGCGTATTATTGTAGTAGCTGCTATTCAAAGAAAGGGGAAATATCTTCTTACACAGCAATCCGGGAAAGCAAGACATCAGGGATTATGGTTCTTTCCCGGTGGTACTTTCGAGTTATATGAAACTAGTTTACAAGAAGCTTTAAAGAGAGAAATCAAAGAAGAAATAGATGTTGAAGTTAGAATTGATAGGGGTCTTGCCCAGTTAAATTAGAATTTGCGTAACATTTTTTCAAGGTCTCTCATTATTGTTTTTCGATGATTGAACCTCCACTCACTTTCTAATAAATACCTCTTAAAGAAGTCTTTTTTAATGCCATTAAATTTGTTCATCCTTCTTTT
>JAQVGX010000083.1 GCA_028696515.1 Candidatus Dojkabacteria bacterium | reverse complement strand
GGTTTCCGGTATGTGGGGTTACTGAAGCCGCTAATGTTGACGTATCATCAGTCAATGGTTGAGTCAATTGTTCAAAATTTGGTCTTTGAGTTTCTAACCAATCAGCAAACCCTCCAGTTGTCATAGCAGCATCAAGTACGATTGGAGGGGTATCTCCATTTTCTATGGCTGGTTTAAGGGCCCATCTTGCACGGTTATGTTTGCCCCCGGTTACGATTGCAAGTGGTGAGGAAGAAGGATCAGCAGGCAATAGTCTTTGCATAAGGTGTTGCGCCTCCATAAGACTATTTATTAGGGCAGCAAATGCTTGTTTATCCCAAAGATGTGTTGACCTAGACTTTTTAGCCTGATCAGCTCTGTATAATCTTAACTCAAATACTCTTTTTAGTTTATGATCCCATACAACACCTTGTAACCAATGGAAGTTCTTGTTTAAGAGATGTTTCCCATCAACAAATATTAACTCCAAGCGTCCAGCAGTTTCGTTAAAGATGTACTGAAAAAGTTGTTCATAGAAAGGGTCTATAGAATCTTCTGGAATATGATCTCTTCTGTAGAATCTTCTGCTAAAAGCTAATCCTGGGGGGAGTATAAGTGCTATTTGTAAGATGTCTGGAACTACAGTTCCATCCTTTGCAGAGTATGGAATTCCGTCTCTTCTAAATTGCTGGGCTAATGAATCTGTCATGATTAAACGATCAGGACCAGGAGTATCTCCCTCTCTTCTTCTTTTCACTTTCCATTCTAGAGTTTGTCCAGCTTTTCCCCGTATATCTTCCGCGTATATTTCAACATCAACAACTTCTTTTGAATGGAATCTTTGATTTACAGTCCCTTCAGCTTTCATTCTATCTACAGTATCCGGTGTTAGTTGTGTCCTCAGAAATGTGTTCATTAATTCTGCTATTAGAATTGCTGTTTCATATGTTTCCCCTAATGCTAATTCAAGTGTATCTTCTAGGTTTGCTGGTTTATGTTGTGCGACCCATTCTGGTCCAAGATACTCATGATATCGTTGTAGAGTAACAGCTCTTAGCTGTGGGTTCATTAATTCTACAACTTTTTCGAATACCCTATCCGAGGCTGCTGCTAACATTGCTGAAAAGGGTAAACTTTCAGCATAACTTGCAATATATCCACTTAATCTCCATATAGTGCCGTAACAGTATGCTGCTAAAGGGGTACTAACTTCATCTCTACGAATAAGATCTCTTAATTGAAAACTAGTAAAATGCTCAGGGTGATCTCTGAGTTCGATGCTTCTATCAAGTTGTGTACAAGCTATTTCCACAATTGCGATTGTTATTTCAAGAGCTTCTTGAATTTCTGGAGTAAGTTCAGGTTCATGCCAAGATCTTCTTATTGCAGCTTGTAACTGAGTTGTAGCACCAATTTTATCTGCAAGGTTTCTTAGTTCATGAAGTACAAACATAGGTGAGAACTCAAGGTCAACTGTGGGGTGATTACGCAAGGTATGCCGTTCTAATATTTCTACATTACTTAAAATTCGGACAACTCTCCCATATATTGGAGAGGTATGAAACTCGGAATGATCTTCTAGGTATTCAATTATTTCAGCCCTTTCTTCTAGAGGGATGTCTATTATAATTGCTGCTATTCCAGCTGCATAGCAAACCACTTGTCTTAATCCCATTGCCAATAGATGTTCGGTCACTAATCGTCCAAATTCAAATGCATGTCCATATACAAGAGGTAAATACTCATTTTGAGAGAGAATTCTCTCAATTATTACATATGCTATTTTGCTTGCCTCATCTAAGGTTTGATCTTGGTGATGAACTTCAGGGAGGTCATCTATAGTAAGGACTAGATCTTCCATAATAACAAAAAAAGCCCAGAATACTAGGGCAGTATTTCCAGGCCTGGTTAAATCTTAATTATTATTATATCATGTTGTGAGGAATTTAAAGCCAACTCCTCTCAAAGTTAACAAATATTTTGGTTTCTTGGGATCTATCTCTATTTTCTTTCTTATTCTTGAAATTATCTTATCGATAGCCCAATCTGAGTATTTTGTTATGACATCCTTTTTCCAAAGTATACTTGCAACTTCATCTCGCGTTACGGACAAGGTTGAGTTTTCAAAAAAGTATTTTAATAGATCAAATTCTGCCTTTGAGAATTGCACTTGTAGAATTTTCCCATCACGTACAACTGCTCTCCGCTTTATGTCTATCATAAGAGATTGCTTTTCAGCATTTGGTCTATTTGTCCTGCTTGAGGAGATCTTTTCCAGTTTATCCTCTGCGGTGATTCCATTGTGTCCATTCAGATATTTTTCAGCCCTTTCTTGGATAAAGTGTTTTATCAAAGGGGAGAATATTGATAGTGAATTCCCTTTTATAGTTATTAATCCCGTATTTTCAATGTATTCAGAGAAATCTAGATTTTTAGTACTTTTGTTTCTTAATGCCTGAATAATGGATTTTTTATCGTCTTTTGGAATATGAGTCCAAATTTGTGTTCCTTTCGCGCTTATCGTTGGCATAGAAGCTATCTTTTCGACTTGAGTATCATTATTTATCTTATTTTCTGAGAAAAATTTCGTTAGAACCTTGATGTACCAAGAGTGACCACCGGAAAGTTCCCAGATTCTATCTTTCTGGGATGAAGTTAATTTTGAATCAAATACCTGACAGAATTCATCTATCAAGAGGAATGTTTCTTCTTTGTTCAATGGAAGTAGCCATTTTTTATTATAGTTAATGAAGTCATAGAGTCCCCCAGCCTCTTTTGTAGAGAATACTTGTTCAATCGGATGGTCTACGAAAAATAGATAACTAATTCGTGATTTATTTACATTTCTTATGGTTGAGAATGCGTTACAAATTGAAGTGCTGAGCTTTTTTATCAATTCGAAATCAATTAGACATATACAGATCTGCAAGTCTGTTTCTGTTATAAGTCTTTTGATGATATTTTTAAATGCTGTGAATGTAAGAAGCGTATCATTACAGCTTATGTATTTTTCATATTCTTCCGCTATGGATGTTGCAAGTTTTTGATCGGTTAGTATTTCTCTTGCCCTATCGTAAATGTTCAGAAGTATAAGCCTGTAAAATTCTATATTCTCCCCTGTTGTAAGTTCATTTAAATCTACGCTAACAAAAAAAATGTTAGTATCTTTTTTCGATGTGTTTGATTTGAGCCAGTGAATTGTATTACTTTTCCCCATTCCAGGGATTCCAATAACTGTAGAGATTTCCCCTTGAGAAATCTCTTTTATGATGTCTTGAACTAGGTTTTTTCTAAAGACATTATGAAAGAACCCTCGATTTGATTTGCTCATTTACGGCACAATTAAACTGATGACTGTAATTTTATATCCTAGAAAAGGCAAAGTCAAGTAAATGTCAGAGATTTGTCAGTAACAAATATTTGTTTACATTTCAGGGTAAAATCAGATTTCGAGTAGAAATGACCGGGTTATATAATGGCTATTGCTGCTACTTGATCTGTTGGTTTTATCTGCATGAGTCTTACTCCGGCAGTTTGTCTATTTCTTTCTGGTAGTTCGTTTGTCGGGATTTTGACAGCTTGCCCGGATTTTGCCATGATAAGCAGTTCTGCTCCAGGATGGTCAATGACCCGAGCAACTGCCAGTTTGCCTGTTTTAACCGAAAGTCTTGCTGTAAACACTCCCTGGCCTCCTCTTCCCTGCAGTGGATACTGTCCCATTCTTGTTACCTTACCATAGCCTTTTTCTGAAATGGTAAGCATAAGATCTTCTTTTTTCCTGATAATATCCATCGAGATGACCTCATCATCTGCAAATTTAAACTTTATACCTCTGACACCCATTGTTGCTCTGCCGGTTTCTCGTACATCTTTTTCAGAGAAATGAATGCTTCTGCCGTATTTTGTTATGAGAATGACTTCGTTTTCACCTGTTGTTGGCTTGACCCAATTGAGTTCATCTTTGTCGGCCAATTTAATCGATATCAAGCCATTTGCCCTTATTTTGTCAAATTCTTTTATCTCTGTCTTCTTTACAGTTCCGTGTCTTGTTGCCATAAAGAGATATTTGAAATCTTTCCCTTTTTTTTCAAGGCCGATTTGATCTTCTTGAATCATATCTTCTTCTATTATTCCTTCTTTTGATCTTGTTAGAATACTAGTGATAAGTTCATCCTGATCTATATTTATGAGATTTATGATAGCCTGTCCTTTGGCAGTTCTTCCAAATTCTGGTATATCATAAACTTTGTGCTGAAAAACACGACCTTTGGTTGTGAAAAACAAGATGTCATCGTGAGTGTTGCAACTGAAAACATGTGCTACAGAATCTTCCTCCTTTGTTGTCATTCCCTTCTTCCCTTTACCGCCTCGTTTCTGTACCCTATATGTGCCTTGTTTCATTCTTTTTATATATCCCTGCTCGCTGACAGTTACGAGTACTTCTTCAGCAGCTACAAGATCCTCTTCTGTAAATTCGTCTACCTTTCCCTTGTACACTTTTGTTCTTCTTTCGTCTGAAAACTTCTTTTTAACTTCTGTCAATTCTGAACTGATAATGTCCAAAACCTTTTCCGGAGTTCTAAGAATAAAGAGCAGTTCTTTGATAGTTTGTTTTATCTTCTTGTATTCCTCTTCTATCTTTTGCCTTTCAAGTGCCGCCAACCTTCTTAGTTGCATGTCCAAAATAGCCTGAGCTTGGATATCCGAAAGCTTGAACTTCTTGATCAGGTTTGTCTTTGCAGTTTCAGCGTCTTTGGATTTTTTGATGGTTTCGATGACATCATCCAGGTTTGCAAGAGCGATCATAAGTCCTTCAAGGATGTGTTCCTGTTCTCTGGCCTTAGCTAGATCAAATTCACTTCTTCTGATGACTATCTCCTGGCGGTGCTGAATGAAAAGTTCTAAAATCCTTTTCAAAGTCAGAATTCTTGGCTCTCCTTCTACAATAGCAAGCATATTGGCATTAAACGCCTTCTGCATCTCAGTTAATTTGTACAGTTTGTTGAGGATTGTTTTTGGTTTCCCGTCTCTTTTGATATCGATGACAACTCTAAGCCCCTCTTTGTTTGATTCATCTCGAATATCAGATATTCCCTCGATTTTCTTGTTTTTTACAAGGTCAGCTATTTTTTCTACGAGCCTAGCTTTGTTTACCTGATAAGGGATCTCTGAGATGATGATATGGAACTTTCCACCTTTCCCCTCAGTTATGCCTGCCCTTGCTCTCATAAGGATCCTTCCTCTTCCTGTAGCATAGGCATTTGCAATTTCTTTTGCATCATAGATTGCTGCGCCTGTTGGAAAATCAGGGCCGGGTATGAATTCCATCAGCCTATCAACGGTTACTTCTGATTCGAAGCTGGGGAATCTGTCTGAAGATAGAGCCTTTAGATCCTCAGTTGTTTTGATATTTTCAAAATAGTTTTTGTTGTCATCTTGCTTTCCATTTGAAACCCACTTGTTTCCCTTCTTTATCATATCTATGATGGCATCACTCACCTCACCTAGATTGTGAGGAGGTATTTTGGTTGCCATCCCTACAGCTATTCCTTCCGTACCATTTAGAAGCAAGTTTGGAATTGCTGCAGGAAGCACAAGTGGTTCTCTATAGCTTCCATCGTATGTCGGAACATAGTTTACAGTATTTTTCTCAATATCAGAGAGCATCAACATGGAAATCTTGTGTAACCGGCATTCTGTATAACGCATTGCAGCTGCTCCATCTCCATCGATCGATCCGAAATTTCCTTGCCCGTCAATCAGCATATATCTCAAGGAAAAATCTTGTGCCATACGGGCCAGAGCATCGTAGACAGAGACATCCCCATGAGGATGATATTTACCGATAACATCACCTACTGTTCGCGCTGATTTCTTGTAGGATCCGGTTGGAAGGATTTTAAGCTTGAACATAGAATACAGAATTCTTTTCTGTACAGGTTTCAATCCATCTTTTACATCGGGTAAAGCCCTTGCGACGATAACACTCATGGCGTAGTTGATATAGCTGGTTCTCATTTCTTGGGTAATCCCAGTTTGGATAATACCTTTCGGTTGATTTGGTCTTACAGTTACTTCATTTTTGTCATCTGCCATGATCTCTTTTTATCATTTAAAATCTGTAATCGATACGATTACCAATAACTAATATACAACTTCCATTATCCAACATTCTGTATCTTATATCTAAACCACTTCCTTTTGATCTTTCAGGTCATAATTTGTTTTTACATCATTTTTGTTTTTCTTAACCTTCTCTACCATAAAGTAGACTGCTAAAACTGCTGTTATCAGAAATACTGCAGCCCCAATAATTGTTATGATGCCCCATATTATAAAGTCTATCATATTTCAGCCAATGCCGAAATTATAAAACTTGCGAAGATACATCCGAAAATTCCAAGAGAGATAAGAATTCCTATCAACCTTCCTCCGGTTCCATGAGTTCTTGCTCCATATCCATATGGTTGGAATTGTCCAAGTTGGAATTTTCTGGTCTGTAACCAAACTCTTCCCGGACCTCTCAGAAGTCCAACAAAGATGCCCTCTCCTCCGAATAGCCAGTTCATAGGGCCTGAAACTGTCTGAATATCAAAATCTACAGATTCCTCATATGCAACTAAATTTCCCTGATCGACTGCAATTTCCTGTCCCTCCTTGAGTTCATACATAGCAACCTCCCCATCGGCTATTAGGTGAACATTGCCAGTGCCAGTAACTTTTTGGAGTATAAAACCTTT
>JAQVGX010000082.1 GCA_028696515.1 Candidatus Dojkabacteria bacterium | reverse complement strand
ATATAAACATTCCGTCGTGGGGTCACATAACAAGATCGGTGGTTTTCTTGAAGCTGGGCAGGGAAATTTGGAATCAGTAATTTCTCATCAGTTGAGATATCCCTTGAGAACAGCAAAACTTAGTATGCAACATGTTCTCAAGAATGATGAGCCGGCACTTCGTGCAAAAAGAGAGCTTCAAAAGATATCAAATATTATTGAAGAAGCCATCTGCTTTTTAGATAAATTGGAAGTTATTCAAAAACTCGAAAGGAAAATGTACGAAGTAGGAGAGGAGGAGATAGATTTATCAAGCTTTATCTATGATTTGGCAAGGAAATTTTCTAACGAAACGACCAGGAAAAAGTTGTCTCTCGAAGTGAAATTGAGATCTGGAAAAACAATTGTAAGGTCGGATCCTTTTGTACTCGAAAACATTATCTATAATATTCTTGCTAACGCAGTGAAATACTCCAAAAATCTGGGTAGGGTAACGATTGAAATCGGTAAGCAGGATGGGAAAATTCTTATCAAAGTACTGGATCAAGGAATTGGGATCCCAAGATCAGATCTTGATCATCTCTGTTCTATGTTTTATAGAGCTTCAAATATAAAAGATGGAAATGAGGGAAGCGGGCTTGGACTATATATAGCAAAGCTATTCACGTCATTGATCGGAGGAAGTTTAAGGTTCGAATCAGAGATTGATCAGGGTACATGTGTGTTCCTGACTTTTCCTGTAGTCACAACTTAATTATTTACTAAGTTATGCATGAAAAAACAAATACTTATTGTCGATGATGATTACTTTTTTAGAAGGATGCTGTCCTCGAGGCTGAGAGATTCACATGTAGATGTAGTTGAAGCCAAAAACGGGCAGGAAGGGTGTGATATTATTGCCAGATCCAAAATAGACTTAACCCTTCTAGACCTTATGATGCCCTTCTACGATGGATTTGATTTCCTTGAGGCGAGGACATTGGATGAAAAAATCAGAAAAATTCCTGTGATCGTAATGAGTCTTTTGAGGCAGAAAAAGGATGTCGAAATGGTGAGTAAATATGAGATTCTTGATTACATAATCAAACCTGAAACATCCATAAAAGATATTCAACTCAGAGTTATGAGGCATTTGAGTGATTGATAAGTATGCGATGTATCGATTATCATCGATAACTCCTTTTACGGTTGGTTTGATCATCATTCCACTTCCGCTTTTTCTCCCCTTGACATTGTGCTAATATAAAGGCAAGATTCGAAGAATATATGACTGCCCAAAGTAACAGCAATTTGGTTTCATTGCTTAGTCCGGCCTCGATAGCTCTTGTCGGAGCATCAACAAATCCAGAGGATATAGGTTCTTATGTGTTAAGAAATATTATACTTTCTGGTTATAAAGGGAGAGTTTTCCCAGTGAATAAGGAGGTCAATGAATTGTTCGGTTTTGATACCTATCCCAGTATTCGTGATATTGGTGAAAATATTGATCTTGTGATCATAGCGACTCCTGCTGATAGAGTAATTGATTATGTCCAGGATTGTACTCAGTCGAAGGTGAGAAACATCTGTGTTATCTCTAGGGGTTTTGCTGAATCCGGTGCAAATGGCAGGATATTTCAGAAAAAGATTAAACAAGTTGCCAATGAGGCAGGAATAAGTGTATTGGGGCCGAACTCTCTTGGGGCGATAATTCCCTCTGCCTCCCTAAATGCGAGTTTTAGCCCGGATATACCTAGTAAAGGCAATGCGTGCTTCCTATCTCAATCTGGAGCTTTGATAAATGCCTTTGTCGAGTATGCCAAGTATTATTCTCTTGGGGTTTCCCATATTCTGGGGCTTGGAAATAAAAGTGATCTCGATGAGAATGACCTTTTCCAATATTACTCAAGCCTAAGAGAAGACGGGAGGCCAGGTGTGATCGGAACATACCTAGAAAATATCTCACACGGAGAAACTTTTATCGAAGAGGCAAGTATTCTTACGAAAAAGGTCCCCGTACTTGCACTTATCCCTTCCGAATCTCCAAAGACAAAGGAATATATCTACTCTCATTCTGGATCAATAATTCAAAATGATGAGGTAATAGATCTAGCCTTGCAAAGATCGGGGATTCTCAAGGTATATACCCAGCAGGAGTTATTCGATCTCATGCTGGCATTTTCGTGGCAGGTTCTTCCTAGAGGTAATAATGTAGCTGTAATATCTAATGCTGGAAGCGGACTTATTTTGGCTATTGAACAACTCTACAGAAGTGATTTGAAGCTGGTCAACTTCTCGAGCGAGGTCAAGAGAATGCTTTCAAATGAACTGGATTGGAAGGGTGAGAATAATGGTGTTATCGACCTGGGTGGAGATGCCTTGGCTCTCAATTATCTTAAGGCTTTGGATATTGTCCTTGGTGACCCTGATACAAATGCTGTTCTGACTATACTTTCTCATCAAGTGATGACACAGATAGAAGAAACAGCTGAAGCAGTTGGGAGACTAACCAGACAACACGGGAAAACAGTAATTGCCTCTTTTATGGGATATAGTGGAGTTGAAAAGGGAATCAAAGAGTTAGCAGCATATCAGATTCCAGCCTTCAACTCTGTTGATAGAGCAGTTTATGTGTTGGCGAAAATGCATGAGTATTTCCAGACGATAAAGTTGGGTTATGACATCGAATCCAGTCTTTCTCAGATAAAGCCTCAAGATAAGAATCGCCCGGCCGGAGTGCTAGATATTCTTGAAATGGCACGGATAGAAAAACGATGGAAGCTTCGTAGTTCTGATAGTAAGAAAATCCTGAGTAGTTATCATATCAATTCTTCAGGTTTTGAGTCTGCTGGGAAGGAAAAAAAGAGTCTTTTGAGCATAAAAGAATGGGACTTCCCATATAAATTTATTTGCAAAACAACCGGAGGTGCGAAAACTATCCGAACAAAGGAGCTTCTGGCAAAATATTATGAACAACATATAGAGAAGTGTACAAAGGAAAAATGTATCGAAGATTGCTATTTCCAAAAACTCTACGATGGTAAGAAGATTTTGAAACTGAGCATCAAAAAGGATTCCTATTATGAATATACGAGTCAAGGATGGACCGTGAAAGAATTGAGAGAATTGAGTCTTGGTCATCTAGTCACTCTTTCGCTTGAGAGCAAGATTTATTCAACTCCTATTCAGTTTATTCTGCCTCTTTCCAGAAATCTAGTCGAGAATTCTATAGAAAAATCAAGGATTCTAACCGACTTGGGCTATCATGCAGGTAACTTTCGCGAGAAGGTGAAAAAGAATATAATTATGCTTATCGGAAAAGTTGTACAGTTAGTTGTGGATTTTGAACAAATAGAAAGTATCGATCTGGAATTCGTTATAGATAAAGGTGAAATTATCATTAGAGACTGCAGTATAAAGCCTGATCTATTGGTTTAGAGAGGCGCCGGCGAGTGTAATTTATTCTTATTCTTTATCGTTAGATAAATAAGCCTATATAAAAAACCGTGTATAGGACCATATATGGATTTTAACCAAGAAAAACAACTAGTTGAAAAAGCTAAGGAGTCTTTGGAGGCGTTTGACAGGCTGTACGAACATTATCTACCGAGGATCTACGGGTACGTTCTGAACAGATCTAGAAGTAAAGAGATAGCAGAGGATGTAACAAGCCAGACCTTTATAAAAGCGATGACCAAGATCAAGTCTTTCAGATACAAGGGATTTTCGTTTGGTTCCTGGTTGTACCGTATAGCTCATAACACGTTGGTTGATTATTTCAGGAAGAATCCCGATGTCAAGGCAGCTGAAGCAGAAGAAGTGGAATCTGATGAGAAGGCGGACGCAGTCGCCTCTAGACAGGAAAGGCAAAGAATCATCATTGAAGCACTGAGAAAACTTCCAAGACAGTATCAAGAAGTATTGTCCCTGAAGTTTTTTGAAGACCTGACAAATGAGGAAATAGCAGATATCTTGGGTTGTAAGAAGGAAACGCTTGCTGTGAAGCTTCATAGGAGTCTAAAAGCGTTTGAGAAAGTAGTTCGGGAACAAGATCTGGGAAAAAGACTAAATATATCTTAAATACTAAATAATGCCTGAAAATCTAGAAAACTTACTCAAAGAAGCCAGAAGTGTAGATTCTAAGACTCTCGTTGTCGACCGTGAGTTTAAAGAATCTTTACGTGAACGGCTTTACAATAATTATTTAAATCAGGTTTCAGAAAGGAGATCTATAATGGCTAAGTTAAAAACTATTACCCTCAACTGGAAGGTGATGTTCCTTTCGGTTGCGGTATTACTGATCGTTGCCGGAGTTGCGGGCGGCGGGATCTTTTTACTTATGAATAAGAACAAAGGTACAGATTCTAACAGTAGGGAGGTTTTACTTGCTGCTGACTTGGCAGTTGTTGATGGAAGTGTTCAGATCAAAAAATCCGGTGAAGAACGGTGGATGGAGGCGGTACAAGGAGACAAGCTTGAGCAAGGTGATTCAGTAAAAATAGGCAGCGATTCACGGGCTGTTATCATTCTCGATAATGGTGATGCTGTAAGGCTAAACAATGAGAGTGAAGTCAATCTTGAGAGTATGCAGCCAAGTTCTATCGTTGTATCTCAAGTTAGCGGCGAGAGTTACAGCAGAGTAGCATCTTCAGATGCAAATACCTATACTATCAAAGGTCAGGGTGTTGAAGCTCAGGCAATGGGAACTGCATATATATTTCATAGCGATGAAGAAAAAAAGGAAGTAAGGGTATATGTCTACGAAAGCGATGTGAAGGTTAGCTTAAGCGGTAATGAAGAAGACGTCACCGAACTTAAGAAGGCTCTTGTAGATGTTGAAAAGGGAGAATTAAAAGTTGAGGATATGAAAGAGAAGGAATATAAGGATGAATTTGCGAAGTGGAACATGGAGAAGGATGTTGAGGAAGGATATACAGATCCCAGCATTGATGGTCCTGCCGTCGAGATAACTGCTCCAAAGGACGGAGCAGCTACAAAAGATGATGCGGTTGCAGTCAAAGGAACTGTTACAGATGATAATGAACTTAGAAAGATAGTTGTAAACGGGAAAATCTATGAATCAAAAAACGAAAAGGGGAAGGGGTTTGATCCGGTCGATGGTACCTTTGATGTAAATGTTGCTCTTTCAAAAGGAAAGAATACTATCAAGGTTACAGCTTATGATATATATTGGAATGCAGGTAAAACTGCTGCTGTAACTGTGACAAGAGAGTCTGATGAACCTACGCCTGATCCAACTCCCGACAAGTACTTCTATGTCGAAAGTGCATACTCTCCGGCTGCTGGTAAAATATACGTGAAGTGGGTGATGAGTGGTTATTCAGCTCCTAGTGGATTCAAAGCTGTTGCGGCAGTCGGGTCGATGCCGGTTTATCCGGGAAGCAAATATGTATATATGAGCTCTGGAAGTGCAAGGGAAGCTACGTTTACGAACCTGCCAGCAGGTACTTATAATGTTCGAGTCTGTATATACAATGGAAGCGGGGAGTGCATCATGTATACTACGAATTATAAGAGCGTAAATGTTGAAGGAGTGGATGAAGGAGATTATGCTACTTCAATAATTGTTAATGCTTTTGATGCTGCTTCTGAGAAATGTTCTTCAGGACATTGTGCAAAAATAGTGATTACCATTTCTGGAGGAAGTGCACCAAAAGGATTCAAGGTAGCTTGGTCAAAGACTAATACTAGTCCTATTTATCCAGTAGACACGGCACAACTATTTGGTGGGTAACTTTAGTGCTGGAGCACATACATTCTACGTTGACGTTAAAACAGTTGGTAACTTTTATTTTGGAGCTAGTGTATGGCATGGTGTGGGAGATGACCCAGGGACACCATATGATAGCTGTGGATCGGCGGTTAGTATTGATTAACAATCAAAGTGGTAGGTTCAAAGCAGGGGCTTTGAACCCGCAGCTGGTTTATAAAGATTTGACAAAGCGGATTGCACATCGTGCAATCCGCTTTTAGGTTGTGTATAATCCAGTAGGGATTTGATCAATCAAATTCCTACTATTATTTTTTAAAAGATGTTTTATGATTGTAAAGAATAAAGATCAAAGGGTTGCAGTACTGGTTGACGTCCAGAATATGTACTACAGTGCGAAGCATATGTACTCTGCAAAAGTAAATTTCAAGAATGTTTTGAAAGAAGCCGTGTCAGGAAGAGTGCTCACGCGTGCTATCGCCTACGTTATCAAAACCGATATAGTCAAAAAAGAGAAGGATTTCTTTGAGGCCTTGAACAAATCAGGTTTTGAAGTAAAAGAGAAAGACCTGCAAATTTTCCCCGGCGGTGCGAAAAAAGGTGACTGGGATGTAGGTATCACTATGGATGCTATTCGTCTGGGAAGGAAAGTAGATTCGATTGTTATCGTTAGCGGAGACGGAGACTATATTCCCTTGGTCACATATCTGCAGCAGTCGCTGGGGTGTTTAGTTGAGATTATTGCTTTCGGGAAAACATGCTCAAAGGATCTAACTGAAGTAGCAGATGACTTCGTAGATATGGACAAAGGAAAAGCAACTTTCTTGCTAAGAAAGTGAAGATGCTATATAAGTTCTAGGGTCTTTACTATCTCATCCATTTCTTCGATCATGCTTTTCGTTGCTGTATCATAGCTGACAGGATTTTCAGGTATATAGTCAACTGCAAAAGTCTTTCCTCCCAGCTGAAATCCAGGTCTGTCCCAAGGATCCCTGATCGGGGAAAATGCTGGATCTACTATAGAAACAATACTTATTTCAGTTTCAGCATTTGGGTTTGATGGTACAATTGATACCCGATATATTTGTCTAGTAAGCA
>JAQVGX010000009.1 GCA_028696515.1 Candidatus Dojkabacteria bacterium | reverse complement strand
TGTTACAAACGATCTTAAAATCGTAACATATTTTTGATTTGTAATTCGTCGACGTTTTCTAATGCTCATTTCGCCCTATATGATAACAGATTTCTACTTTTTTTATCTGTTATCTGGGCAAGACCCTATTTTTAACTGGAATTTGATTTACCAGATTCCTACTGGGTTCTATTTGTCTTTGAAATCGTTCTCCAATTGGAGCATTCTTATCTAGAATTAGTACCCCGGAATGGTCATTTCCTATTCCCAATTCTCTTTCTGAACATATAACTCCTTCGGAGAGTTCTCCTCTGATTTCCACCTTCTTTACCTCGAATTTATGATCCGGATCCTTTGGATCGATTAACTTAGTCCCGGGAAGAGCAATTACTACTCTTGATCCCTGCTTAGTGTTTAAAGCTCCACATACGATTCTGATGGGTTTATCCTTTCCTAGCTTAACTGTAGCTATCAGAAGATGATCGGAATTCGGGTGATTCTCTACTTTGGTTATTTCTCCTATGACTAAGTCCTCATTTGGACATGATGAATCAAGTCCAGACAAGGACACAGATGGATTCTTTTGATTGATCATTCCAAACGCTGCTTTCCCTCCCAGGTGGCTAGTAATTAGAGTTTTTAATTCTTCGGCAATTTCTTTAATCTCTTTTTCACTCATATCACCTGCGGCGTTATCTATTGGAATGAAAACATTCTGTGTTTGCACATCTGTCTTGCTTGTGTCGCTTTGACGCCAAACGAAATTTCTTGTCAGGATTTTATTTCCCGAGATGTATGCCAATTCTCCCTTTTCAACTTCCAATACCTCCTCAGAATTCATAACCTGGAAAGATTCCTCTCCTGTAGTTTCGTCAATTCTTATGACAGGTGCTTTGTCTGTATCATGCCCGCCGATTGGTATTAAGTACTTTAACGAAATGATATTGTAGATATTTACGAGAGGGTTGATATCGGGGAGTTCTCCCTTCGAGATTACTCTAGTTAACAAAGCTTCATGGGAAGGAAGGAACTCTCTATTTAAACCAAGTTCCTTAAATACCCTGCGCCATGATTTGATTTGAGGAAGGCTCTTTACTGCTCCACTGCTAAATTGATCCATGGTTTCTGCGATCTGTTTTTCGAGAAGTTTTACTATTTCAGGATGTTTTTTTGAGTTATCGATTCCTTCAATAAGCAAAGCTCCAAATTTTGCATTTGGGAATTTATCGAATATTTTTTGAGTGACTGTAAACTTCATGTTATTAATATTAACAAATAAACTGATATAAAAAAATACTAACTATCCCCATACGGTTTTGGCTACTTCTGTAACTAACTTCAGCTTTTTGGTTTGATCTGAAAAGGTTAAATCATTACCTTTTGCTACGGAAGCAAATCCGCATTGTGTACTTAGAGCAAGTCTTTCAATGGGTACAAATTCTGTAGCTTGATCAATTTTGTCAATTAATTCCTTTCGTTTCTCAAGTTTTGGTGTTTTTGTCGAGATCAAACCCAAGACAATGATTTTGTCTTTTGGAACGTGCTTTAAAGGTGAGAAATCGCCAGTTCGATCACTATCAAATTCCAGGAGTAGTCTGTCTACATTTGAATTCTTAAATACAATTTCCGCTATTTTCCCATAACCCCCGCTTGCCATAAAGCGATTCTTATCGTTTCCTCTGCATATGTGCAAGGATTTCGTTCCTGGAAATTCTTCTAACACTTCGTTTATCATTTCAACGCCTTTATCTATAAGGATATCAGGATCAAACCCTTTTTTGGCGAACCAGTTCTGCTGGATAGGATCCAGTAACATGCCAAAATCTGGGGCATCAACTTGAATGTGCTCTAATCCCTGTCTTGCCAATTCACTAACTCCGTCTTTAAGTATTTTTGTGACATCCTTGAGAAAGGCCATGGGCTTGTAAACCTGATCTGAAATACCGGGGACGAAGTAGTAGCTCATCATCGTGGGGCTGGGTATTGTAATTTTTATTTCCTTTCCGGTAATACCTCTTAGAAACGCAAGCTCGGCTACTGAAATATCGTGAACTTTCCTGATTTTATCGACAACTCCTACTGTTACCGGGTCGATTATCTTCTTGCCATTCATATCAAACCAGATAACTGTATTTCCGGGGATATCCCATTTAAACCCTTCGACCGCATCTACGCAATTATGGCAGAATACTGGACGTCTCATTTCTCCATCTGTTACGATTTCAAAACCAGCCTTTTCTTGTATTAAAACAGCTTTTCTAACAGCATCATCTTCTGTGTATATAAATTCTTTGGTACTTATTTTGTTTTCCTTGATTAGTCTTTGTGCTTGCAGAAGTTTTTTTGGTCTGAGCAAGCTACCTACAATATCTGCACGTATTATTCTTTTGGTTTTCATATTTATTGCTTCCTGATAATAATTAATTGTGAAATAGGACTGCGATCCATCACGTGTCCAAGTACAGGATCCTCAATCATTCGCATAAACATGGCAGGTGTGATGCTTGGTAATCTAGCCTCCTCAATTTGGAACTCGTCTGCAGCTTCTAATGAAGAAATGACAGATTCAAATTCCTCCTTTGACCAAGCAGCTAGAAATGTGTCAAGAAGCAATTGAACAATCTCTGGTCTTGTCTCTGCCAATCTTTGAGACAATGCATTTTTGAAAGCAAGGCTATTACTTCTTTGGTAATCCGCTATTACTACATATCCTCCAGGTTTCGTTACTCTGAGCATTTCCGCTATTGCTTGTCTCAAGCGTCCAATATTCTCAAGTTGATGAAGTGAATTGTGACATAACACGAGATCGAAAACATCTCCGGAAGATGTGATTCTTGTAACATCTGACTGAATCGAATCGACTTGTTGCCCAGACGTTAGAATAGATGTAGCTTTAGAGACTGCATGAGTCAGCATTTGAGAGTTCCCATCATGGAACGTTACCCTCGCAACGCCTGCTTCAGTTAATAGGTCTCTTCCCAATCTACCAGGTCCGCACATAGCCTCCAAAACATGCATATCCTGAAGTTCTTTCCCAAACCTTTCCTGAAGTGTCCAGACAAGTAATAAGTAATCTATAGTCCCTGGAAAATCACAACCGTCAATGTAAATTTGTGCTTCATCTAGAGCGAACATTTCTGTAGGTTCAGCTTTTCTTGCAGTTAGATCAAGAGTCTGAAGTCCGAACAGATCACCCCGGATTCCCTGGATCATGTCGAGGGGGCCTTGAGTTGTAACTAAGTTGTTTTCCATATTTTTACTTCTATTAAAATAATCTAACCTCTCTTTGATAAGAGAGTTGTGTAACAGTTCTTTACGATAACTCTCTGTTGAATAAAGAAGCTGATAATAATAGTAGCTATTTATTTGTATAAGATTTCTGCTATTCATTTTTTATTCTAACCTCTTTTATTCTACCAAAGGCAGACTATTAAGAGATTTTATTCTCGGATGCTTTCCGTTATAAACTAATAAAGTAGCATTCATTCTGTAAGAATATTCCCTTGTGTGTAAGGAAAAGCCTTCTATATATCCCCTATCAAATTTGTAGCCAGTATTTTTAGTGAACTTCATTTGGTTATTACATTAACAATTAACTTCTTTCCTATTTCTAATTTATCCCCACGTTCAATTTGGATATTACTATTTTTGATCTTCTTGCTATTTACTTTGATAGCTTCTTGAGATAGGAGTCTTTTTACTTCTCTTTTACTTGATACTAATTTGTTTTTCATAAGTATATCGGTTACTGTCAGGTTGTGAGTAAATGCAATTGTGATCAATTTCGATTCCTTCCTTTTGGTGAATGAGCTCAAAGTCTCCTGTACTTCATCAGCTGTATGCAATAATGCAAGTATATCTAGAATAAGCTGGTTTCTAACATCTTTTGGTTTTTTAGTTTTTAAGACATTAGCTTTTTCTGTCTTACTTCTATTTGTAAGTAGATCGAAAAATAATGGAATTATTTCTTGTTTCATTTGCATCATCTTTGCTATTTGGCTATCTATACTCTCAGATATTCCGATAGAATTATTCTGACTTTTACTCATTTTCTCTGACCCGTCAATTCCCGGCAGACGTTTATTCAAAATAAAATCCTGCGGGGGGAGATTATTCTTTTTCATGAATTCTCTCGTCAATTGAAAGTTAAACTTCTGCTCGATTGACCCAATTTCGATATCAGCTTTCAACATTACACTGTCCTTTGCCATAAAGAATGGGTAAATCAGCTCATGCATTTTTAAGGCATAATGTGAGTCTAACCTTTTCCGAAATGAATTATGGCCAAGAATTTTAGCTGCAGATATCGTAGATAAGTCGTTGATCAGCTCCTCGATGCTTTGTTTCTCAAACCAAGTATTTTGGGGGATAATTTCTACATTTTTTGAACCAAGGATTTTCTTTACTAGCTTTATGTGGTTTCGAGAATTTCTTTTGGTTTCTTTGAGCGTGAGTTTTTTTCTTATCATCCCATCTCCAAGCTGAGCGGTGAAATCACCTATGACAAAAACTATTTTATGTCCCAACCTTTGGAATTCTTTAAGTAGCAGGATTCCTACTAAATGTCCTAGGTGAGCTTCGGGAGTTGAAGGATCTATGCCTGATTTTATGATGAGCTGTTTTCCTGATTCAAGCTTTTTATTTATACTGTCCAGCCTGAAGCAGGAGTGTATTCTTCTATTGTCTATTCCATTTATTTTCATCTCAGACATCTGCTTATTATTAATTCAATTTTCTCTTCTAAGTTCTTATTTAGAATACTGGCTAATAGTGATTCGAAACATCTCACAATATTCTTTAAGTGATTCTTTGCAGCTTTCGTTGAATTATTATTTAGATTTTGCATTTTATTTATGACTTTTTCATTCTTCTTGAGAAGAGTTCTCCTCTCGCCTTTTCTGTGAATGTATGGTGATGTTCTCCAAAATTTTTCGTCAAAAGTGTGCCCTGGTTGTATGTGAAGAAAATTCACCACTTTTCCAAAGGTCTCTGAATGTAGTTGATCGAACAGTCGTTCGTCGTTTCCTCTATTCTCTTCTCCAGGAATTATCCAGCTAAGCTTAATATTTGAATTGTTTTTTTTGCGAAAGAATTCAATATCAGCAACTTCTTTTTTGATGTAGGCATTTTGCGTATGCAGTTGTTTGTTTATTTTATCTTCAATTATTTTATGCAGGTTATCGTTTTCAATTTCAGATGCTTTCATTATCTTTAGTGCTTCTATTCCTAGGTTATTCTTTATTTTCTTGAGAATATTCTCCAATTTATTTGAAGCCATTTCTAATCTTTCTTTATCAAGAGTTTTGTTTGTAAATGCATGCGTGTCTGCTATTTGAAGAATAATGCTTTTCAAATTTAGCTTTCTTCTGACTTTCTCTGCTATGAGAATAACTCCCAGGATATCAAAGGGAATTTCATGAGTAACTTCTGTAGATGTGCAAAGTCCTATGCCTATAAATATTGAAGTTCTCGAATCGATTAAATCCAGAGAGAACTCCTCTATTGATTCATTGTTGATTATGAGAGGTTCATTCTTAAAGAATGTCTTTAAGCTTTTTTTAGATATTAAGTTATTCATAGTATATTTTAATTCACGGGCGGAGGGAGGGATTTGAACCCTCGGAGTGTATTGCTACACGACTGTTTTACAGACAGTTCCATTTAACCGCTCTGGCACCTCCGCAAAGTAAGTTTTAGTTACTAATAAATAAAAAAACACCCTTACCAAACCACAGAGTGATCTAGTAAGGGTGTTCTATCAAACACGGTACCACCTTATTCTTCTAACTGTTGCCAGTTAGAACTTATCTTCCACATTGCAAGAAATTTGATAAATCAGATTTCTACAGGATGGAATTGTTCATTGACGGGAACTTCCGTTTCGCATTTTTTCTGCGATTGCTCAAGAGGGTAATTCGTTATCGTTTGTAGTTTCGCAAAAACCAACTACTTTCTGATTTATAACTACTTCTCCTCTATCAAAGCAAGAATAATTTATCTTTATAGTCAATTATAACAGGTTTTGATTTAAAACTTCAACTTCAAAGCTTGAGAGAATCAAATCAGATCTTGTTTAACTTCTTACAGCTCCTATGACTTTCACACGAATCACTACCAAATCAAGATACAAGAATCCTGTTCTTAAGATCATTTGATTCTATAACTTGGGAGTTTAGCAACAGAGAAGGAAAGCTAACTTCTTACATATTTCTTATTCTGTGCTTATATGAATCATAAGTATATTATTGATAATAATACATATAATTTATTATGCATTAAAAAGATGAAAAATGTAGAAGATGTTATAGCTGCTTGGAATGATAAACCAAGGGAAGCAGCCAAGCGGCTGGTTGAATATTATGGGGATCCCGATGAAATTTGCAAAAACAGACTTATCTGGCATAACACTCGGGATGGCTGGAAAAGAACTGTTTTGGTCAATCAAGCTATACCTCACAATTTTCCGGATAGTCACTTTGACTTTCTAGAACAGGTTATTGATTATCAAGTTCCACTCGATATGTATACTCCCCTGGCAAAGTATGACGGATCTATCATCGTGGAAAGGACAAAGGGAGAGATATCTGCAAGATGTGGAGGAACTTCTATGAATTTTGTTGCTATTAATCTGGCCCATGAAATAATACAAGGCAAAAGAAGTGTCGAAGATGCCAGGGAAAAATATACTGAACTGTATCAAGAGTATGCAAATGGCAAGGAGTCAGAATATACAAAAGGTTTTATCTTTGATATACCTAAGGAAGATACAAAAGATGAGGATGTGAAAACTATCAGTTGAGTTCTGTCGGTTAAGGGAGAAAAAATAAATACTGCGAGGTTCTCAGTTCGTAATTATAAAGCAGGGAACATCATATTAAAAAGTAAGCAAATTTCACTACTCCTTAATAATTGCAGATAATATGGGAACGGTTCGATAAAAATTCAGAGTAGGCAAATTGCTAAGAATAGTCTTTTATTTAAGATTTTTTCTGAAATTGTCAAATGAATATATATTTAATTTAATTATCAACATGTATAATTCTAATCTCATCCGCATAAATTTCAATTTTCGAATTTCTCTTTTTTGTTATCTGAGTATTTCTTATTCTTATTGGCTCTTCAACTAGTGGCAAACTGACCCTAAGCCCTTAGATGCATAATATGAATAGTAGGAGTTAGACTATGAATGCAAACTAGATCTAGCATTATTAGATCCGTGGAGCACAATTTTTAGTCTAAGACATTTCACTACTTTCTAACAGCTCTTACTATTATCACAAGAATTACTGCCCCAAAGGTTGAGACAAGAATACTGCCGATAACGTTGCCCGATTCTATACCTAGCGGACTTAGAAGAAGCTGTCCTAATAATCCTCCTAAAATTCCAAGAATTATATTTACGACTAGACTATAGCCTTGACCACGAACAATTTCTCCTGCAAGCCAACCGGCAATTGCTCCGACTATGATTGCAATAATTATCCCCATATTACTTGACTAAAAAATAACATATATAATTAAACAAATATCTACTTAATCATCTTTCTTCTGCCATTTTTCATCTACTTTTTCATATTCCTTTTTCACAGCTGACCATGCAACTTTTGCTGCTACTGCTTCCCTGCTATCATCTCCTCTTCTATCTTCTTTGTTTTTGTCATAAGGCATTTCTAATTAATTAATAATTTAAATATAATAGTTAATATTACATGCTAATTCTAACTCAGGTTCGTTCAGCTCAAAGAGCGAGTTCAATAAAGAATCTGTTTATAGATTAAATTTGAAACTTGAATCAATTATCGCTTGCTTATTTTTGGAATGAATGAGAAATAAGTAAGAAATCAGTTAGAATCAAAAGGTCCTTTTCAAAGAACAATTATTTCAGTAGAATGATCGAAGTTTGTTTAAGTATTTGTTGCTTTGTCAAAAGATATAAAGGCTATCAGCACAATAATCGCAGGAACGATTGGGGTTGGGTTTGTGGCACTCCCTTATTCTCTACATAAATTTGGAATTATAGGAGGAATTGTTGTATTACTAATTGTGTGCGCGTTTACAGTTGTTACAAACATTGCATACAGCGAAATAATAGTAAACGATAAAAAGAATATTCAGATCTGCGGTTACACAAAGCTGCATCTCGGTGAAATCCCGGCTCATATCATTACAGTCGTTATCCTGCTTGGATCATTCGGGGTGCTTTATGCGTATGGACTGTTATCAGGATCAGCACTAAAGGTCTTGCTGTCTCCATTTGATATCAATGTCAGCTCAAATTTCCTGTCTTTAATATTTATCGCCTTGGCTCTTTTTGTCATGAGATACGGTATGGGGATTATCTCAAAGGTATCTACATTGGCGGTCCTTGTTCTTCTTTTGTTGATGATTCTCTTAGTTGGGTTCTCCGTTCCTCACATAGATTTAGCTAACCTATCTCCTTTAGAGTTTGATCATTTCCCTTTTATCTATGGTGTTGCAATTTTTGCTATGTACTCTGCAGCTTCTATCCCAGTCATAGACGAGATCATCGGCTATAACAAGAGAAAGTTTCGAAAAGCCATCTTGATAGCAAATGGGGTAACTGTAGCTATATATATAGTGTTCGCTCTGGTTCTTTCTTTGAGTCTTGGGAATTCATTGACTGGTGAACTTGTAGACGCTTTTCCTCCGGAACAAAAATTGGTATCCTATGCTGTTTCAATATTAGTTCTTGTTGGGGTCTTTACATCCTTTGTTTTGATGTCAAACAGTATAAAAGAAATTCTAAATTATGATTACAAAATCCCGCAGAAAACTTCATTGCTCATCATCACAACTCCTCTTATCTGGCTTATTGTTTTAGAATTTCTTGATTTCGAAACAATTGTTTCGCGTGTTGGAAATATAGCACTTGTATTGCAGAGTGTTGCTATATTTGCGATTTGGTACCGCGTCAAGAACAAAAGCAATTCTATCTTCAAAATAATTGTAGGCTTTACGGCTATTGCTTTGATTGCAGGTATGCTTCTGTAGCTATTTCGGCTATTTGTAAATCTGATATATAATCATTTTATTTGATATCAATGAGTTATTTAAGGGCAGAACAATTTTTGAATGACGGCGGAGTTGTCATCTTTCCTACTGATACCGTGATGGGTGTTGGTTGCCGGATGGATAAAATAGATGCTATCACTAGGCTGTATAAAATAAAACGTAGGCCGGCTAGTCAACCAACCGCTGTTCTAGCTTCTGACATCCAAATGGCCAGAAATCTTATGAAAATTTTGGATCCCGGGGTGGAATTAATTCTAGAGGAGTACTGGCCCGGGGCATTGACAGTTGTTGTAAAGGCTTCGATTACTGTTCCCTCAGAGATTATGGGAGAAAAAGAAGAAGTAGGTATTAGAGTCCCCGATTTTGCCAGGTTGCAGCTTCTCATTTCAAATCTAGGTGTTCCCTTGCTAGCCACCTCAGCAAATTTCAAGGGAGAGAAACACCCCATCAGATATGACGAGATCAATCCTGAATTCATAAAGCTGGCAGACTATGTTATAGAGGAGGACAGCACCGGAAAAACTGCTTCTACGATAATTCGATATAACGAGCTTGGCAGGATTGAATATATAAGAAAGGGAGGGATAATAATCAGAGATTGATCCGAAGTGCTTTTTTCAAATGCTATGTTGTGTTATTATTTGTTATAAAATATTAGTCAGCATATATGTCCAGGAAAACTAAAATCATACTTATAGTGGTTGGTATTATCGCTTTGATAGCTATTTGTGTCTTTACCTGTGTGGTGGCTTTTTCCGTTATTATGTCATCAACGTATTCTAGGGGAAACGAGATAAAGGAAGGGATACTTACTGATGTATGCAACTCTCACGGTAGCTTTGGAGATACTGAATACAAGGCTTGGTTTACAGCGGGGTATAGAGATGATGTCCATCTGCTTGAGGCACAGGATATCATTAGTGATGCTTTCCCACAAGAATTTGACTGCAAGGATCTTACAACTGACGGTTTTATTGATATGTTGAAGTCGGGGCAATCTGTTAACGTTTCGATTGTCAATGGCGTCAGTCGTGCAACGATTTCGATTCCTAAGGGGGATAGTGAATTCAGCACCTTTGAGTTAAAAAAGGTCGGGACTGAGTGGGAGATAGATTCGGTGGCAGTGACGAAGTCAAGCGGAAGGTAGTTACAACTCAAAGCTAGAATCGCCGAGGTTAAATTTATGGAATTTATTTAGAAAATTCAAGTCGTCAATTCATCAGAGTACTTTTCTTGGTAGGAAGTAAATATAGCCAGCACTTAAAAAACAAAGCAAGGCCATAACTATAAACATAAAATGAAATCCTAAATATGTTACAAGCAGGCCTCCCGTTAAAGCTCCAAATGCAGAAGTGAAGTAATAAAGAGTTTCCCAAGCCCCCCAGTCTTTTCCAGCCTTTTTATTATTCAAGTGTTCTGTAAAGACTACATCAAAAGCAGGGGAAAAGATGGCCCAGCCTGCACCAATTATTATCTGTGTGATGAGCAGTACTAAAATTGATTTGGCCAGAAGCATCGACAGAAAACCAAAGCCAATAATAAAATACCCTGCGACTATGATCAGCTCCTTTTCTTTCGTCTTATCAGTGAAGTCCCCTATCGAGTAAGTAATGATTGCAGACGCAAGTGAAAATGCAGCAAAAACTATGCTGGCATCTAGAAGATCTCCTCCAATATCTTCTACAAATAAGGCGTATATTGGTCCAAACATTGCGCTGGCTATCATGACGAGAGAATTGGTAATCAGCAAAATTCGTACTCTTTTATTATAGCGTCTATTGAATTTGAATAGCTTATGCATGTTTTTTATGTTTTACTATTATTTTCTTTTCAGCTTTTATAGTCGGTATTCTAAAGAGTCCAATAGCGATAGACATGAGTATCACTTTCCACCAGGTATGATCAAATGTGAACCAGTCGGGAAGTATTACCTGTGTTCCGAGTAGTTTGATGTAGCCAAGAATTAATCCAAAGAAAGGATAGAAAAGACACATCAGTCCACAAGTCATAACAATCAGGGCCTTGTAACCAATTTCAGCGATCTCTCCAACTACGAAAAGGATAAAGCCGATTATTCCTGCGATGAGGATATCATTCAAGGTAGGGTCGCTAAGCAAAACTGGAGGTTTATCGAAACCTATCCAGTTGAGATGTCTGAATAGAAGAATTACAACTGCAGTTACTACGAAGTTTATAGAAAGTCGGATAAGAGTTTTCATTTCAATTTGCAAATTATTACGAAGCATTTTATTATGAGGAGGAATCTTAATCAAGTGATTAGGAAACCAAGTAATCCGGTAAGTTGTTATTTGTTTGTTTATGCACAAAGTAAAAATAGACGGAACAAGAGTTGGTTATATTCGTGAAGGGAGAGGAAATAAGAATAAGCTCTTATTGCTACATCCGCTATTTGGGAATAACAAGTACTATGAAGAATCGATAAAGTACCTAAAGGACGATTTTGATATCCTGGCTCCGGATTTTCCCGGATTCGGATTGAGCGAAAAGTATAAAGATCGACCACATAATCTCGAGAACTATTCTGAAACGGTTCGGAAGTTATGTAAATATATGAAGTTCGAAAAATTCCACTTGGCAGGGGTCATCGCTTGGTGCTATGCTTTCTATGAAATTTGCATCTATGTTTCCCAAGTTAGTAAAGAGAGTTGTGATTCAAGCTCCACCGTATGATGCATCAGCCTATGACCTAAATCTTAGAGAAAGGCTCATGTCGAAAGCAGTATTCTCCAAATCTCTGGTATCAAAAGTAAACAATTTCTTCAAGAAGATGAAGATAAAAACCTCGAGAAGCTCTGTTATCAGACTTATGCGATTTATGGAACGTCATTATCCCGACTTTGATGATGAGTATGGAGTGATTTACTACTGCTTTAAAACGCTTGACCTTGACGCTGCGGCTGAACTGTGGGGAAACATCGTCAATGTCGATTTGACCGAAGATGCTAAAAATATTAAGTCACCAACACTTATCATCATTGGTGATAAAGATGTTAGTGTGCGACCGAGCAGTATGAAGAAATTAAATAAACTTATAGAGAATTCAGAATTAGAGGTTATAAAGGGAGGAATTCATGCGCTATTTCTCCAGCATCCGACGAAGATGGCTTTGATGGTGAAGGAGTTTCTACTAGGGAAGTAGTTCTTTGTAGTAATTTAGTTTTTATACTTGAAATAATGAAATGCAGTAGTTGTAATATAGATATGGATAAAGGATATTATTCTGATGGCTACTGGATAAGAAGTGAATCTCTCGAGTCCTATGTAAAAGAAGGAACCTTTTATAACAAAAGTGCAAGAGTTCCAAAATGGTTAGAAGATATCGGAAGTAGTTATAGAAGATTTATGGGATTGACAAACCAGAGCAATCTCATTCGGGGGTTAATTTCTACTGATCTTTTGAAAAAGAATGATGTAAGGGTTGAGGTAGTGGATGCCTTTAGGTGCAGTAAGTGTGGAAAGATAAATTTTTGTTCAAGACTTCAAAACCTACTAATAAAGCAAGAATAATAGATAAAAAACAATTCATTTATTGGATATGAATTAGTGATCTTATCATTTCTAGCCAGGTTGTGTTGCCTACACTAGCACATTTCAAGTGGAACTCAATTCCCCAAAGAAGGATAGTATCGAATCCAATTTTCTCTACTATTTTAATGTATGCTCTTACCATTTCTGGATCGCAGGTAGTGTTGCCGAAGGGATCTGCGAAATCAGGTTCTTTCCCCTCCCAGGGTTCTGCCTGCAGTTCTGTTACAAGACATGTTTTACCTTCTGATCTGATTTTATTTACAAGATGTCCGAAGTACTTCCATGCACACTCTGTCGCTCGGAAAGTTCTCGTTGTATTAAATAAGAAATTATCCCGGATAATCGGAAAGATATTTAAACCGATTGCGTCTCCATAATCTACTAACCTTTTTTTGTACCTATATCTTCCTCTTATGTATTCTGCCAGGACTCCTGTTGTCGGCAGACCCTGGGCTGTTAGTAGGATGGGAAGGCTTGTGAGCTTATGAGCCAGTGAGATCTCACTTCTTAGTAACTCCTCTGGAATCCTCCATTTGTTCGGACCGGCCGGCAGAAACGGTTCGTTCTCAATTTGCAGGTGAGTGATATTTTTGAAGTGAGAATAGCGTTTAATAGATTCTGTAATGAAGTACGAAAGAGATTTTTTGAGTTGTGCATTGGATGCATTTATTGTCGATTCATTGTGCATTAGGTTCTCTGGAATGTAGTACTCGGGCCACTGCGGGCTCTTCATGCCTGTAACGAGAATAGTCGGGATTTTATTCTCATGCAAATAATTCAGAATGTAGTCATATTCTTCCCAGTTATAATCCACTTGATTTAAATTTTCCCGCCATAGGCGGGCTCGCCTTTGGCGAGGAGTTTTAAGTTTTGAGTTGTTAGTTATTTTTTTCCACTTGATTCCGATTCTTACTGGAGACAATCCAAGGTCAACGACTCTTTTCAAAGAAGCTTTCCAGTCAAGATCCCAGTTTTGTGCTCGTTCGAGATCGAAAGTTGTGCCGATGTTCATTATATAGATAATCAGATAGATAGATAATTAGAGAACTCTAAAGCAATTAAACCATCCATATTCAAGTGTTATAGTGTTATTAGTAGTTATTGAGTACATTGTATTGATAATTGAGAATGGAGACAAGGAGGCTGGATAGCTTGATAGGTATGTTGCTTGATAAGTCGGTTAGTTATGGGTCAAGGATTTAATTTCTGTCTTGTTGCCTAAACCTTGCAACCTGTTTTTCGAATGATTCCGCTGCATATTGGTTTTCTCCGGAGTTGAAAGCTTCCAATTCTCCAGGGCCTACTTCGAGTATTGTTTCCCAAAGTCTTATGGATGAAATCCTTTCTTCTATGCTTTTTCTGGCCTTCACTCTTAGATTTATTTCGGATGAACCACTGGCCTGTTGAAGATCGTGCAGTGATCCAAGATCAAGCAATATAGCATTTTGATTTGCAAGGACATTCCTAGTATGCAAATCGAGTGGTATCCCCAGAACCTGGAAACATAATTTTGATGCCCACAAAAGTTTCAAAAGATCTTTTCTATATAAATTTACGATTTCTCTGACTCCTTGAATATGTAGCAGAGCGTCGGCATTTTCAGCCTTTATCTCAAGGCCAGGTGTTGAGGAACTTGTGATAATAGCCTGAATTCTCTCATTTGAAGTCGGATCTTCGAATTTTCTTTGGATGATCATTCCACCTCTTTCTCCGTCTGAACATACACCATAGACAAAATATGTCGGGGGTACAAGATTCCCAAGCAATCCTTGGACAAGCCTATAATCGGCAGCTGCGTTTTCAAGGTGTTTGGGGGATTTTTGATATTCAAGTAAAGATTCTTCTTTTGGATGTCGTGTTAAGTCACTAGGATTGGTCTCTTTTATTGCCCAATCTTCTCCAAGAGACCTGACAATACTCTCAGCTCCTTGGCCTATTACTTCTCCAGGTTTTAGTTTGAAGGGGAATTTGTTATGAATCTCCATAAGTTAATAAGATCCCGCTGTCTTATCCCAAAAGTCCAATACCTCTTTTGCTCTCTCGGTTATAAAATCATTCGGTTCTCCTCTTTTGCCGACTGAGGTGATGAGGTTTGTGATGGAACGCTCTAGTTTCCAAGTACTATCTTTTTTTCGCTTTGATCTCAGAAGTTTTATGGCTTTATTCATACTCTTGTCTTTTTTGCCTTCGCGTGTGAGTAACCAGAGGATTTCCAGGAAATCTGATTGCCACATATTAGGGAAAGTTAGTTTTGAGATTTGAGAGTGAAGGAATCTCTTTCTGTTCTTTGAACTGTAGCAAACCTCATGATCGAAAATAAAGCCGATGCATTTTCTCATCAAGGAATGCGACTCCTTGGTTCTTTCTGTTAGTGGGATGAAGGACAGTCCCTTGAAAAGCTTAGTTACTCCCCAATAACAAGTGTGCTTTCCGAAGCAGCGGCTGTTTGCTTTATAGGGAAATTTTTCAGCTGCTTTGAAATCGCCATCATCAAATCTCTGGAATTTATTAAAGAATTTGATCACATTTTGAAATCTATTTATCATTCTTCCGCCAAAATAAAAGTGTAAATAGATAATATGTGCGTTTAAACAGGGAGAAGGTTCGTGTGCTCCATAAGTTTCATCAGTCCAGCCAAAAAGCCCATGTTCCTTTTTGTACATATTTTTTTCTATGAGCTTAAGGGATTTTTTTGCACGCTTATCATTTGGAGGACACTTGAGATCGGCTAGGGTGACAAGAGTCCATAAAGTGCTTTTGTATTTGGGAAGGTAATGCCTGTATCTAGTCTTAATTTTGAGGTCATAGCTCCATCTGCCGGCTCGATCTTGTTTAGTGAAGATGCGTTCGATAAGTTTTGAGCGTTTTTGTTCGAGTTTTGTTGTTTCTTTGTTTAGAGAGACCATTTGAGTTTGTTATCGGGTTATTGGTAGTTATCAAAAGTATATTTGTAGTGCATTAGTTGTAAACTGAGTAACTAAAGGGATTTTATCAGTTTATGTGGGATAAAGCTATGATTTTGAAGTTTTTCGTTCTAGTAGTATAATTATAGGGTAGTTTTATCATTCATTCAAAAATGGCAGGAGAATTTGATACAGTAGAAACAATGGAATTTACTGTAGTAAAAAATGCGATTAAACAAGAGCTGGAATCAGTGGAGATGCCTCCAAGAGCTTTACTTGTAGGGAATCTATCAGATTTTGTTGCTTCACTGAAAACTCTGAGAGGCCCAGAGGATCCTTATTCGATTGGATACCTAGCTCCTCTGCTTTCAGTTATAAGGGAGATGGATCTCAGACTGCTAGGTATAAACTTCCCCAGGCCTCCAAAAACATTCTTTACAAAATCTATGCCTGCATATGGTGCTGCAATAGCAGGATTGCCTTACCCACAAACTTTTCTGGTGATCAGCGGGAAGTGGAGTGAAATTTCCCCTTTTCACAGGGATCTGCCCGGGCAAGTAGCTGGCGGAGTCATAAAGCTACGTGGAACTAGCGGTGGGGAGGGAGTAACCTTTACTGACGAGTTTAGACCTCATGTAAGAAGAGGATATGCAGGTCACCGGGATAAATATGTTTATCAAAGAGCAATAGAACATGATTAAGATACAAGGGCGGTAATACATGATGGGACTGTTATTTATAGAGTGAATAGGGTTCCGCAAGGAGGTGAGCGAAGAACAAATGTAAGGCTAGGTGCCTTATTACAAGAAGATCAACAAGCAGGAGATTATGATGATGCATATCTAGCTCTTCTATGCATGGAGTATCAAAATGGTATTTATCGCGCTGCTTTTAAAGGACTTTATGGGGATGAGGATGTCGGATTACAGCTATATAGGAGGTATGAGATCACTCCTTCTCTGGGTCTTTGCGCTATGGATTTTCTGTGGCCACACCCATACCTTATGGAAGTACAGATGTTATATGATCTCCCAGCAAAGGGGCGAGGTTCAATATATAGACATATAGTCGATATTGCTCAAAGCGAGAAAAGACCTGTGGCCCTTTTCGATGCGGTTCATCTTGGCAAGTTGTGTGTTCTTGAGGCAATTCTAGGGGGAAGTGGAAATTTTTCTACAGGAGTCTTTGTTCAATCCGCTAGGATTAGAAGGTATAAAGATTTGATTGGACTAGATACAAAACTGCTTCAGGGCGAGTTGGACAGGCTATCAAATCTTCTTCCTTATGTGAAGGCAGGGAATTAGCCCTTTTAAGATATTTCGCGAAGTTTCGATTCGAGAGTTTCCAGCTCTGCTCTTATCGCCTTTATCAACTTAGCTGCCTTTTTGTATTCTTCTATCCCCTCCTCTATTCCTACGTCTCCTTTTTCAAACTCTTTTACTATTTTTTCGAGTTGTACTAACCTTGCATCAATCTTTTCTTTTTTTGTCTGAGCCATTTGTATTGGGGGTAATATTTAAAATTTCTGAATCGATTGAACCATCAGCCATTATAGCTTTGATTTTATCTTTTTTGTTTAAACTCTTTACAGATTTGATCTGATTCCCATTCTTATTTATGATTGCGAAACCTCTTTTTAGAATGTTTTCAGTATTGAAAGATGCGAGAACTCTTTCGAGTGAGTCTACTTTTTCAGAATAATTAGTGAGCAGTTGATTTATATGAAGGTTCAATTCGTTTTGTAATGATTCTAGCTTATTTTCCTTTTCGCTAATTTTAGTACTCAGATAATCAATAATGATGTCTAGTCTTTCTGCAAGAGAATCTAGAAATCGCTGATTTTGATCTAGAATATAATAAGCTGCCTGAGAAGGTGTGGATGCTCTGATGTCAGCAACAAAATCTGCAATGCTCTCGTCCTTCTCATGACCTACTCCTGCTATTACCAGTTTTGAAGAAGCAAATATTGCTCGGGCTAATTCTTCATCATTGAAGCTTTTCAGGTCTTCCAGACTTCCGCCTCCGCGAGTAAGCACGACGAGATCTACATCAGTATCCTGGAGAGCACTAAGAGCTTTTTGAATTTCTTTTGGTGATTTGTCACCTTGAACAAGAACCGGGTAATAATAGACCTCTACTCCACTATTATGCTCATCTAGAATTTTCACAAAATCAGAGTAGGCAGCAGAATCTTTTCCAGTCAGTAGTGCTATTTTCGTTATGAATTGAGGAAGTTCCTGCTTGTGCTCTTTGGCAAACAGACCCTCACTTTCTAATTTTTCTTTTAACTTTTGATAAGCTATTGATAAGGAGCCCTCACCGACCGGTTCGATCGAGACTGCTGAAAATGTAAACGAGCCATAAGGTACATAGAGATCAGCAGTTCCTCTCACGATAACATCCATGTCTTTTTCCACGAGATCTACGCCTTTGATGTTTGGAGCATAACCGCCTACACGCAGGTTTGCCTTGCCGTCTGACAAAGTAAGGTAAAGGCCTTTATTGGGCGTGATTCTCAGTTCAGTGATCTCTCCCTTTATCTGAAATGTGCCCAGATTGGTGAGAATGTCCTTGATCAGAGAGTTGAATTCTGAAACTGAGATTATTTGGTTTGAGAGATCCGGCTGTATCATAAGTAACATTACTTTATTCTATCAATCTGAATTATAGAGAATAATTGTTTGAAAGGGAAACTTGACAATTTGAAAGAGGCATGTTAATTTGTTTTTGGTAGATACTTATTGAAAGACTAGAGTGCGAGGATGGAAGCTTTAGCTTGGAGTTTTTTCTGTAAAGATCAAATTCCGACTCCTCGAAAGTAGATAAGTGTCTACCATTTTTCCCCCTAGTAACTTCTTGTAAGCCAATACTTTTTACGATATATTGGTAAGGTAACAAGTTTAGCCAGTTAAATATATATGAAAGGAAAGCTTTCTCAGTTAAGATATGGTTTGTATTTGTTGGTTTTTATGTTACTTCTGTTTAGTATTCCTTCGACTGTTCTTGCTGGAGTGTTTGAAGTAGTTCATGACTCCTGGGAGGATTTCATTTCTGGAACATATGATAATACTGTGGATCCAAATGTAAGTCCGGGAGAGATATTGATAAGAAGAACAAAGAATAGCTTAACACATACAACTGAACTGGATCTAGGAGCTGGGTATGTTCCTCAAGACTCATATTCTTATGCGCAAGTAGTAAATGAGCAAGGCGGAGAAATATCGATAAATCAAGGGTATACGTATACTCTTGACACTCAGGCTTCGGTTGCAAATGCAAGCATTCAATATGTATTTTATGATAGTGACTTTGATCATTTGTATGCCTGTACCTTTGGAGGTGGCGTTTCTGTTATTGATACGAAGGGAACTTCTTCTCCCTTGGATGATGAAAATGTGATGACTTACACAGACACTTCAAGTCCTTCGATAGGGAACCTATATCCAATAACAGTATCTAAAGATGAAAATGATCTTTTATATGTAAGTAACTCAGGAAGTGGGGGTCTAACAGTTATAGATACAAAAGGGACTCCTAGTGCTGCTGATGATACTCAGGTGTTTAGATATACGACTAGCTCTGTTCCAGCAAATATAGCAAAGAATCAGCTCTCTGGAACTTTTCGGGATGAAAGATATAATCTTCTATATGTAGCAACAGGAGGAAGTGGACTGACAGTAGTTGACCAGAACGGTACTCCGGGGGACGCTAGTGATGATATTACTCGCGGTACTTATACTACAGCAACAACACCTCCAATCAGTCATAACTATGTTCTTTCCTCCTGGGTAGACCCTCTTACAGAATATCTATATGTAAATGTAGATGCATATGACGCAATAGGTGGAGGACTGACAGTCATTGATACTAAAGGAACGGCTGCTATCGGCGATGATACTTTGGTAATGAACTATACTACTGTATCTAGTCCAAGTATAGCTTCAAATTCGCCGAGCGACTCTTATCTTGATTCAAGTACAGGTTTGTTGTATGTAGCTACAACTGCTGGTTTGTCTGTTATTGATACCCAGAAGACTCTCAGTCCGGGAGATGACACAAAGGTCGCAACTTACAGTACTACTTCTTCCCCTGCACTACTTGGAGATAATATAAGAGGAGTAGTATATGATTCATCGAACAGTTATATTTATCTTAGCACAGATAAAGGGTTGTCTGTTATTGATACAAATGGAACTGCGAGTCAGGCAGATGATACGATAGCCGGTGAATATTCTTCCACTACTAAACCCTCAATAAATTCAGACTATGTCGCAAAGAAAGTCGAGATAATTGATTCAATAGGTATTATTGTACCTAATTCGGGTGTTAGTATACTTACTCTTGGTAAGTACAACTCCGAAGGTTTATTTGCGGGAATGCCAGTATCACTAAATAATCTTCCAAGCGAAATCTTGACCTGGGAGGAAACAGCTCCTAAGGGTGATAATGTCGCTATCCAATATAGAGTGGGTGATAACACAGCTATGTTTCTGGATGACTTTGATGATGGAGATACCAGCAATATTTCCTATGCTTATAGCCCGGATAATGATTTTGATAGCGTTATTGAATCAGGAGGTATTCTAACTTTATCTCAACCAACAGGTGCTTCTTCTGGCTATATGCTTCTTGACACTGGAATGCCGGCTGATTATTTTCCCGTTGGTTCTATTATCAGAGCTAAAGTAAGGGCGAATTCAAATGCAACTGGTTTTAGAGCTCGTACGACTGAGCATCCAGGGTTTGCGATATCAATCAATACTAATGAGTGGGTGATCACGGAAGGAATTGCTAAGAATGCTTTCAATTCATTGAGTTTGTCTGCATCATGGGCAAATGGAACCTGGAATAACGCTACTGATTCTTTTGAAGTTGACTGGATTTCTGTTGAACTACCGGATTCTTATTGGGGTTCTTGGACAAGTTGGTGCAGTAACAGCTATGGCTGTGAGATAGATCAGTCTGATGTAGTTGGAAATGATTGGGTACAATGGAAATTGAAGTTGACATCTGCTAATGGTACAACAACGCCTGTAGTTGGTTCAGTTAGTTATGCTGCAGATTACTTTGATTCGGGAACTTACTACTCTCAGATCATTGATGATGGTAAAACTGCAATATGGAAGGACATAGATGTTGTTTCAGATGAACCAATCAGTACAGTAATAGACGTGTTCACACGAAGTGGAAATAGTTCTTCAGTAAACGAGACTTGGTCTGATTGGGCAGAAGCGAACTCCCCAATTACATCCCCGCAGTCAAGATATCTTCAATACCGATTGGATTTCTATACCTCAAATGAGGATATCACTCCAAGCGCTGACTCCGTGACTGTGATTTATGAGGATGCTTTATCAGATACAGGAGAGTCAGTGGTATTCTGCATGTATGCTGCTCTTTGTTTACTTAGCATAACGCTAGTATTTCTGAGGAGGCAAGGATTGATGAATGCAAAGAGTAGGATAGTCGGGTAATTGGATTGATCGTGATTCTTTTTATACCCTCAGTCTCACCTGGTCAATTTTTGACAGATCCCACGCAGTTATGAGTCCCAGCATCTTTTCCTCTCTTCTTCCAGTTTTCGTGACAAATACTACTCCGAGTCTTGAGTTTTCAAGAGCTGCATCAGAGAATGTTTTTGTCTGGAACATGTTTCGAACATTATAAGAGGCTTCGTGAAGTGGTACGAAGGCCCAGGACTCCGTGATCGGTTTTTTCACAAATTCGAGAATATCTTCTATAGTTGCCGAGTCATCTATAGAAAGCTTTTCTGTACTTGCAATAAGTGTCAAAAGAACGCTCTCGGAAAACACGCCTACAAACTCTTGAAGATTTGCTTTATCTTTAAAAACAGGAACGAATGTGTAGATGTTCTCGGACATAGTTTTGACAACATCTATCACTTTGTCACTTGGACTGCAGGCGAAAATCCGAGTAGATGCGATATCAAGTGCAGTCTGAGGCTCTTTGATTAGAGTTGCTAGTGCGACAACTCTTTCGAGATATTCGTCTGTTGGGACAGCTATTTCACCTGCAAATGTTTCCTGATGAACTATCACATTTCTGAAGTCATGTACAAGTCTTAAATCATTTTTGATCTTCTGGTACTCAGGAAACTTACTTACAAACTTGGTTACCTTTTGTACAAACGACAGCCGCTTGGGTTCCTGTATCCTTTGAGAGAGCAGTTCGTCAAGTTGATTGTACAAAACTCTGAACTTTTTGATGTTTTCGGTATTCATACTTTTGTCACATAAGTTTAGCTTGAATCATTTTAGCAGATAAAAAATCATGATGGAATTTCAATTCTAGAGATATGCAGCCAAGATAGATTCTTGTTGTTGTGCGTTTTTTGAATTGGTATACTCAAAATATTATCAGAAAGCAGATGACTGAAGAAAATGCCCGGCCCGAAGACGGGATTGAAGGAGATAACAGAGTGAGAGAATTCGCATTGCAAATATTTTCTGCGGAAATTGAGACAGAGAGGATTGTTATAGGGAAGTTTGCTCAATGGATGGCCCATCGTTTTACTAGTGGTATGCTTTACCCTTTCAAAGAATTTGATCCGAATATACATTATGGGCTAGCTATGCAAATACAGCACTATGTGGATTCGCTTAGTTATGCTTATCATGTTATAGGTTTTCCCTTGTCAAATGTTGATTGTACATACGATATGCAAGTAGTTCTTGAAGGAAGTATGGAATCAGAAGAGGTGATGTCTGCTATCAAACGGCTGGCATGTGCGGATATGTATCTAAATTTTGCCGGGAAGCGTGTGATCGATATTGATTTGGCAAGAATTCATGTTGCGTACTATGCTAAATTCCTGTTAAATCAGTTTAATGTAGCAATTAGTATTCCTGGTGACGCTTTGGGTTCAGCAAGATCGGTTATCGTGAATGCCTATTTGAAAGATGCAGTAAAGATACGTGAACCATTAAAAAGTGGGAACCGGCTACGAGACGAAACGTTGGGGCAACGATTATTTTTTTTAGCAAGGGAGACAGTAAGATGGAGACTCTTGGGTCGTAATTCTTCTTAGAGTCCAAAGGTTGGCGTGAAACTGATTTTTATAACTGATAATTCTTGTCAGCTTTCAAAACTTTTTATCATTGCAGCTATCTTTTCTTCTGCATCAGGAATCAGGTAATATCTATTGGTCCCCTCCTCAATTTTTTCTTCTAAAAATCCAAGGTCAATAAGTTTCTTTATTTGAGAATGAGCTTCATCAGGATCGAGGTCAAGTTCTCTGACAAGTTCCCCTTGTGTGTGAGACTTTTTCTGAAATGATTTTAGAATATTGATTCGGGTTTTGATAATTGAGTCCATGTTACTTATTTAATAATTTAACTTTCTATAAATAAAAAAAAAGACTCCCGGAGGAGTCTCATAGTTTAAGACCTGAAAAATATGATTTTTTCAATAACAATCATGTTAGGCATATATAATCATTATATCTTTTGGCAACTAAGTTGTCAACAAGAGATAGCTTTGCTCCGTTTTATCGATTTACAGCTAGATTAAAAGTAAATGGTTTCATAATTATGAAACCAGCATTGTCCACTTGTTTTGATTATGTTATCTTTTAATCAGTTGTTTATTCAAGAAGATGTCTCTAACAAAATCAGATCTGACAAAAATCAAAAGAATAATTAATGAAGGTTTGGCTTCAAATAATTTGAAGCTGCTCGAAATATTAGTTACGAAAGATGAGTTCGATGAGACTTTATCAGAAAGGTCGTCTAAGTCAGCAACCAAAAAGGATTTTATGAATCTTCAAGACTCAGTGACTGAAATAAAGAACAAACTTGATACTGAGTATAGTTTTATACAAAAACGCGGGGAGACAAATTCCATGAATATTGAAGCAGTCAGAAAGGATATCGAAAGATTGAAGAGGTCAAGGAAACTTTGTTCCAATTAAAAGTCAAATACAAATTGGGTTGAGTGTTAATCTTACATGACAACTCGAATTCAGGTTGGTGCATTTCAAAGAGTAAAACTCTGTGAAATCAAATCTAAGTACAGATTTAATTTGTCCTTCAACTAATAAAGTCTGCAAATAGAAGAGGCTTATATTTACTTCTGAATATTGCCCTCTCCGCCTGCAAGCTGTCCGCAGGCAGCTTTGATATCCTGCCCGAAGCTGTAGCGCTGAACAACTTCGAGTCCGCCTTTTTCTAGAATTTCTTTAAATCTCTTTATCTGTTCAGGCTTTGGCGGATGAAATTTATATACAGGATTCATCTTTATGAGATTTAACATACAGGTGTATTTACGAAGCAGCTGGACAAGCATTTCAGCATATTCTAAAGAATCATTTACTCCTGCTATCAGTACATATTCAAACATCACTTTCCTGTGAGTCATCTTGAAGTAGCTCGTTACTGACTCAAGGATTTTTTGTATGGGATACTTTTTATTGATCGGCATCATTTCGTTCCTTAAGCTATCAACAGGAGCATGCAGCGATACAGCAAGGTTAACTTGTATATCTTCATTTGCAAGTCTATCTATGCCTTCGGTTATACCCACAGTTGAGATGGATATTTTTCTCGCTCCGATGTTCAGCCCCTTAGGAGCATTTAAAATTCTTACTGATTGCAACACATTCTCATAATTCAGCATTGGTTCTCCCATTCCCATGTAAACAACATTTGTTACCCTTCGGTTTTCCTTTTTGAGAATTCTTTGAAACAGAATCACCTGAGCTACGATCTCATCCCAACTCAAATTTCTTCTAAATCCAATTCTTCCAGTTGCACAAAATACACACCCTAGTGCACAGCCTGCCTGTGTTGAGACACAGACTGTATTCCTTCCATCTTTGTGGCGCATGAGTACAGTTTCGATTTTTTCTCTATCCTTTAGGGTGATCAGGGATTTTATCGTTGGCGAGTGTTTACTTGCGATAAGTTTAGAATTCATTGTAAGTGAGGAATTCTTGTTTAATTTATCACGCAGGACTTTTGGAATTGAAGTAGCCTGCTCCCAATTTTCGATGAGATCTTGGAAAATGTACTTAGCAATTTGAGTCAATCTGAAACGTGGCTCATCCTTGAGAAGATCTCCTGCAACGAGATTATTTTTTTTGATTTTGAGAATACTGCTTAGGTTCATTATTACAAACTAACCCTGACTCCTTGGATAAAAACGTCTTTGATACTCTGTCCGCCTCCTCTGTAAATCAGCCTTGAGAGAATTTGCTCAGGCTTACCGTACTCCCCTTCTCCGTTTTCCGGATCTGTTGCTTTATGATCTACAACTACAAAGTCTGCTTTTTTACCTTTCTCGAGACTCCCGATCTCGTGCTCAAATCCTAAAGCTTGAGCGCCTCCGAGCGTTGCCAGGTAGAATGCTTCTGATGGAGATACAGGTTCGGCACTTTCATCGGTAAAGAGCTGATAATATTTAGAGTTTTCAATCGCCTCTTTCATCTCGTTTATCATGGACAGGCTGTATCCTCCGGCCACATCGGTTCCAAGACCTATGACAAGATCTTCGTCGAGATAGTTGCGAAGCGGCAAGATCCCGCTTTTGAGAAATCTGTTTGAGGTCGGACAATGTGCGATTTTGGTTTCAGTTTTTTTAAGAATTTCTATTTCCTCCCTGCTGCAGTGTACGCAGTGGGCCATTATCGTCTTCTTGCCAAGTAATCCTGCTTTTTCATATACTTCGGTGTAAGATTTGCATTCGGGAAATAATTTCTTCACAAAATCTATCTCACCTTTGCTTTCGGAAAGATGACTCTGGATAAAGTAATTGCCATTCTTAGCTAATCTCGCCAATTCTTTCATCATATCCATAGTGCAGGATACTGCGAACCTTGGTGTAACGACATAGAACAGCCGATTATTCTTCCTATGCCATTTTTCTGCTAATTGTCTGCTTTCCTGAAGAGATACCTCTTTGTTTTCGATCAAAAAATCAGGCGAATTCTGGTCCATATTTACTTTGCCGATTACGGCTCTTATCCCGGCCCTTTCTGCCTCTTCAAATGCTATTTCGGTAGCATTTTTGTGAATTGTCACATAAGTTACTGTTGTTGTTGTTCCATTCTTGAGAAGATCTGTGAAGAATTTCTGTGCCGATTTCCGGGCTGTCTCATCATGCTCGAATGTCTTCTCTCTTGGAAATGTGTAGTTTTCAAGCCAGGGGAGAAGTTCCTTATCCCCTATCCCGGCAAAAGCGTATTGCGGTAAATAATTATGAATGTCGATGAGGCCGGGGATGATGAGATAATCAGATAAATCTATAAATTCGTAATTCTCATATTTCTCCTGCAGGTTTTCTTCGCTTATTTCCTCGATTTTTCCGTTATCGGAAACAGCTAAAAATCCGGGATTGTAGACTTTGAGCGATCTGTCAGATGTCGGCGTAAAGATAAGTGCTTTATAGACTGTGGCCATAAATAGGTCCTTAATTGGTTAACTAGTGCTTGAATGATAGTACAAAATGAGGAGTATTGCTAGTGAAGGCTTGTCAGCTAGTCAGCCTATCGGCTAATTAGCTAGCTTGTATCTGAGACAAGGAGCTTGGGCCTGTTATTTCGGTCAATACGGTGCTGGACTATAGGCTTGCATTATGGTATAATTAAGTTATCCTCAAAGTGAATAAATATCTCAAACAGTGCATTGATGAAAAAGCAGTTTGTATTGATAAGTTATCTAAGAAATTAGTTAGTTTATCTATTATAAACCGCGTCATGGTAGTTAGTTTTAATATAAAGCTAAATATCAAAACAGGCAACAGAAGGAGTCTTATCTGTGAGCACGTTCGTGGTAACTATAAGATAAATTTCTTTGCGAAGTACACGGCCCGTGCAGGCTTCATAGTCTATCTTACAGCCGCTCTTCTGTTTGGCAGTGTATCTCCTTTTGCTGCTATGATGCCTATAAACATTAACGAGGACGTAAGGGCTTTAGAAAAGAGTCTTGTTTACAGCACAGAGGTTCAGAAGAAGGAGAAGAAGGTGAAAACTAAAAAACAAGATAAAACAGTCATTCTTCAAGAGAAATACAAGAAGTTGGCAGGGTATTACTATTATCCGAATGTCGAGCCTTATCTTCCAGAAATCGATAACATCTTAACTTCCAAAGGACTTGATAACAATGCTTTATTTATCCAGGCGATGTTCTTTATCGGCCAGCACGAAAGCCACTGGAATACCGGGTCAGTCAGCGCAAGCAGTGTAGGCAGTGAACACCCGACAGGCATCTTTCAGTTCCTGCCGAGTACTTTCAGAACTGTGTCTCGAGGAAACATCTATGATGAGACAGATCAGATCTATGCTTTTGTCACTATGGTTGAGCGTGGTCGAGTTGATGAATTTGCGACTTTGTTTATACCAGGATTGAGTCCGGCTGCAAAAAGCTATGTTCTTAGTTACAACTAAAACAGTAAGCGGATAAACAGTTAAGCAAGCAATTAAGTAATCAAGTAACTAAGTAATTGATTAATCGGATTCTGGGGCTGTAATGTCTCTGAGCCCTTTTTATCTAATTGGTATGCCATTTTCAGTCCAGTTATTTCTTACAATTTTTACAAGTTCATTTTCATCATCATATCGAAGTATTATTTCAGAGTCATGAGTGTATTCGATTCGTGCCTTATATTTTGTAAAAGTTATAAATATATCATTTTCTCCAAGCGACTCATTTAGTTCTTTCTCTTTAGCTCTTATAAATTCAGTGAAGCGATTGAATATATCTATTGGGACAGTAAAGCCTCCAGTTTCAGTTTTCCAGGCCCATCCGAAATAGATCTCATCGGGAACAATTTTTTTCAATCAATATAGAAGTAAGCGACTCAATTTCGGAAAACATCTTTTCTCTTGGAATCTCCTTTGTTATTACAACCTTTTGGTATTTCTCGGACATATCAGATGGTTTTATAATTAATTCTTGACGAAAATTTTATCTAAAGCATTATAAAATGGCAAATTGATTAAATATTTGCCGATTAATTTATGACATAAATCGACTAATCATGTTTACAGTTTCTTTTCTATTGCATCAAGCAATTCGGGGAATTCCAACGGGATATCCTCTTCATCACCAAAATGCCTTCTATTTGGCAGTTTGATATGTTCCGAATTTGTATTTTCTGCCAGTTCTTCGAAATGTTCTTGAGGAATAAATGGATCGTTATTCGAATCGAGCTGTATAATCCAGTTCTGATTTTCCTTTATCTTTTCCCAGTCCCAGGGATGCGCAAAGATGCCGGTCTTTATCTCATCTTCATAGCCCAGGTCTTTGTAAAGTCCTCCGACGAGAATTGATCCGTATATCCTATTCTTTTCTGCTATTCTCAAAGCTACTGAAGATCCGGATGAATGGCCGATGATGATTGTATTCTTATCTATGAATTTTGAGGCAAATTCTAAAAGAATCTCTTCTCTTGCAATCAGGTTATTTGGAAATGTCGGCCGATCTACCTTGCAGCCAATTTTGGTTAATTCCTTATCAAGCCAGGGATACCAGTGATTCGTTCGGTCTCCTGACATACCGTGGATTATGAGAAAGGTTGGGTGCATACTTAGTAACGCAAATTGATATTATATGAATGTATTTTAGTGAGAATTTGGAGTGAAGGCAATGTGTTGATATTGTTAGATGGCTAGATAGTTAGATAGTGAGATAAACAGCGAATCACGTTACTGCCTTGTCGATGGGCTGATAGGCAGACTAGCTGAAAAGCCGATAAGCCGATAAGCCTTACTACTTCGAAAGGTGAGCGTGATAGTCGGCGTGGTGAAATGGATAAAGCAGTAGGTTGGATTTGACTAAGCTAAGGAGGTTAAGAAGAAACATTTTGTGATTCGTACAAGTCTACTTACTCAAAATCTCGCTTGTATTTGTTTGAATTCCTAAATACGGCTATAGAAAGTATTAGGCCTCCGAATAAGGTAATCAAGTTCATAGGAATCTGCTGTCCACTTTCAGGGAGCTGTTGAACCAATACTTCAAGAGGATAGCTTATCTGAAAACTATTTCCTGCTTGATCTTGAGTTGTTATGGTAACCGTATGTTCTCCGAGCGGGATATCCTGATCAGGGGTCCAAGACCAGTTCCTGTTTGAATCTACTGTTGTTGTTCCTGTTATAGGGTTTGAATTGATGATGATAGTGACTGTTGCCCCTATCTCGCCTCTTCCGGAAAATACAGGCCGTTGATTATAGGTTGTGCGGCTGCCTTCGTCAGTTATAGTGAAATCAGTTTCATCCTGCGAAATTGAGATTTCTGTGTCCAAGATTATGGAATCTGAAGAAGCTAAACTTTCGTTTCCTACGGAATCTTTAAATTTGATATAAACATTCTTAACACCATCTCCTCCAGTCAGTTCCCATGACTTTGTTGTTTGATAATTTTCCCATTCACAGCCGGTAAAGTCAGCATTGTTGCAAACGATCATCTCTGATACTTCATTTTGATCGTCTTGTGCCTCTATAGTTAAGCCTGTATCCTTCGTGTTTGTATAGTTGTCTCCATTGTTAATTTTGAAATTTAGCTTCTGCGGAGCCTCAGAGTTAATTATTTCAAATGTTGCAGTAACAGATATATCTTCTTCTACAAGTAAGTCAGTTCTGGGATTTTCTACTGAATCATCACTCCAATTTAGGAATGCATAGTTGGAGTCAGGTACTGCTGTTACTTCAGCTCCGTTTGAACCGTGGTTGACAGTCTGTACGGTTTCTCCTGTGATGCTTCCGTTCGGGCCTGCCGTGTAGGTAAGTGTATAGGTATTTATTTCGAAAATTGCCGTAACAGAAATATTTCCTGTTACGTTTGAGTCTGTTCTTGGGTTGGCGGTTGACTCATCGCTCCATCTCAAAAAGTGATATCCAGTATTGGCTACTGCTTCAACTTCGCTGCCATCTGAACCATGATTGACAGTTTGTGAACTGTTTCCACTAATGGTGCCGTTTCCATCAGATGTATATTCAAGAGAATAAGTAGCTACTTCAAAATTTGCAGTCACTGAAATGTTTGAACTAACATTTGTGTCTGTTCTTGGATTAGCTGTTGAGCTGTCGCTCCAGTTCACGAAGTTGTATCCTGTGTCAGCCACAGCAGTAACCGCTGATCCACTTTCCCCCAATGATACTGTCTGTGGTGTATCTCCGCTTATGCTTCCTCCGATGCCTGTTGAGTAAGTTAGAGTAAATGTTGGTGCTTCCGAAAGACCATCGTATTCATAGGCTCCTATATCGGCCGCCCCGTTTCTGAAGTAACCTCTTTGATCCGTGCCGGTAACAGATACAGTATTATTTGTGCCAAAATCACCTGCATTTATTGCTACGCTTCCTGCAAGCAGCGCAAGTGTATGTGTGCCATAAAGAGAGCCGTTTAGAGCAAGTGAGCCGCTGATGTTTAGACTGGCCTGATCTCCTGTTATATCTCCCGTTCCAGCCCACGTGTAGTTCGATGAATTCTCAACCAGATTATATCCATTGTCATTGAGCGTACTGCTCGAATTTATGAAATCATAGTTCGCATGATTTGCGATAAGACAATTCTTGATATAGACAATTTCTGAAGATGCATAAAGACCATCGTCATTATTGCCTGATGCGTTGTTGCCTACTATTGTGACATTTGTCAGAGTAGATGTTCCTCCACCCAGGAGAATCCCCCCGCCATAAAGTC
>JAQVGX010000081.1 GCA_028696515.1 Candidatus Dojkabacteria bacterium | reverse complement strand
ATTAAAATTGAATCTATTGATGAGCCCTTACTGTCATTCTCGAAACTACATATCTCAGATTACAAATCGTATTCTCACAAGAAAAGAGAAACAGTTCTAAGATGGACAGGGTTGCCAGTTTCCATAGGGATCGCTCCGACAAAGACTCTGACCAAGGCAGCAAACGAAATAGCCAAAAAAGACCTGTCTTTGAATGGAGTTCTCGATTTCACAAATCTAAGTAATGATGAGGTGGACAGCTATCTAAAGAGAATAGATGTAGGAGATATTTGGGGAGTAGGCAGACAGTACTCAAAGAAATTAAGAGCTTTGGGTATTTATACAGCCCGAGATCTAAAGTATGCGGATTTGAAATGTATAAAAAAGAAAATGACTGTGATGGGAGAAAAATGCGTCCAAGAACTCAGAGGTATAAAATGCTTCGACTTGGAGAAAAATCCAGTCCCTCAAAAAGGCATCAGTACCACTAGAACATTTGGACAAGAAGTCACAAATCTAGATGACCTGCAGGAAGCGATTTCTTCACACACAGCGATAGCAGCTGAAAAACTGAGAAGCCAGAAATCGCTTGCAAACATAGTTATAGTCTTTGTTCGAACAAACAGGTTCAAGGGTCGACATTATTCAAACTCTTGTCATATTCATCTTCCAGAAGCAACTTCAAGCACAATTCTTCTTACCAAAAATGCGCTCCAAGCACTTAAAAAGATATTCAAAAAAGGTTATAGATATAAACAGTCAGGCGTCCTGCTATCCGGCATCGAGTCTAAGGTTCAAAGTCAGACAAATATCTTTGCATCAAACAAAAATTCAGGCCGGATCAAAATTTTGATGAAAACGATAGATGCAATAAACAGAAAGTGGGGCAGGGGACAGGTCAAGCTGCTTAGTGAGGGGATAGAGAGACCGTGGTTGTACAAGAGAATGAGAGTGTCAAAGAGGTACACAACCGATTGGAAAGAGTTATTAACCGCAGGATTATAATGACCAAGTCACAATCGACCAATTATCAAGGAATGTCAAATAACCAATTTCCAAATGACAAAAATACCTCTTAACCTTTAAAAGAATAGCTGAGAAAATTAATACATGCTGGTTAGCTTCATCTATGACTTTGTCTAGATGTTCTTCTCTAATCACACAAACCAATCTTAAAAGTTTCAAATGCAAAAAGGATTCTTTTGCTTCTTTCATGATAATTCTATTACGGTAAATATAATCCTTTCTACTTAAAGCATCATCAGCCTCAATATAATTTCCGCTACTGAATTGCTAGACCGCAACACCTGTTCTTATAGGTTTTTATTGATAGTTCTATCAGGAATCTTTTTGTATAAAGCTAAAACATTTTTCGAGAAAATATAAGTTCTACCATCAAGATTAAACTTTAAACAACTTATAAGCGTAAAATATGATAGATCATTACACTTGTTAAGATTAGCTCTATATTTATGCAATGCATGTTTTTAAATACATTCAGGGTCATTGAGATTTGATCATTTTTCATTCTTTGTTAATTGGTACTTGGTCATTACCCTGGCTTTGCATTCTTTCTCAATCTCGTTATAATATAGGGAAATAGCATTGTCGGACATGTCAAAATCGCTTACTAAGCTTATAGATACAGCGTTGATTCCTGCTGCAGTTATGATCTGTGGTAAAGTTGCGGGTCTGTGGTTTGCAAACTCAGTTTTCAAGCTGGATTGGGGGATTCTAAACGATCCGAACAATTTCTTCTCGGTAAAGGTAGTATATCCGACACTTGATCAGCAGATCACTGCAACAACCTATTCCAATGTCATTATGTACTTATTTGTGTTCCTCGGGTTTTTGTTCATACTGATACGCGCAATATTCTTCAGTTCAGCTAAAATCTCACCAAAAACAATAGCAAAATTGGCTACTAATAATTTATTGAAACTTGTTGGAGACTCTTTTGAGATATATTTTCAAGCAAGTGTGTGGCTGATCGTTCTTTGGCTTGCGCTGCTTGCCTTGCTCGTAAATGTACTCGTGGGAAGAGCACTTCAGTGGACTGGAGTCGTAAGTCTCTGCTGTACTATGCTCGCTACAGTGATACTGCTTAGGGACGTTTACACAGAAATCATAAAGGCTAAAAGCAATCTGCATAAAACAGTCGAGGAGAATTTGCAAGGATGAGTAGTTAGTTACTTAGTTACTTAGTTACAAAAACTTCACATGGACAAAACGTACAAAATCGAGATAACAACAAAGACTTTGATAAAGTTATTTGTCTTAGTGGGTCTGGCCTGGCTTCTAGTACGCCTGACAGAAATCATATTTATCATCTTCATAGCATTCTCAGTCTCTGCGATGTTGAGTCCGATTGTTGACTTTCTACATTCAAAGAAGGTTCCCAGAGCTTTGTCGATCTCACTTATCTACTTTCTGTTTTTCTCAGCACTTATTATTCTATTGTTACTGAGCTACAAACCCATCGTAACTCAGATGGAGATTTTTATAGGAGAGTTTCCGACTATCATCACAAACTTTGCCGACTGGCTTATAGAGAAGATTCCGCTAATAAGAGATAGGTTCAACTGGGATGAGATTTTCGGAAATGTAAAAGACAATTTCCTGCAGAATTTCCAGGTTTCAAGTCTTTCTGATTACTTTTTCACCGGGGTCAAACAGGCTTTTGGAATCGTCGGCTCGATTTTCGGCGGGCTGGTAAACATCATATCTGTATTTGTACTGTCTATCTATTTTATACAGTTCAAAGAGCCATCAAAGCAAAAAGTTCTGAAGCTTCTGCCCAGAAAGCATCAAAAGAGAATTTCCAACTTCATAAATGCCCTCGAGAGCAATCTTGGGGCCTGGCTTAGGGCACAGGTTCTGCTCATGACATTGGTGGGTGTATTGGCCTGGTTTGGTCTACAAATCATCGGAGCTGAGTTCTCTATTCCCCTGGGAATAAGCGCAGCATTTCTCGAAGCAGTCCCTGGGATTGGTCCAACTATTTCTTTGATATTTGCTTTAACTGTTTCTATCGGTTCACACTATCCACTTTGGAAGATCATCTTTATCGCCGTCTGGTTTGTTCTCATACAGCTTTTTGAGAATTATCTCATAGTTCCGAAGCTTATGCAGAAGGTCGTCGGCGTCAATCCCATGCTGACTTTAGTTGCGATACTTGGAGCTTCAAAGATCATGGGGTTGTGGGGTGCTCTGCTTGCTGTTCCGATCGTTGCCATCGCACAGATTTCTTTCACTCATTATATGAAGTACAGGAAGGACAATAACAAGTAGCACAGGAGAGTAGACAATCTGATCGAAATCCTACTCTCTAAATTCGAAACTCGAAACAAGCTTGGAATCACAAAATCTAGATAGTAAAACTTCTATTCTGATTTCTATAACCCTAACTTTAAGTTTTGAGTTTTAGAATCTCTTGTCTTGCAAATTTAGGATTAACTCTCAAATGGTATGTTTTCTGAATAAGGAATAGATAACAAAAGGGGTTTGGGGTGAGGTATTCCCTGTACTAGTTCCCTTATGAATGAATCGGTCACTGGTGGAACTAGCGAACCCCAAAACTTTTTGCATACTTTTTGGTTACAAAAAGTATGACCTGGGTTCTAGGGTGGTAAAACCCTAGGACAAATAGCTGAATGAAAAAAGAGACCACTCCGTCGAGTAGTCTCCTTTCTGAACGTTCGAGCGAAAAATCAATTTCACGTGCGATTGTATCCGCTCCTACGTAGATCACTCTGCAAGCTTGGAGGCTCACAGTTTTGGATAAATTTACCTCTCTTTTGATTCCCCACACTAGCACTTGTCGGTTGAGGACTGTTATTCGGGAAGTTCCAATACTTGTCCAGGAAATATCAATGCCTGACTTCCATTTGGAAGGAACCCGACCTTGTCTTTGTTCGCATTCAAGATCTTGGTCCACTCGAAACCGCTTCCGTATCTGGCCTCTGCGATTTCCCACAAAGTGTCCTCCCAGACAACTTTGTATGAGTTCCCATTGATATCGCCCTTCTTGTAGTCATTGGCGACCCACATACCGGCTATAGCTTCGGAAGCTTTTTCAGAAGCATCTTCTGCATCCTTCTTGTCCTTCTCATCGGTCACGCCATCACCGTTGATATCTCCATCACTGGTATCATCGGTATCTTCTTCATCAGTTTTATCTTCCTCGTCAGCAGCATCTTCATCCTTCTTCTCCTCATCTGTCTTCTCTTCATCCTCTTTCTTTTCCTCGTCCGTTTTCTCTTCTTCCTCTTTTTCTTCTTCAGCTACTGTTTCCTCCTGAGTATCCTCGCGGTTCTCACGGATTTTGCTGACTATCTTGCTGACGCCCCAGATACCTGCTCCCAGGAGTAAAAGAACAAAAACTGCTCCCACGAGCCCTAAAATGAGTGACGGACCCAACGACTGTGAATCTCTTCCCTCTTCTTTACTAGCCATGACAATACTCTAAAATATAAACTTTTGGGCAGATCTTTTTGGGGCAGAAGCCACGTAAAAATCTACGTGACTACTAAGAGAGGATCCTGAGATTATTATAGGTAGGTGATATGAACATGGCAAGAAAATGGGTTTACAAGAATTTACACTGCTGCTGAAATGATCCTGGGTAATTGGGTAAATGATTAGCGCAATTTTGAAAGGGTGATTTGGGTGATTGAGCTGATCGCTTGTCTGTGTGATGCGATGAGTCAGTCGATGTCCATCATTACTTTTTTTAACAATATGACTACAAACTTTGCATCAAAGTTTAAGTTCAATAACAACTAGAAGTAAGCGAATACTCCTTCATAATTTGCATTAGATCTCGAAATCATTTACACCTCAATATGTTATTCTCTAGGAGAGTATTGAAAACACTAACATGCCTCGCATCTCCACTAGACTTTCGCAAAAAACTATTCAAGGTCAAATGCCCACATTCTCTTGAATTTTACCCCGATGGCTACTAAAGCATTGATTCCCCAGACCTTAAAATCTCGCCTGATCATGGTGTATAATACATTCACTTTAATCTGACTAGCTTAGGATGCTGAGGGAAACTCCGAAAGAAAATCTTCGATTTCCTGCAGTAATAATGGATGCTGCAGCCGGTCTTATACAAAGGCTAACTTTGAGATCTCGCGGCTATGCATTTACCAGAACATTTGAAGTAATTCATCCTGTATATTCCTATTTCAAGAGAGTTTCAGAAATCAAACTAAGAGGCTTTGATCCGTATAAAGAGGTTAAAAGATTGGACGGGACTGCACTTGAAGTTGGCGGCCCAACAGAAAATGGCTACGATGTTTTTGCATTAGGAAGACTGAAACAACTTCTCGTTACCAACATAACAAGTTTACAACGTTACATGGATGGAGAAGCATTCCTCCCTTCATTTTACCATGCAGAGACCAGATTTCAACACCTAGATGTATTTCATTTGACAGAACGAATCCGTTCATATGGTTACGAACGAATATCTGTAATATTTGCTTCCGGATTGACAGCCGATAGTCATATAGATAGTGAAACAACCAGTTTAAGAGAGTCTTTTCTAACTCAAGCACATGAGTTGTTGATGGATGAGGGCCTGGTTGTATTTCAACATGTAAACAAAAGAAACATCGAGTTTGCTGTAGATTTAGGTTTTGAAATCGCATTGCAGCGTACTTACTACGACGCTTACAATGAAGTATTTGTATATCATGTGATTCTGAGGAAAAGATGAAGGGACTATTTACTGATATACTATAAAGATACATATTTACATAAACAAGTAACTATCTAAGCTTACGGATTCCTAATTATGATTTATCCGGCTGAATAAAAATCTTAAGTATGTCTCTAAACCAAACTTTATAAAATATCATAAATAAGATATTATTGAATAGCTATGAATGATGTTCAAAAAAAACAGACACCTTTAGAAGCAGCTCAGGAAGCTGTAGATTTTTACGTTCCACATTTTCGAGCAAGGATGAACAGCAGCCAGCGTGATAAAGCCCTCGAGAAATATATTTCTCCCAGACTAAAGGAAGTTTTTAGAATGGAAAAGACTGGAAAGTACATATGGAGCCGGGACATAGATAAAAAGATACAGCAGATTTTCGCGATATATTATTTTCCAAGCAAATATCTTGGCGTAGTTGAGTGGGGAATTCATTTGACTTTCATACCATACATACATTATACAGCGCTGGATCAGGTTGTATTAAAATACAAAAAAAATCCTATTTACTCTGTTGGATATTTGAAAAAAGAACACCCGGACAATAAAATCGGAGTAGGATTTACCACTATAGAAGCAACAAAATTCCTTATAAAGTTCAATAGCAATGATATTGAATCATCATGTACTAAAGTCTTAGAAACCACTATCCCCTATGCGAAAAGCTATTTCGGTAATAGAAGAAACATAAAAGAGATAGTCGAGCTTCTCGAACCGGACAAAGAAATTCTCTCTGAAAGTAATTTTATGAACCTAAATACAGTTGATATCATACACCGTATAGGTACCTCAAGATTCCTTTACATCATGATCTTTATCTACGCTCAGCTTGGAAATGGTCAAAGAGCAAGTGAATACTTGACTAACTGGGTTTATAAATCATATGATTACGGTAGGAGACTTGAGAATTCAAATGAAGAGGAGCTCAGAGTGAAAAAGAACTGCGCCCATGCTATTTCAAGTGAAATAAATAAAAAGTATCAGTTGAAATTGAAATGGGAAAAGTAAGCCTGTTTAAGCAGTAAAGAGTTCACAGATGTAAACGCTACAAAAATTGTCAGGGTGCCAAATCCCTTGATAAATTTAATCACAAGACTCGAAATTGTATAAGTATCACAGTCCCTCACTCCGACATCATAATACTCAAACCTTTACATTCAATTCTCTTAATTTTCGGCATAATTAAAAAAATTTGTGGGTAAAAGTAGCATTTCGTACCGTCATTGTGGTATAAAGCATAATTTCCTTAAATTTATGAATAAAAAAGTGTACGAAATGT
>JAQVGX010000008.1 GCA_028696515.1 Candidatus Dojkabacteria bacterium | reverse complement strand
ATATAATTGGGAATATGAAAATCAGGACTACTTATGTTGGGGAGGTGACGAACCAACTACTCCATATCTCGATATTCAGTATTTCGACGAGGAAGGTGAAATAGATTACGGGCCTTACTGTGTACCCTCAGGCGGAGATACTCCTTGTACTGGAGATGACTTCGAAGTTGATTATATCTTTGTTCCCGGAGGATTGGATTCAGAAGTGAGTGATAATGAAGTACATGATGATGGGGTGATACAAGTGTTTGGAGATGATCCTGATACTGTTGAAGATGAGGGCTATTGGCTCTTGGCTACAACATTGGCTGGTGATAATTACCCTCCCACCTCATGTGATTTTGGATCATCTCTTGATGTAAGGCATGTTATAAATCACCCTCCTGTTGCTGATGCTGGCAGTGATCAGAGTGTTTCAGAGTTAGAAGCAGTGGCATTGGATGGGACCGGCTCATCGGACGAAGACTCTGAATGTCAGAGTTTGGTTTATGCCTGGGACCAGATTGATACTACAGGCTATGATGTAGTTCTCGATAGTCCTAATTCACAAACTCCAGCTTTTACTGCTCCTGATATAACTGAAGATAGCATAACATTGACATTTGAACTAACCGTTACTGACGGCCAGTTTGATTCTGTCGATGAAGTTGATGTTGTCATATCACAGTCAGAAGATATGGTTATGTCTATAGAAACAGAGTGCATAGATCATGAAACATTTGATATAGTTTTTAGCTTCGGAATCTCTTCATGGTGGGAAGGAGGGAATGCTCCCCCTAACAACATAACCTGTGATTTCTCTCAAGTAAGCGGGGTGGAAAGTCTTATCCTTGATCCTGAAACGGTAACGATCACAGCTTTGAGCGATGATGAATATCCTCTTAGTGTAAGCACGCATGCTTTGTTTGAAGAGATTCCAAGTTCGCCGACAGAGACATATTCTGTCAGGGTAGTCTGTGATGGTGGAATACAGGATAGCATAAGTTTCACTGCAGATGATTTAGTTGAGTGTTGTCAAAGTGACGACTTTGATCTACCTGATACTGGAGAGCTTCCGGATACTCATCTTCATGGAGTAAAAACTGAGTGGTTTTTATTTGGATCGAATCTTATACTGATTGGTTTATCAACCCGCGTACTTTTTGTGTTGATAAGAAAAAGTTTGAACAATTAGAAGTTTATGCTTTTTGATTTTAGATAAGGATTTATCAAATTTATCTCAGCAACAAGGGGCGGGGATAAAGTGAATGGTGAAGCAGTATAAACGGATGCTAATATGCCAATTAGCTGATTAGCCTATTTTATATCCACTTTCCTACATTCTTGGCATAATCTGCGTATCGATTCTCAAATACTTTGTACAATTGTTTTTCTTCTCTGGGTATAAGATCTGTGTTGGCTGTGATGAAGAATAGTATCGGGGCGCTGAAAGCAGCTATAGAACCAAAGAGAAGGGAGATGCCTAAAAGCATAATTGTCATCCCTAAATACATCGGGTTTCTACTGAAAGCGAATGGTCCGTCTAGTATCAGATTAGTTGGTTCTTTGAATATATCTGCGGGTGTTTTATATCTCTTCAAAGTATTATTAGCCCAATATATAAGCCATCCGCCAATCAAGATAATTACAAATCCTATGAAAGCAAGATTGGAATCGTCAAACAACTTATAGGGGATTAGCAAGTGTAGACCTATACCACTTAGTAAATAAACTAGGAAGTAAGTGACAGGACTCATTTTGGCAGCTTACAAAGGTATAGTTATACTTTACAGAAAGAAGCGGTGAATGTAAAGGATATGTATAACTTCTACAAACATAATAGTATTAAGTTCTAAATCCTAAAATCCTAAATACGAAACAAATCCCTATGATCAAAACTCGAATGTATAAACATATTTTTCGATACAAAGAGAGCCGGCTCGAATTTGAACATCCAAGTTTAGAATTTTGATATTCAGATATTCGTATCTCATATGCCTCGTCATAATTATGACATCTTTCGAACTTACACAGATTTTTTATGCAGCCAGTACGAATAACCCTTGTTTGCCAAATGATAGGCGGCGTAGTATATTGATTTGATACTTTAATTCTTACTTAATTTGTATGAAAGGATACGTTGACAATATAGAAAAGTTGACTCAGGATAACGAGTACTTCAGGCAGGTTCTTTTTACAGGGACTTACTGCCAGCTGGTACTTATGAGTCTCAAACCAAACGAAGAGATTGGCAAAGAGGTACACAACACAGTTGACCAGTTTTTCAGAGTAGAATCAGGCGAAGGGAAGATTGTGATGGATGGTGAAGAGAAAGATATAAAAGATGGTGATGCTATCATAGTTCCAGCCGGAACTGAGCACAATCTGATCAATACTTCTTCTGAACTACCGTTGAAGCTTTATACTATCTACTCACCGCCAAATCATCCAGATGGCAAAGTTCACAAAACAAAGGAAGAAGCGATGGCGGATGAGGAAGATCACGTGTAGGAGGAATATGGGCGGTTCAAATAATTATATTGCTAGATAATCATTTTGGAAGTAGCTTTAGAATTAAATCGGCTGTATGAGTGCATGTTTTTTCCTAAAGTTTTGAGCACCGTATGAGTTATGTCTCAGAAGGTGCCATCCCAAATCTGGTATCGTTTCTGCAATTAGGTCCCAGTGACCGTTAAGTATTTGGGCATCGCCTCCGGTATAAATGATATCAATTTCCCATAGCCAGAGTGGGGTACCATCTCCAAACTGGTCACTTAATGCAATGAATTCTCTATCTGGGAAACGATTTCTGATAGTTAATGCATCTTCTATATAAGGAATAGAAGTATACGTGAGAATCCCTGTATTATCAGTCAAACTCCATATTTGCTTTAATACCGATTCGGGTGGGCATTCTCTGGAAACAAACCTAAGGAAGTGTGCTCCGTCACATGTATTCGGAAAAATTTCTCCTCGTCTATAGGAATATCCTGATGCGTATGTTGTGAAACCTTTTTGCCATAGCAGATGTACACAACTTCTAATCTCCCATTCAATGTACTCAAGACGAGTTCCTAAGAGAAACTCTTCAAGAGTAACGGGTTTATTTACTCGTTCAGCTGCCTCGGCTTCTAATCTCTTGCGTGCATGTGATTGATCACGGATAGCCTTGCAAGAATCAGGAACTAGTAATCTTGTTGCTAGCTCAACTACAAATTGCATATCTCCGAAATGTGATGCAAAGTCAGTAGGTATTTCTGGCATTATTATAATATTCTATTAGACGGCATTATACTATAGGGCGCAAGTAGCTGTAAAATAAAAAGATTAGAGGCTTTGAAATTAGATATAATATAATTAACGTATACTTGGCTATTAATACTGATAGACTCTTTAGGTTTGACTTTGATATAATATTCTAACTATAATCTTTTACTCTTTTATTTATAAACTGTGCTGAGGTGGTGGAATTTGGTAGACACGCAGCCTTGAGGTGGCTGTGCCCGAAAGGGTGTGGAGGTTCAAGTCCTCTCCTCAGCACCATGATTGATATTGTTACAGAGTATTTGATATACTTCTAAAGCTTCTATAGGACGAGCAGTACTTTTACAACAAAAGAAACGTGCGGGATCGTAGCTCAACTGGTTAGAGCACCCCGACAGGTCGGGGAGGTTGTTAAGATATAGAGAGAAATATTGAAGATGTTCTTTGTTTATATTCTAAAAAGTAAAAAAGACAATAAGTTTTACATCGGTTGTACTGGAAACCTAAAAGATAGAATAATAAGACACAATCAAGGAAGGGAAAGATCAACAAAGAATAGAAAACCTTTTGAGCTAGAGTATGTAAGGGGGTTTTCTATTAGACAAGAAGCAATTAAGTATGAATCATATTTAAAGTCATTAAAAAGTCACAAGTACATTGAAAGTTTGACCAAGAAAGAAAAGCGGGATCGTAGCTCAACTGGTTAGAGCACTCGCCTGTCACGCGAGAGGTTGTGGGTTCGAGACCCATCGGTCCCGCTTTTCTTTCTTCTTAGAGTAAGTCATTAGCTGATACATTTTAAAATCATTCTTTCCAGCAGTAAGAGCACCCCGACAGGTCGGGGAGGTTGTGGTTTCTCCGCCAGAGGCGGACAGGGAGACCCATCTGTCCCGACTATTAATTCTAAAGGTTTAAAGTAGATTTGTAACTTTGGACTATCCCTGATGGATTGTATACAAGCGAACATATCTGCTCATGAAGTGTGCAGAATTTCTTTGTTTAATGAATATGTTCGATAAAGTTATTAACTAAATTGATACATTGAGAAGTTTGCGCAGTTTTTTCAAAGATCTAAGAGTAAGATCGCTAGCTATTCAATTGTCAGATCAAGCAATCTCCTAAGGTTCTCCTCAAAAAAATCGGGTTTGTCTGTTTGTACAGTATCTCTTTTTAATTGATCAGAGGTCAATAACCGTTGTCTAACTTCAGCTTTCGTATTATTACAGGCTAGGAAGATGAGGGGAGCTCCGGGCATATTACGGAGGAGGAAGTTTGTAATGTCGACTAAAGATTGGTCTGGGGGATTCAGATCAGTACCCCTGCTTGGTTTTCCTTCAATAAGTATCAGAAATGAAGAAGATGGTTCTTCTTGGATTATTTCTCTTAATCGTCGCAATAAACTAAGTCCGGTATAAATCTTCCCTTCGACCCTTGCAGATTCAAACATTTCGGGGAGTTTTTCTTTTTCGGAACTAGGAATTGATGGAAGCATGAATGGTAGTGTCAGGTCCATTTGAAGAAGTATTCTGGCAAACCATTTTTGAATGGCGCTGGCCTTGTCAGATTGTAGAATCCTATAAGGGGATAGAATATCGCAAGGGGTATAGGGAAATTTTTCATTCTGGGGCATTCTTCTAGCTACTGCTGGAAAAAGATGTTCAGGTGCCGAATGATTAGCTACAATGATCTTGGGCCCTGGGGGGAACTTTCTTACTAGGCTTGTTCTTTCGTGGCTAAGACTGTCTAAGGCACGTATTGTTCTTCTTGATCGAAATATGGGTGAACTCCAGTTGCCAGTAAGTGTTGGTAATCCTAATCTTGCCGATATCATAGGGTTTCTTATTGCGGCTAGTAAGACTTGACCTGTAAAAGTAAACAGCTCATGCTTGAATCCGATTGTTATGTGATTATCTTCTCTCTCTGGGCGATTTACTTCTACCATTCTAATAGGACAATTAAATCTGTATATATAACAGATAATTATAATAGATTATGGTCTTATATGGAAATGTAATTAATCTGAATTACTACTTAGATTTCCCTGGATTATTCGAATTCGCGTTTGGTAATTTTAAAAGCTAGAACGTTCTAAAATAGTTTAGTTGTTGACTTGATACCTGATTCAATAGTCAATTCTTCCTCATAAATTTTTCCTAGTAGATCTTTAAGTTCGGCTATTGATGTTTTGCCTACTATAGTAGTTTCTGAAAAATACTTTTGGAACTTTCCTTTGAAAATTCTTTGCTCAACCTTCTTTGAATCTGAATTCAATGTAAGAAAAATAATATGAGTTTTGGGGAGACTTTTCACTAGCATAGCAGTAAATCTTGCGAAGTTTACATCATAGGTATTTATTTCTGTCCCTCGGCTTGGGTTATTTTCGATGAGAATTATGAATGAGTTATTATAAAATAACGGTTGCTTTAACAAAAGATCCTTTTCTTTGAATGTAAATATGCGTCCCTTATTCTTATAGCTTGCAAGAATTTCTTTACGGGATGAATTCGAAGGAACAATTGGGACAGTGAAAGAAGCAGTCAGTTCAATTTGTTTAAGTTTATTGGCAATATATCTTCTTAGAAAACCCGCTTTCTTATTAAGGGAAATTTTGTGAGGGAACGAAACGTCAGTAAGGATATAAGGCATAGCTTCTTCCTTGGGCATCCTGCGACATATGCATGAAAGCAATCCCGGAAGATATGTGTGATTTGCTATTATGATCTTTGTCCCTTTCGGGAAAGGCTTGATATCTAATGTTTTCTCTGAGTACATTGAGGTGAACATTCTTTTAGCTTCAGGTAAAAGAAACATCCTTTTATTCCAGTCGTTTTGTATTATCGAGAGAATGATGGAGATCAGTAATCTTGGATTAAATAGTAGACTCGGAACCGTTCGAGCACAAGCAAAGACTATTGCCATCAATTCTTTATTGAATCCTATTGTGATAGGCGTATCATTCTTTCTCATATAGCATTTTCTAGTCTTTTCTTCTGCCAAATTCTTGTTCTATCGAATTATTCTTTTATCTTATAATAGTAATACTTATAATCCTCATGCACGTATATATAAGTCCGGCTTAGCAGAATATCCATCTCCTCAAACGATGGAACCCACTTTTCCATCACAATTAATCTAGGATCAAATTCTATCAATTCTCTTATCAGCCTCTCATTCCCATCTGAAGCCAGAGTCCTATGATATGCTGTACAATAAAAAGTCGGGATTCGAATGTCAAGATAAGGATATGTCCAGCCGCGATCGGTGTAAATATATATATCATTTTTTGAGATGTCTGAAAACTGTGTTTCGAGAGTATTCTCGAGTGTAATCATATGGGTTTCTTCCTCGTTAAAGAAATAGCTGTAATCATTGAACGAAATTTTCTTTAGAAGTTTGTAGTTTACAAAATTCTCATAGTAAGCATATAGTTTATAGCCGAGGTTTTTTCCATATAACTTTGCGACTCCATAGTTTACTCCTATCCCCGATCCTTTTGTAAAGTACGGCAACCCTCCGATTATTATCAATAGATATAGCGCAGAAAGGCAGATTTTTCTTGTTTTATCTAAGGTCCGCTTGATCTTTCTTGCAAAGAGAGCAGTAAATAGAGCAAATCCTGTTGTAACTTGAAGTAAATAATGAGAATAGTGTCTGCTTGAAATTATCGTCCCGAGGAATTGAAATGTAAAGATCAATCCAATAAAAAGAGTTTTTTTACTTATGTTCTTTTTGGCATAATTAAAACTGAGAATCGAGACTGCGATAACTGGAAACACCAGTTTCAACTTCATTCCATCCTCAAAGAATAGAAATCTTGATGATTCGTTGTAACCTATGTATCGGAACATGTCGAGAAAGACAGTGTTGAAGAAGTTGCTAAAGTTGTTTTGTAGAATTTCTATCAGGCTTGCAATGGCAATAGGCAGGATGAACCCAATTGCATAATAAGCAAGATCGGTGATTTCTTTGAGCTTGAACTTTTTTGAGAGAATGCGTGTCTGAGCTAGCATTACGAATATTACAAATCCGGCAAAATCAGTAATAGCATTTATTTTTAGCCAGGCAGCACAAGCAAAAAGGATACCAACTATGATAGATACCCAGTTGTTTTTTAGATATTTATAACCTAAGTAAAATCCCCAAATATTTGATGCTATGAAGAAGTTCTCAGCATTTGCTATATTTCCTTCAAACAGAGGCGATCCTATCAGAAATACAGATATCAAGAAAGCAAAAAGTCCTGCTTTTTTCCCAAGAAGCTTTTTTCCAAGCAAGTAAACTCCAATGATGGTTGCTAATCCAGCAATTAAACTTGCAGTTCTGATCCAGAACTGACTGTTCCGAAACAGCATATAGATTAGGTAGATCCCGTGAGGTTTATTATCCCATATGTCCTTGTAAAGGATTTCCCCGTGACTCATTTCCTGTGCAGCGGATGCGTAGATACCTTCATCCCCGTACCATATAGGCTCATATAGAGAGGGGATTCGGAGTAAAATGAATATTACGATTCCGGCAATCAGCCATATGTTCTTTTTGATAAGATTCATAACAGTTAAATCCAATGTAAATACAGAATGGAGTTTAGCATATTAAAAGCAGTCAGCATATAGCAAATAGAAGAAAGCAGAAAGCAAGTACCTCGACAAGCTCGGTGCAAGCAGCGAAGCAGATAAGCGGATAAACAGATAATCAAGCGGCTGATTAGCTGAAAAGCCGATGGCAAGCTAGAACGCTTCCTCATTATTTGTCCCTGGAAAATGTTAAGTGGTATACTTTGGCTATTAGTCAGTTCTAAACTATGTCAACATCCAAATTCCCAAAACTTCACAAAATTCAGTGGAGTATCCTAAAGAATATGTCTACAAGAGAGATGTCTAGGTTCAATGATTTGAAGCCAAAAGATATGGACCCGAAACGATTTGTCTATCATCTTGATAGATTGAAGGGGTTTAAGTTGATCTGTCATGATAAGGAAAGTGGCAGGTACTCCTTAACTGATGAAGGGAAAATGATAATCGCCCACTATGAAGATCTGCCAAGTATCGAGAATTATATCATCCAGACTTACTTACTACTTTACATCAAAAAGAACGACAAGCTTCTAGTCGTTAAACGAAAACATGCCCCATACCTCGGGTTTACCGGCAATCCTTTCGCAAATGTCGGGACTGACAAGTATATCAAAATTTCGGCTGCTGATAACTTATCCAGACTAGGATTAAAAGGAGAATTGTCTTTAAATCTTATTATGGAGATGATTTATCAGAACGAGAAGAAAGTCGTTAGAACGCATGGTTTTGTTTATGTTTTCTATATTGAGAATCCTGAAGGTGAGTCCCTAACTAGTAATGAGGAGGGCGAGCTCTTTTGGATGGCACCGCGGGAGTTGTTAAAAGTAGGGAAGGGGTATGATAATACAAAAGATATTGTTGAGTTTTTTGAAAGTCATAAGTTTGATAGAAATTCCCTGAGAATGATTTCGAAGTCATATAGTACTCCTTGGTAGAGTGACTTTTATGCATATTAGTTAGTTTATATGCAGCCAGATTGTTCTTTATGCAAAGAACCAAAAACACATACTTTTTTATAGTTAAAAAAGTATGCAAAAAACCTTTGGGGTTCGCCAGTTCCAACAGTAGACAAATCGTAAACAGTTTACAAAGACAGGGAATGCCTCGCCCCAAACCCCATTCGATAACAAACGAAGTACAGTTATCTATCTTTCAATTCTAAGGCAAGAGTCTTGGGGTCCGGGGTTTTCAATGTTCCAAGAGACCTCATAGGATACCCATTTCTCGACCGAGTATTTCGTAGTGAATAAATTGACTGAGGTTGCATCATAAATTCTGATTCCTGGTTATCATTCTGCCGAAATGCGAGGGAGAACTTTGAAAACCCCGGTGGCTTTTTTTATCCATTTTTGGGCCAGTCAAAAAATGGATTATTTTGCTTCTTTTCTAAAAAGAAGATGCAAGTAACCTTAATGCATATAAACTAACTTACACAAATAGGATAGTAAGGCGAACAACTATCAAGTGAACGGTTCTTCACTTGAATATTGCTGCTATCTCTTTGTAAAATCCTCCTATTATGGAAGTAGATCGGAAATTTTTGGAAAAAGCAATATCGAAAGCTATCGAATCTTCAGAGAAAGGACTTTTTCCTGCGGGTGCTCTAGTTGTAAAAAACAATAAAATTATTTCATTGTCTGTCAGTGCTACTTATCCTGACTACAAACATTCTGAATCGAAAGCTGTGGACAAAGCATTTGATAAACTAGGGGAATCGTTAAGGGGCTGTACTTTGTATTGTTCACTAGAGCCCTGCTTGATGTGTGTTACTCGAGCGTATTGGGCCGGAATAAGAAGAATTGTATTTGCATGCAGAAGGAATGTAGTTTCTCAGCTTTATTTCGAGGGCATAAATTTCACGTATAATATTATCCAGAGTTTTAATGAAAGATTAGAAATAATTTGTCTGAAGGAATTGGAAACTGATTCCCTTTGTGTTGTAAGGAATTGGGAAAAGGAGAGAATATATCACTTAAAACCCTAGCTAAAGCTTGCCATCTTTACGTTATCCTGATAGAGTATTATAAAGTAGTTTAGCTTTTATTCGTGTGTTCTATTGCCGCTGCCCGATAGTGTTGTAAAAGAAATTGTTCTTGAAAAGAAGAAGCTAGAATTAGGAGAATTAAATTCTCTTGTTACAAAGGCCAGTCGAGCCAAAGCCTCGCTCGCAGATATGGCCGTCTCCCAGGGGATCTTCACTGCAGAGGAAATGAATGATCTTATAGCAAAAAAGCTTGGAGTATCAGCTGTTGACTTGTCTCAGGTAAAGATTGAGAAAGAAGCAGTAAAGTCAATCTCAAAGCAAACTGCTCTTGATAGAGAAGCTGTTCCGTTTAAAAAGGAAGGTAGGCGGTTACACGTAGCAATGCTTAATCCGAATGACCTCGAGGCTATAGATTTTATCGAAAAAAGAACGGGCCTTGATGTTGTTCCTTACTATACATCTGATTCTTCTTATGAGCAGGGGATTCTCTTTTATAAGAAAGATATCCAGACGGTGCTCGAAGGCATGATAAAACAACAAGCTTCTAAGTCTGTTAAGGGAAAAGTCGAAAAAATCGAGGAAGCTGCGCAAAAATTGCCGGTTGTCAAATTGTTTGATTCTATTATTGAGTATGCGGTTGTCGAAAAGGCTAGCGATACCCATATAGAGCCTCTCGAACGGGAAGTTTTGGTTAGGTATAGAATTGATGGTATGCTACATGACAAAGTAACCCTTCCACTTGATATACTTCCTGTTCTTGTTGCTAGAGTCAAGATTATGAGTAATCTAAAAATTGACGAACATCGGTTGCCACAGGACGGGAGGATCAAAATCAAAGTGAATAATCAGAATATTTCTTTGCGGATGTCCATAATTCCCACTTTCTTTGGCGAGAAAATTGTTGCCAGGGTACTTGAAGAGGGGGGGCAGGGTTTTGCGCTTCAAGATTTGGGTTTTGGTGGTGTAAATCTCGAGAGAGTTGAAAGAGCTATTACAAAACCCCATGGTATGATTTTAGCGACTGGACCTACTGGCAGCGGGAAAACGACTACTTTGTACACGATCCTGAGTAAACTGAACACACCTGAGGTAAATATAAATACTGTGGAGGATCCGATTGAGTACGCTATGCCGCGAGTAAACCAGATGCAGGTAAATCAGCAAATTGGTCTTACTTTCGCGGATGGACTGCGGGCACTTCTCAGGCAGGACCCAGATATCATCATGGTAGGTGAAATCCGCGACGAGGAAACCGCAAATATAGCTATCAATGCTGCCTTGACTGGGCACCTCGTTTTGTCAACGATTCATACCAATGATGCGGCTGGTTCGATACCAAGACTCGTTGATATGGGAGTTGAAGAATTTCTTGTGGCTTCATCGGTCAACTTGATAATTGCTCAAAGACTGGTTAGAAGAATCTGTGATAAGTGCAAGGTTGAGGATCAGTTGTCTCCCGAACAGAATGATGCTCTGACACGAGAATTATTAAAAAATGAGTTGAAAGAGGAGCAGGTAGAACAGTTGATTGGGGATGGAAAGTTTTTCAAGGGAGCAGGGTGTGAGAAGTGTGGAAAATCTGGTTTAAAAGGAAGGATAGGGATATATGAGGTTCTTGAAATCACGCCTGAAATCATAAATCTTATAGCCGGAAAAGCAACTTCAGCAGATATACAGGCTAAAGGGATAGATCAGGGAATGGAACTTATGTTAATTGATGGATTAAAGAAAGCTAAAGCAGGTGCAACAACAATTAGTGAAGTTTTAAGAGTTACGAGAGAATAAAATGCAAAAATATTTGTATAAAGCCTTAAAGAATAAGTCTTACGTTACCGGAGAAATCGAGGGAAAAGATGAAGATGAGGTTGCTGGGAAGCTTCGTGAAAAAGGATTGGAAATATTAAGCATCAAAGTACCGAAAGATGAGAGACTGATTAGTACCATAAATGTAAAGAAGGTACCCTTGCTTAAAGGGTCTGCAAAGGTTAAGAAATCGGATAAAGTTTTTCTATATAAGAATACAGCAACGATGTTGAAGGCGGGTTTGCCTTTACCTGAGGTAATCGATCTTCTTCGCGAAAGTCTGAAAAGCCCAAAATTGGTCGAAATCCTTACACAGCTTAAGTATGACGTTGAAGCAGGAAGCTATATTTCTTCTAGCCTAGGTAAGTTTCCGGAAGTCTTTGGAACGAATGAGATTGCAATGATAAAGGCAGGAGAGGCTGGGGGTACCTTGCCCGAAAGCTTTCAGGGCTTGTTTCAGGACTCTGAGGCAGAGCTGAATCTACAGAAGGATATCAGAAGTGCTCTGATGTACCCGATCATTATTCTTTGTATCCTTGCAGTTATAGCTGTTGCTTTATTTGTTTTCGTTATCCCTCAGCTTACAGGCTTTTTTACACAGGCAGGAATTGATATCCCGAAAATGACTAGAATAACTATGGCGATAAGCAGCTTTGTTAAAGATAACTTTATCATAATTTTTGCATTCATCGTAATAAGTGCAGTAGCTTTCCAAGTTTTGATAAAAAAATCACCGGCAGGAAAGAAGGTTATGGACAGGCTGATTTTGAAGATACCATTCTTCGGCAAACAGATTAAATTGTTCTATATATATAAAATAGCTAGGATGCTTGGTCTTTTGATCAAAAGCGGTGTTCCTATTCTTCAGGCTTTGGAGATTGTCCAAAAGTCAGTCACGCATGATGGGTATTCCAAGTCAATCGGTGTTTTAAGAGGCGATGTGAAAGGAGGAGGGAAACTTTCGGATTCATTTGATAAGTTTGAGGATTTGTACCCGCCATTTGTTTCAAGAATGCTGAAAGTTGGTGACAGAACCGGAAATCTAGCAGATTCTCTTGCTAATGTTTCAGAGTACTATCAAAAAGAGCTACAGGACACACTGAAAAATTTACCGTCTCTCATAGAGCCTGTTCTTCTTCTTATCTTAGGTGCCGGAGTAGCTTTCATTGCTATTTCGGTTTTGATACCTATGTATAGTATAGTTAGTGGTATAAATCAAATCAGTCATCAATGATAGAGAAAAATTCTGAAAAAGGGTATTCGTTGGTAGAGATAGCCATAGTGATTAGTCTTGGAGCAATAGTAGTAACAATGGTAACATTTGCAGTTTTCACTTTTAGAAATACAATACAATACGATATATTATTAAATCAAATTGTTGAGAGTGTAAACTTTTCTAAGAATAGAGCTTTATCTGGGAGACTTAACGATGAGGGATCGAGAGTAGGTTATGGTGTTAAATTTTTCAATGATACATACGTTGAGTTTGTGGGTGATCAATATGAAGAATCTGACACAAGGAATGTTGTAAATAATGTTCCCTTTGGGTTACATCTCGACTGTTCTTGTTCAATTGATGTTAACGACGAGATTGTTTTCAGCGCTGTCGAAGGGATGAGTAATAACATTTGTACGGTCAACATATACAGATCAGAGTCAGATGATCCAGTAGGGGTTGTCGTAATTGGGAGATATGGGATCGAACAGGCAAACTAGAAGATCTTAACTACTTATGAGAAAAATCTACAATAATTCGAAAGGGCAGAGTTTAATTGAGATAGTTATTGCAATAGGATTGATTGCAATTGTCTTCTCAAGTAGCTGGGGAATTCTTCACAATTCCTATATGTCAATAGCTCTTGAAATGAACGCACTGAAAGCCCACTACTATGTGATTGGGGAACTGGAAGCGATAAGGAGTGTAAGAGATGAGGACTGGAATTCTATTATTGATGGAACTTGGCATCTTGAGTATGATGATAGTGTTCCGGGGGCAGAGCAACTGATATTGATTGGAGGTGAGGAGACATTATCAGATGGTTATAGGCGCAGAATAGAGATAAGCAGTGTTAGAAGAAATACAGATACAGGTAAGATAACTGAAGATGTTGGCTATGATTATGATCAAAATACGAAGCTGGTTGAGGTCCTAGTACAATGGGACTATAAAGGATCAGTATTAACAGATACAGAAAAAATATATTTAACAAATTGGGCTAGGTTTTAAATGATAAAAAAGATAATTCTTTGGAAGAGGGAAAGTGGCTTTACTCTGTCTGAAACAGTAGTATATATCGCTGTTTTGGGCATTGTAATGTCGGGGATCGTCATGATAGTGGTTCAGATGATCAAGATGAAAACAACTTCTGATACTATGAGGATTATGAACAACGAGATAACAAATTTATATGAAAAAATAGGGTACGATATCAAAAATGCAGAATCCTTTGAAGTTACTGAATCGACATCTTTAAGCATAACAAAGGACGGATCTGAGTATAGATATTATCTAGACGGCACAAAGGTGCTGCTTGATGATGGGGATGATATTCATACAATTACAAGTAATATGGTTGTGGTCGCGGGTTTAGAAATAGCTGACTGGACAACCGTAAACTCTGACAGCTTGATCCATATAAGAATACAGCTTAGTAGAGGTAACTTTTCAGAAATATATGAAACAAATTTTCATAAAAGATAATAATGGTGAAAAAGGGGCAGCTACTCTGCTAGTAGTTACTGTTGTGACTGCTATCATTGTCACTATAAGCATAGCACTTGCCCGATCGAATCTGATACAGTTCCAGTCGGTGGAGAACTTGAAGAATTCTAGACACGTTTATTACCTTTCTGAGTCGGGGATAGAGGACACATTATTGCAGTTGGAAGAGAATATCAACTATACAGGAAACTTATCCGGTGAAATAACACCTATTGGGACCTATTACTCAGAAGTTGATGCTTTGGGCGATGATTATACTATAACATCTTGGGTCAGTGAGAATCAGGTGAGACGGGAAGTCAGTTTAAATATCACCCTTTCTTATGAACTTGCAGAAGTTACAACAAAAGCTACATACATGGCGGACTTTTTTTGGATAAATGGTGAGGATGCAAGAATAAGAGGAGATGTGTGGACAAATGATGATTTTGAAATAGTGGAGAATGGTGTTGTGGAAGGGAATCTGGCAGCAGGTGGAAAGGGGTCGATGGCTGTAAACTGGGTCTGGGACGGAATAATAGGAGGAAATCCAACTCTGACTGGAGGTCAGGTAATAGATAATCCAGATACTCCTAAGGCAGACGGGAATATCAATGCTGCTGATGCGGTAAAGGTTTCTGGACCTACAGCATATGTAGAAGGAAATGTAACTTCAGACAGCTATGTGTGGGAAATATTTGGAGGGACGATCGATGGTGACATAGCAGAATACGCAAGCCAGACATGGGATCCGATCCCCGTTCCTAGCTTCGATTTTAGTGAATTCGAGTCTCAGGCTGTCCAAAAAGGGACATATTTTTCGAGTGCTAACTCTTTTTTGACTTACCTGGAAAGTATAGACGACGGGAATGAAAGACGCTTGACAGATGATGTTTATTATATTGATAATGGTGCCTTAAAAATTCCTGCTGGATCTCCGGTATATCTGGACGGATTGCTGGTTGTAGAGGATAACCTATATATATACTCCGAATGGTATCAAACAGCACAGGGTGGACTTCCTGCTATTGTCAGCGGGAAAGGGATCGAAATAGCGAACAAATTCAATCTTTGGTCTTGGAATTATGATTATGCCGGACCTGTGAGAATTGAAGGGATAGTTTTTGCTGAGAAAGATGTATCTTTGTTTAGAACATACTCAAATGAGGATATCATAATAAATGGTGCAGTCTGGGCTGGAGATGATGTTTTTATCATGGAACATACTTTTATAAATTATGATCTTGACCCTTTGAATGTCAACGGATTTGATTTTGTCTCTGGTATTTCAGACTTGCAAAAAAATTACTGGAGAGAAATAATATAGCTAATATTTATACTGCCCATGAAAGTTTTTGATTTTGATAAATTAATAATAAACGAAAAGATCTTTGGGATTGAGATAAGGGACAGCCTAGTAAAGGTATTGGAGATTAAGCGGGTACGAGGTAAGTATAGTGTCGGAGGTTATGGGAAACAGGAACTCGAACCCAAGTCCATAGAGAATGATGTAATAACAGACGAACAATCAGTTGCCAAAGCTGTGAAGCTTGCTAGGGAGCAGGCAACACCTCATAAGATCAAGTCCAAATATGCCAGTGTAGTACTTCCTGATTCTAAAATCTTCGTGAGAGTGGTCACTTTTCCAGGAAAAATGACAAAAGAAGAGATCCGTGATTCTATCGAATGGAAAGCAAAAGATCTTATCGCTATGCCGCTAGATAGAGTATATTGGGATTGGCACAGGTTGACCGAAGAAGATGATTCAGAACAAGTTGAAGTTGTTATTTCAGCTGTTGAAAGGGAATGTGCTGATTCTTACACAAGGACACTTGCAATGTTGAATATTACTCCTATATTTTATGATATCTCTGGAAATGCTGCTGCCAGATTCTTATTCCAGAAAGAATGTAAGAGCAGAAGAGCATTATTGGTTCGTATCGACAAGAACTCGACAACTCTAAGTTTGTTCCTGAATGGCGGCGTTAGATATCAAACTCAGATTCGCGATCTTGTCAAAGGAGGTTTCAATTCACTTATCGATCTTACCGCTTCAAAGCTAAAGGTTGAAAAAGATGCAGCTGAGCAACTGATTCTTTCTCCGGATAAACTGAACGCAGAGCAGAAAATTTTGCTGCAAGGGAGTTTTGAAGTTAATTATGAATCGCTTTACCAAGAGATAAGAAACATACTGGATTATTATTCCCAGAATTTGAATAAGACTGGAGAGACTCAGAGTAAAGAAGAGTCGTTTTCTGGAATCTATCTTTACGGTCAAGGTGCTAAACTTTTTCACTTGAAAACTTTCCTCGAGAAAAAGGAAGTAGAGATAAAGGACCGGTCAGTCTCAAAGTCAGATGTTTCTCCTATGTTTCCTTTTATAAGTCGAGAGAGCCTACCCGAGAATCTGGTTATATTGGGATTGAGTCTGCGCAATCTCGGGTCGTTCAGGGAACTTCGGGATATCAACCTTGTCCCAGAAAAGATACAGTCAAAGTACCTTCAAGTGTCAATATATAGCAGTCTATATGCATACTTGAAAATAATCTTTTGGAGTGTATATATTGTGGGAATTATTCTTATCTTCGCATATGTATTAACTCTCTTTTATCATGACAATGTTAAGGAAGAATTGAAGTCCATTGAAAATGTAGCCGAAAGTCCTGCCAATACAGAGCTGCGGAGAGATATTTCTACTATCAATGAAACTGCGCAAAAAATTGAGCTCCTGACGGCAACACAACTGGATTGGGATATGTTATTTGGTGAATTTTCTAAGGCAAAACCGGCAGGTATTAGAATAAATAATATGCTTGTAAGTGAAGATCCGGAGGCATGGAAAACTATTGCAGGAGAGGGCAGGGTGCTCACCAGGGAAGGTTTTATCTATATGGTAGTAAACGGGACAGCTGATACTAGGGAATCTTTAAAGCTTTATGTAGATAATCTGGACGATTCTGAAATTTTCTCTGATGTGAAAATGCCAATTTCGAGTTTTGAATCAAATAAGAACCTAGAATTTTCAGTTTATTGTCTTATTGATACAAGTAAACTTTAGTATTATGAATTTATGAAGAGCGGCTCAAAAAAAGAATTGATAAAAATATTTATTCTAACTTTAATCTTTGGTGTTGGATCTTACTACCTTGCAAATCTGGTTGACAAGAAAGTAGCCGAAGTTACTGAGATTAGAAATAAAGTTGATGAACTAACAAGGATTTCGGTTAAGAGAGAAGATCAGGGCTTAGAGATAAAAGAAGTAGGTGATTACTCTCAATTTTTTGAAAAGATCCTTCCAGAAACTTCAGATATTATTAGTATTCTTGAGCAGCTTGAAGCTATCTCAAATATTTCTGGAACAACGGTTACCTTAAAACTTGAGGAGGGGGTGATAGGAGGCGACAGTATAGAATTTAAGGATTCTAAGACCAAAGAGGAATTCCTGAAGAAATTTGAAGTTAAGGAATACTCTCCTACGGCTAATACTAATGGAAAAACACCAGATTCTGCACAAACAAATGTAGCCTTGCAGATGATGGAGGAGAATACGTCAAAAGAAGATGAAGTAAAGTTTCAATATCTAGAGGTAAACCTGGTATTACGCGGTAATTATGAACAGGTAAGAAAATTTGTCGGGTTGCTTCATTCTTCAAAATACATTTTTAATGTTGAAGAAATAAGAATAAATAAGACAAATGATGGGGGGTTGGAATCTCTTATGAAAATTCGCGCGTTTATTTTTGAAAGAAATACCAAATGACAGGGACAAAACTTGTTATTATAAGAGTGGCCGTTCTGTTAATCATGACGGGGGCTGTTTTTTTTGTTGGTTGGTATCTTTTTGATCGATATGTACAACTCAATACTGATCAGTCCTCATATCAAACCGAAGAGCTCAATAATCCTAGATTGAACGAGTCGTTGCTTAAAAGTGTAAAGTCAAATTTTGAAACACGACGGATCTATTCAAAAGGAGAGACTGTGAACTATGATGTAAAGGACAAAGACCCATTTTATCATTGATGAACCCTTCCCATTCTTCAATACTTTAAATGCAGGTATAACAATATCTACTTTGTTCGGTTGACTGTTTGAATAGGTATCGTTATAAGGTATCTAGTTACTTTGGCAGAAAATGTGTTCGGGGTAATCGCTTTCAGGATATGTCGATGTAAACTCTATCTGATCAGAACATACGAGAACATGTTGAGGGTCTGCGATATCATCTACTCCAATTCTATATGCTGTTGTTCCATCCGGATCTGTAGGAATGATCTGTATATATGCCGGCAAATTCAGTTCCGAAACAGAAGTTGCATCCACTCCCTCACCTGAGATATCTCCGTCCGATGGAGTAATTGCTCCAATTCCGGCTTCAGTTAGACCAAGCACACTGTATGGATCTGACTGCTGGGAGCCCTCTCTGGATAACCAGTGACCCAGGGCTGAGTTTAAAGCTGCTATATCTGAGACTCTTTTGGCATTTCTGCTATTTGCTAAGATTTCAGCTGGTTTAAATGTCACGATAGTTATCGCTATTATTATACCTACGATGGCTATGACTATGATTATTTCAATTAGAGAGAATCCCTGATTCGTTTTCATATGAGGATGTTGTTAAAGTTGATGACAATGTATATCTTTAGTGGAAATAATGCAAGTTGGAACACAACAAAAAGAGTCCCGCACAGCGGGACTCTTCTAAGTTCATACTACGCAGTTCTCTTAGTTGCTTTGGCAGAAAACTCCGCTCGGATATGTTGCAGCTGGATAGGTAGAAGTTGCCTCTATCTGATCAGTGCATACCAATACATGCTCTGGTGTAGCAACATCATCAACTCCTATTCTATATTCAGTCGCTCCATCAGGATCTAATGGAATTGATTGCATGTATCCGTCAGATGTTAATTGGGTTACTGTTGAGGCGGCTACTCCCTCTCCGGTGATGCCACCTGCTGGTGTAAGAGCTGTAACTCCAACATCTGTAAGCCCTAATGTCGCGAATGGATCTGTCTCCTGTAGGCCTTCTCGGGCTAACCATTGTCCAATAGCGCTGTTCATTGCAGCAACATCATTGGTTCTTCGAGAATTCCGTCCGTTCGCAAAAATTTCTTGTGGTTTCAAGGCTACGACTGTGACAGCCGCCAAGATACCAATAATTGCAATCACAATCACGATTTCCACAAGGGTGAAACCTTTATTGGATTTCATCATACTGGCAGTTAATAAAAGATAAAATAATAAATTACCAGAACTGTTTATAGGATAGAAGAAACAAATGCAATTGTCAAGGGTGGTGCGGAAATACCTCTATATCTACACTATATACGAACGAAACGGATAGAGCTCTTGGTTACTTTCAGTATAGCCAGGTAGAATTTATTTGGTTTTACAAATTGATTGTTTATTACTATAATCAGAACTAACATATTATCTTACTTAAGTTTAGTTCTAGTTATAATGTCTAAGAAAGGTTGTTTAGCTATTACTGTTGTAGTTATTATTATTATTCTAATATTAGCTGTATGCGGTGTATTTTGTGTTTTGATAGGAAGTTCATTTGCTGAGTATGATTGGGCTACTTCCGGTAGCGAAAACTATAAGGTTGTTTACCAGGGGGGAGATGATACGATTGCAGTTATTCCTGTTGAGGGCGTGATATCAGATACTTCAGATAGTTCTGACCTTTGGGGATCTTCTATCGCTTCTTCGCAGATTATCTCTGATAACATTGATAAAGCAATTGAGGATTCAAACGTAAAGGCTATCATTCTCAATGTAAATAGCCCGGGGGGTGATGTGTACGCTTCGGACATCATTTACAACAAAATTAAGGAGGCACAGGCCCAGGGAGTTAAGGTTGTTACTCTAATGAGGGGAACAGCTGCTTCTGGTGGGTATTATATTGCGGCACCTTCTGATAAAATAGTGGCAAATGCAATAACTATTACTGGAAGCATTGGAGTTAGAATGGACTTTCAGTCTCTTGCAGGATTATATGAGAAACTGGGCATTGAGAGTAGAACCATAACTAACAGCGAAGGCGAATACAAGACTGGCGAAGGGCTTTTCGATAATGATCCGAGCGGAGAAGAGGATAAAATTATGCAAGATATTGTAGATGAGGCATATGATAGATTTATTGGAATCATAGCAGAAGGGCGTAAAATGAAAGAAAATGATGTTGTTGAACTGGCAGATGGAAGAATTCTCACTGGGAAACAAGCGAAAGAAGCAGGATTAGTGGATATTCTAGGCGGATTCGATGAAGCTGTTGCAGCTGCCGAGCAAGAGGCTGGTATCACAAATGCAACGGTTGTTTCATATGATGAATATGATTTTTGGAGTATGCTTATGGGGTACGTTTCCAATGTAGCAAATCCGACAGCTGAAGTAATGAAACTTATTGATCCTACTCCGGGTGCTAAGTTAAGATACATTTACGCTGAATAAGAGGCTCAGTAAAGTTTTTAATGGTTGTAACAAAATTACAATATACGAGAAATGGTTTGCGAGTAAATGTGTTTCTTGACGAAAAATATGCTTTTACTGTAGCTGAAAGTTTAATTACCAAATATAGGATATATCAGGATAAGGTTATTGACGGGAAAAAAATTGAGCGGATTAAAGAAGATGATGTTGTTACAAGATACACAGAGAGAGTAAAAGCGCTTTTAGGAAGAAGACCAAGAAGCGAAGGGGAGATTAGAGATTACTTGAAAAGGAAATTATCATCGAAGAAAGACGCTATCAATTTGGCTGAGGAAGTAATTAAAAGGCTCAAGGAGAGAGATTATATAGACGACTTAGAGTTTGCCAAATGGTGGGTTGAGAGTAGAATCAGATTTAGGCCTAGGGGGAGATTACTTTTGAAAAGGGAGCTGAAACAGAAAAAAGTCAAAAGTGAGAATATCGATAAGGTATTTCAAGAATTTGATATCGGGGAAGCAAAAGAATACAAGGATGCTTTGAGGTTGGCAAGTAGGAAGATGGATAGATTGGATTTAAGTGAAAATAGAGATAGGGCAAAGTTGTATGGATATTTATCCAGGAAAGGATATCCAAGCAACATAATCAAAAAAGTACTTTCAAAACTGGGAAATACTGCTCGAGAATTTAAATTTTAATTAAAAAAAATGAAAACAACTCTTGGGGAGAAGATAAAAACTGCCAGGAAAGAAGCAAAGTTGTCACAGTTGCAACTAGGTGTTGCACTAAAGGTAAGTGATAAAACAATCAGCGGGTATGAATCAAATAGGATTAGCCCTCCTATCAACAAGTTGCAACATATTGCAGAATTGTTAAAAAAACCAATAACTTACTTTTTAGGAGTAGATGAGAGGGATTACTCTATACAGGCAAGACTGCGAGCAGTTGAGATAAAACTTAGGGAGATCCGTCAGGAACTACGTGAAATTCGAGTAATTTCAAGGAAGAAATAATCCGTTTTTCAGTATGAAAGAATATCTCTCGTTTATAAAAAAGAATAAGACTAGATACCTGCAAGAACTGAAAGAATACATTGCAATTCCAAGTATCAGTGCTGATAAGGTTCATAAAAACGACATAAAGAGAGCAGCAACTTGGATAGCTGGACGAATGAAGAAAGCTGGGCTTTTGAATGTTCGATTGATTCATACCAAAGGCAATCCGGCAGTATACGGGGAATGGATACATGATAAGGATAAACCAACAGTACTTTTTTATGGTCACTATGATGTTCAGCCTCCGGATCCCCTGGATCAATGGGAAAGCAAGCCCTTTGAAATGTCTGAGCGGGAAGGGATTCTTTACGGGAGAGGTGTAGCTGACAACAAAGCGCCGCATTTGTCACATATCATTGGTATAGAGGCTATGTTTCTGGCCGAAAAGGAACTTCCAGTTAATATAAGGTTCTTGGTTGAAGGAGAGGAAGAGATAGGTTCAGCTCACTTTGCACGGATGCTGAATGAAAACAGGAAACTCCTAAAAAGCGACTTCGCTTTTGTATCAGACGGGATAATGGTGAAAGATGCACCGGTCATAGAGTATGGACTTAGAGGTTTAGTCGGGTTTGAAATCAACGTAAGATGTCTCAAAAAAGACGTCCACTCCGGAAGTTTTGGAGGTGTTGTCGATAATGCTCCAATGGTACTTGCCTACATTATTTCTCAGTTGAAAGACAGAAATGGAAGAATAAGAATACCAGGAATATACAGCAGGGTCAGAAAAGTGGGGAAAGAGGAAATGAGTATAGCTTCAAAGGCTGATACCTCTTCAAAGGAGATCATTGGTAATACTGGTGCAAAACTGTTGTTTGGGGAGAAGGATTTTAGGAATGTTATCCGTACCGGAGCCAGACCATCACTTGACGTAAACGGGATCTTTTCAGGCTATACGGGAGATGGGATGAAAACAATTATTCCAGCGGAAGCAACTGCTAAAATGAGCATGAGAATAATTCCTCATCTGACAGCCGAATATGTTCAAAAACAGATAGTAGGTTATGTTAAAAGAATTGCTCCTAAAACGTGTGAAGTCAAAATAAAGTTCCAAGGTGGCGGGGATCCGGTACTATTTGAGTTGCAGGATAGGAAATATCAATTAGTTAGCGAAGCTTTAAAGGAAACCTTTGGAAGAAAGCCAAAATTTAAGTTAGTAGGGGGGAGTGTTGGAGCAGTCACTGATATGAAGCAAATTCTTGGGATGGATTCAATTTTTACAGGTTTTGCCCTGCCAGACTGTGGTATGCATAGCCCAAATGAAAAGCTGCCGGTTGAAAATTTTCTTAAAGGAGTAGAGTTGACTATAAGGTATTTGAAAAAACTTGCTTGATTTTGATTTTACTGCTAAAATTCAAGGCTGATATTAATTAGTTTATATTATCATGGATACAAAAATTATCGAGGCTGTTACGGGAGAATTTAAGAAGGCGAAACATCCGGATTTCCGAGTGGGAGATATCATCGAAGTGCATACCAAGTTGAAAGAAAATGGCAAAGAGAGAGTACAGATGTTTAAGGGGATTGTACTTGCTATCAAAGGTGCTGGTGTAAGCAAGACATTTACTGTTCGAAAGATTAGCTACGGTGTTGGTGTAGAGAGAATATTTCCTCTTTACTCTCCGCGAATTGCTAAGATCAAAATCATAAAGAGAGCTTCAAAGATAAAAAGAAGCAAGCTCTATTATTTACGTGATAGAGTAGGTAAAAGTGCTCTAAAAGCTGGTGTCCAGATTCCAGCTGAAGGAGAAGATTTGGAGACCAAGATGGAGGAAGAAGTAGAAGAAAAGGATACTCATGAAACTGATAGTGATGTACAAAAAGATAAAAAGCTAGACGATGCAAAAGAGAAGCCGGCTGGTTCTGAAAAGCCAAAACAGGATGAGTCTACAAAGAAAGAAGAACCTGGTAAAGAGCAGGAAGGTGAAAAGAGCGAGTTGAAAAAGAAATCTAAAAACAAAAGTTCTGATGAGAAAGAATCAGACAAATGATGAACTTGAGAAAGTTTTCTTAGCCTCCGGCTACGATTGTGTTATAGGTGTTGATGAGGTGGGAAGAGGAAGTTGGGCTGGTCCAGTAGTGGTTGCTGCTTTTGTTTACGACTTAAAATCCATGATATTACCCCAGGTGAACGATTCTAAAATGCTTACTAGAAGGCAGCGTGAAAAGACTGTCTCTAAATTGATGGATAATAAATACTCAATAGGTTTTGCCGGGCAAAAAGAAGTTGATCGGCTGAATGTTCTTGAAGCTACTAGGCTAGCGATTAATCGTTCTTTGGAAGGATTAGATCTTGTAAAAAGTAAAGTACTTTTGGACGGCTATTTTAGGGATCCATTTGATTTCGACTATAAATGTATACTGAAAGGAGATTCGAAGCATTATTGTATTGCAGCGGCATCAATTATTGCAAAAGTTTATAGGGATAATCTGATGGCAGAATATGCAAGGAAGTATCCTGAGTATGGCTTTGAAAAAAATGTTGGTTATGGAACAAAGAATCACCAAGAAGCCCTGGAGGTACATGGAGTCTGTGATATACATAGGCTAAGTTATAAGCCAATAAGAAAAATGCTAGAACGTAAAGTTGACAGCATATAGCAGATAGCGAATACCAAACAGCGGACAGTAAAACAGCTAAGCAGGAAGCCAAACTTCGTATGGTGAGCGGTGGAATAGTTCAGTAATAAACAATTTAGCAGCGAAATAGTAGCTGATAAGCAAAAAAACCGACAAGCTGATTTGCTGAGCAACAGACGAGCATTCAATTAGTAATTCAGTTTTGTGGCCTTGTATGGTATTAGTTAAATATTAAGTTGCGGTGGTCTCATGCATAGAAACAAACTAGGGCTGAGTGGAGAGGACTTTGCAGTCAAATATTTATCAAATAAGGGCTATAAAATCATCGGGAGAAATATTCAAGTCGGCAGGGGAGAAATCGATATTATTGCTAAACATTCAGAGGTCATAATCTTTGTGGAGGTTAAAACGAGGAAAAGTGAGGATTTTGAGGAGTTATCTGATACTATTGGTGTAGATAAAGAGGAGGCTCTGATTGAAAGCTGTGAAAAGTATCTTTGCCAGAATAAACTAGATACTGTAGACTACAGAATAGATCTTGTCGGTGTAATAATAAGAAATTCAAATGTAGTTAAAATAATTCACTTGGAAGGAATTTTGTAGATTGAAGTAGGTGTATAATTCTGCTACTATGAGCAGGATAACCTATTACAAAGTACCTTTGAAAATTCTTTTGCCTATCAATCAAGTTTATGGACTTCGTGCTAATGAGCTTAGTAAATTTCAGGAGTTAATTGAATTGTTTTCGCTGTCATTGCTCTCATTTTTTATCCCAATAATTCTTGGCGGACCGCAGTTATTAGTTGGTATAGTCGTTAATCTACTGATTGTCAGACAATCACTCACCCAAAGAGGCTGGAAGGCTGCTCCAACAATATTATTACCTTCAATGGGAGCTCTTGCACGAGGTATATTATTGGGTGGATCGACAAAGTATCTGATTGTGGTGGTTCCGTTTATATGGCTTGGAAATTTCATTATTTCCTACCTTTCAAAACTGTTTTTATCTAAAACAATTGTTTCAAGAATTGTTTTCCCTTCAGTTCTGAAGACTCTTGCCATTTTTCTTCCAGCAATTTTTCTTGTGCAATTCTCAGTATTACCCAAGTCATTCATAATTTCTATGGGAGCCATTCAACTAGTTACAGCTTTGATTGGAAGTGCAATTGCTATCGCTCTGACAACATTTCAAACAAAAAAGTAGATAAAATTATTTATATCTGATAATGTCTGATCTTGAAAAATTTGAAAAGTTGATCGAAGGAAAAATTCCCTTAGTTTGCATGCTAGCGCCTTCTTTTGTTGCTGAGTTTGATTATCCCGATATTATATGGAAACTGCAGGCATTGGGCTTCGATAAGGTTGTAGAATTGACGTTTGGTGCGAAAATGACAAATATTTACTATCACAAGATTATAAAGGAGGATAAAACAAAGACATGGATCGCTTCCCCATGTCCGACTCTTGTTCAACTTATCCGTAACAAGTATCCTCATTTGATAGACAACCTTATTCCTGTGCATTCTCCTATGGGATGCATGGCGCTTATATGTAAAAAGTTCTATCCGAATCATAAGTATGTCTTTGTAGGTCCCTGTCTTACCAAAAAAGTCGAAGCATCTGAGATAGGCAATGTTGAGCTTGCGCTGACATTTAGGGAATTGAACGAGATAATAAATGCGAGAAATATCAGAAACGGAAAGAAGAAAAAGAAAACATTTGAAAAATTTTATAATGACTATACTAAGATTTATCCTTTAGCTGGAGGACTTTCAGATACCTTGCATTACAAAAAAATACTAAAGAAAAGGGAGATATTGGTTGAAGATGGTATAGATAAGATAACACAAATACTTGATGAAATGAAAGGACCAAAATACAAGAACTATCTATTTCTTGATTTTCTCTCATGTAAGGGAGGATGTATAGGGGGGCCGGGGATGGATGCAACCAGAACAATTGATGAAAAGACTGAGCGAATTCTCAAATACAGAGAATTTGCCCGAAGAGATGAGAAAGATCTCGGAAGGCGGGGTAAAATAATCCACGTAGATGATATAGATTTTTCGAGAAAGCTCTAAATCTTTTTTCTTATTTATGAAAAAAATAACAGTATGAAAAAACTTAAAAATAGAAAAGTTTTCTTAGTGGGGTTAGGATTGATTTTTCTGTTGGGACTCATAAGTATAGTGATAGTGAATCTGGTAGAGAAGAGACCAACAGTAAGTAAATTGAGAGTTACAAACGTGACAGGAACAAGTGCAACAGTGAGCTGGATAAGTGAGGAGCCGATGAAAGCATCAGTAATATATGGAGAAGAGGATAAGTGGATGCCGGTATTAGGATTCATAGGGAAGGGAAGAGCATATGACGATAGAGATGTTGAAGAGGTAGAGCAGGGAGAATATGAAGTGAAAGAGAAGGGGGAATACTATACACACCATGTGACGTTGAGGAATCTCAATGAGAATAGAAGATATTTTTACAGGATAAGTACAGGGGTCAAGACAATAGAAGTAAAGGAAGCTCCGTTACTGCAAACAACATATATAGCAGAAGAGATAAAAATACCAAGTCCGGTATATGGTTTGGTTACAGAAGGATCAAATAGAAGAGTAGATGACAGTATAGTATATCTGAGGATGGAGAATAAGAAAGGTGGAAAGAGTGCGTACTTGAGTACATATACAAACGAGGAAGGGGGCTGGAGTTTGGATATATCGAATGCAAGGGAGGAATCATTAGAGAAAGAATTTGATGCAGACAAAAGAGTAAAAGAGGAGATAGAAATAGAAGGAGGAGTGCTAGGGAGCAGACAGATAGAAGCAGAGCCTGGAGGAGATCAGCCGGTGGAGACAGTCAAGCTTGAAGGGAAAAAAGAAATAGAAGATAACAACGCAGGGTTGGATAGATTGATAACAGGAGCGTATGCAGCCCAGACAAGTCCAAAAGAGAATGCATGTGGAGGGCAGGATTATTGGGAAGAGTGTTATGATGAGGGTTTTGATAATCCGTGCTGCGGGAGCAGTGGGACATGTTATGAAGCAGGGATGTACGGTGTGAATGGCTACTGGTTCTGCAGAGGGCAGGGAGAATGGCTTGGCTGGTGTGATGAATACTACTGTGAAGACCAGTGTAGTGAATCTGGATGTACAGATAAGATAATCTATCCTGAAGAATTACCAGACGAAGGAGAAGTAGTATACAATCCATCGAGTCTAGATTTTGGGACTATCGAAGTAGGTGGAGTTAGCTCAAAAGTAGTACAAATGAGTAATAATACCAGTCAAGAAATCTCGATTAAAGATTGCCCTGAAGCGGGTCCTTTCTCAGCCATGTGTCCCGGCAGCATATCATCGAACGACACCAGGGAGATAACAGTTGGCGTGGGATACACAGATTATCCGGGTGATTATGATGAGACTTTAAAGATTCGTTATAACAGAGGGAGTGATGAGATAAAAATAGATATCAAAGCAAAGGTGAAGATAGTGGAACCTCAGGCTAGCTTTCCTGGATGTCCACCCCCGTCATTTTCTGATTTGGATACCTATCTACATAAAGATGGAGGAGATGCTTGCACATGGCAGGAGGGAAAGTTTCACTGGGATGCAGACAAACAAATATGTTATAAGAACTATGGGAAGTGGGACGTAAGCAAACCTGCAGGAGAAGAGTGGACGCTTTCATCAATCAAAGTGAGTTGTTCAAATGCAGATCATTGTAAAGAACCAAGCTTCGGAGTATTAAGCTGTGAACCTCCTGGTTGTACACCTGACTGCTCGGGAAAGGAATGTGGTTCAGATGGATGCAGTGGCACATGTTCGCCTGGCTGTCAGAATAGTCATGGAACTTCAACTTGTAGCGAATTTGGAAGATGTGGGGTTTCTTGTACCGAAGGCTGGGCTGATTGTGATGGGGTGAGAACGAATGGATGTGAGACGGAGTTGAGAACGATGAGTAACTGTGGATACTGCCAGGATGCATGTATAACTGATCAGATGTGTATTGATGGTATGTGTACTATACCTGAGTGTCGGTTTGATTCGGATTGTTATGATGGGAACTCCTGCACCAATGACTTCTGTGATACTAGTAGTACAAAGCCCAAGTGTAAATATAGTAACTTATCTGATGGTACAACTTGTAGTGGATGTGCAGAGGCTAGTTGTATCTGTAGTGTGGGAACTTGTGTGCCAGAAGGGACTTATAGTCATGAAACACATTCCTTAAATGCTGAGTGGTTTATGACTATTGATACTGATGAATTAGCAGCCATAAGGGAATATTCATCGTGGATAAGTCTTGTATATTTCCCAGACGCTGAAAGGTTTTATTGTGAAGGTACTCCTGGGCCAGCTGAAAGTATTTCCGGGATTGAGAGCTATGCAAAGAGAGTAAAGATTCCGGCTGGTGAAAAATATGCAGGAGGTACCGTGAGTTTTAATGGAGTTAGTCCGGGATGTTATCTTGTGCGTTCTGGGGACATGACTTGTGATGACACGGGCGGTATCTACAAGACAAACACTAATATTTCTGATTTCATTTGGTTAGATACCGATTCGAATGTTACGTTATACGAGATAGCTGTGAATGCCTGTAGGCCGAGATTACCAGTTGGGAATGTCGATACTGAGTGGATCAAGGGTTTTAATAACAGGAATTCTTTTAATCTAGCATATGATCCATTTACTGATTTAGAGAAAGAAGCCTTTGTTGAATTACAGAATTGGATTTTGAATTATGATAATTTTAACTCAGTTACAAAGGATAAGTATTTTTCTAGGAAAAATCTGAGAGAGGGCAACTGGTGTGGAAACCCTGGAGCTGCGCTTGCCTGTATTCGACCATTGTTTCCTGAAATATACTTTGATGATGAGTTCCTATACTCCTTGGTAAATAGAGATGGACGGGACGAATATTCAGCGAAAAGGATTTTCCAATCAGTAATGTTGCATGAGCTCATGCATGAATATGATTTTGACACCTTCTTTGAACTGGGTGCTTATGGTACACTTTTTAGAAATATCGAAGGAAAGAATTGGTATAAATCTATTGGTTGGAGAAAGGAAAATGATCCTAGAATCTATACAAATGAGTATTGTGATAATTGCGGTTATGAAACTCCCGTCAGGGATTACGGTTATAAATATTCTGAGGAGGATATTGCTACTTCAATGGAAAGCTTCTACTACGAAAACTTAGTTGACCCATATTTTGGATCTGATTTGGGTACTCGTAGATTAAGGTGTTGTCTATTAGAGGAGGTTGTTTTTGAAGGAAGGTTAAACAGGGAATGTGGAGACTGTCCACAAGATTTAAGTCTGAAAAAGCTAAAAGATTATTATCTTGCAAAAGACGGGAAAACTTGGGTAGAGAAGGATTCTCTTCCTCCCGCGGGCTTAGGCAGTCTAAGTGATAATCTATATGCAAACGTATTAGGCGGAACGACTGAAGATGATCTGGCTCCAGAACTTGTTATTGACACTTATGAAGATTTTACTATGGATACTCCTGAGAATAATTTCGTATCCTCAGTAAAACTATCTGAGAAGGGGTTGTACGAAATAAGCGTCAATGGAAGCTCGACAAATGTTAAGGTCACTGATGATCAGGGTGCCGATATAGCCCTTTATAATGATTCCAATCAAAATGGTGAAATGGATGAAGGTGAAGAGACTTCGGTATTTAGAGACGATATACAGATAAAGAAAGTCTCTGATACTCTATCTTACAAATTGGATAAGGGATGGACATTAATATCTTTACCCTTCGATACTGAAAGAGGAGAGAGTGTAAATTCCTCCTCAGAACTTTTGAAAGAGATAAATGATTCAGGAGGACTGGCAACGCATATAGCAACTCTGAGGGAGGGACAGTGGCTTTTGTATTCTGAAAGGAACGGGAGAAGCTTTGGAGAAGACTTCAAACTTCATCCAGCAGAAGGATACTTTGCCTAATGTGTGAATTAAAATAAATTCATTAAGTGATCAAGTTTATTAAAATCAAAATTGTATTTATAGTTGATATACAAACCAAAAGTGAATGCTAAAAGTTTATTTACAAGTCGGGTAAAAG
>JAQVGX010000007.1 GCA_028696515.1 Candidatus Dojkabacteria bacterium | reverse complement strand
GATGTTTTTCTATTAATCCCAGCAATATTTGAGGTACTAACTGCTGAAATATCTGTTACAAACGATCTTAAAATCGTAACATATTTTTGATTTGTAATTCGTCGACGTTTTCTAATGCTCATTTCGCACTATATGATAACAGATTTCTACTTTTTTTATCTGTTATCTGGGCAAGACCCTTAATAATTATATCATCCTGGAAACTTTCTCCCAAATAATCCTGGATAAAGCATTTTAGGTCTGTAGGTTTCAGTTATCTTTAATATCATCTCTTAACCCACTCTGCTATAATGCTTCTATGCACAAAATCTCGATCAATGGTCCAAACAAGCTAAGCGGTACAGTAGAAGTTCAGGGAGCCAAGAACTCGGCTATGAAGCTTCTGGCCGCGACATTGACTACCGGAGATAAATTTGTTCTTGATAATGTTCCTGATATCACAAGCTCCCAAAACTTCATAGAAATTCTCAAACAAAATGGTGGAACGGTGGAGAAATTAGAGAATAATAAACTCAAAATTGACACATCACCCGTAAAAAAGGTCAGACAAATAAGCAAGGAATTATTTTTCCATACAAGCGGAGCTATACATCTGATACCTCAAATTACAGCGCGATTTGACCAATGCGAAGTTGAAAAAGATCCCGAAAGAGCTGATACAGGAGGAGACAAGATAGGCTCAAGGCCGTTTGACAAAGTCATTCAAATGTTTAGGGAGTGTGGAATAAACTGTACAGAAACAGAAACCTCATTCACATTTAGAAAAGTCTCTGATAAGCCTTTTTCTTACACTGTGCCGATAGAATCATTCTCTGCTTCAGTCAATGCAGTTCTATGTGCTCTTTTTAAAAACGGAGAAAGTAGAATTCTCAAACCGACTCCTGAAACAGAATTCAAAGAACTTATCGACTTTCTTATTCAGATGGGCGCGAAGATAAACTATACTGAAGAAGCAATCACCGTAAAGGGAAATCTGCCGCTTAGTGGAACAAATTATAAAATCATGCCTGATAGACATGATTTCGTAACTTGGGTATCAGCAGCTCTGACTACAAATTCAGACATTCAAATAGATAATGTAGACTACAAGAAAATGCGACTAGAGCAGATGGAAAAGGTTAAAAATGAAATGGGATTTGATCTGGAATTTTCAGGCAGCTCATGTCTAGTTCATGCAAATACTTTCAATTTAAAGCCGCTGACTCTAGAGGGCGGTAGATACCCTGCATTTCAGACAGAATGGCAGGTTCTTTTTGCTCCGGTTGTAACCCAAATCAAAGGAAGAAGCAGAATAATCGAACTTTTGTATCCAAACCGCATGGGACACTGGGAGGAGCTGGCTAAAATGGGAGCCAAGTTTAAATACATAAATACTGGGAAGGTCCCCGAATTTGCTATTCATAAAACTGCTTTGGATGCTGATACCAAAAACGCTGTTGAGATCACCGGCCCTCAAAAGCTTATAGGCTCGAAAGTTCAGGCCCTGGATGTAAGAGCTGGTGCAGCCGCCCTAATAGCAGGATTGATTGCCGAAGGAACTACAGAAATAAGCGGAGCAGAGCATATAGAAAGAGGCTATGAGAATATAGCCGAGAGACTTCAAATACTTGGAGCAGATATAGTCAACTGTAGAATGCGGTCTCCGACAGAATAGTAGAGCGATCTTATTCTTCAGCAGCAAAAACCGGCTGTCTTCTATGTCTTTGTAAAAATTCTCCTGATTTTATCCAAAAACGTTTACCTCTTACTTCTACCCGTGTCGATCCACCCGTTTCTACTTGTCTTTTCAATCTTCGAAGCATTCCAGTCGTTTCATAGGTTATTCTTGTCCAGTTATATCTAAAAGTCTCCCTATCAGAATTCATCTGAAATACACATCTTAGTTCTCGCTTCTCAGAAACAAATCTAAACGCGACCACATCAACATTTTCATCTCTACCTAACTTTATATATATCTCAACAGGCAATTCTCCGTCCGTTTTTTATAGCTCCCCGAAAGCGTATAGCTCATCTGATTTGCTAAGTCCCCCAAACAACATTTATCCCAGAAAACTCCAATCAAGTCTCCACTATCAATTACATAATTCTTCGCTTTTTCACACAGAGTGATATCTCCCTCAGGCATTAAAATAGAAAATGAGTTTATTTCTCAAGCTTCAAAGTCCTCAGTGCAACAAATTCCTGCGTTAAAGTTTTAACAATATCAGGTTTAAAAAACATCTGCCCCTCTCCAAACCTTAGGTCATGTATCGTTACAGAAATCACGGCACCTTCTCTCAAATCCCTTCCCAATCTTACTACAACCCGGCGATTACCTTCCATCATAAAATCTATATCATCTCCTAATGCACCGACTCCAATTATTCTCCCTCCGGCAGATTCTCTTTGAACCAGATCCCAAATAGTTGGACAAATCTTCTTTACAGCCTCAAGCTCAGCTTGAGAGGTAAAGCTTCTTTCCCTTTCTTGATCAAATTCCATTTTTTATTGCTTCTTTCATATTTAAAGTCTAAGTTCTCGGAAACTACCGTCAACAAGCATAGTTAACTCAAACAGCAAAACATAGACCTCACCCCTTTCTAAAACAAATTCGCCTATGCCTTCAAAATTTCCATTTACCAAAATTCCGAGAAGATATTCTCCTCTGGTATCACTCTCTACTATCCTCAATCTTAAAACACGGCTGTCTTCTGCGGCAAAATCAAAGATATCTGTTATAAAGCTAATACTTATCAATCTAACCCCGCTACCGAAACAGGATGTTAGAACCTTTGAAAGAGTAGAGCACACCCCCCAGACTTTTTGAAGCTCACCTTTGTCTTCTATAGTCTGCCTCTGACTCTCAACAAATGTCCTTGGCCTAAGTTCTTCCAAGATTCATCGTAACTTACTTCTCAATTATACCAGAATAGGAAGTAAATGAGCTAGTTGGCTAGTGAGCCAGTGAGCTAATTCGTTAATGGGCAAGTGGGCAGATGAGTTTTTGAGCTAATGGGTTGATAGCCAAACCGCTAACCAGTAGATAAGCCATTAAGCTGATTAGCTGATAAGCTAACTAGCTAATTAGCCGACAAGCTGAACAGCCAAGCAGCTAACAAGCTTTAGGGCTGTTCCAATTTCCTCTTTTATGATAGGATACAATTATCAACAATTGAACCATTTAGAAATGCAACCTTACAGCCATATGGCCATACAATCTTAAGATATCATGATCATACAATTACCTCCATCGCTCATAAATAAGATAGCCGCAGGAGAAGTCGTAGAAAGGCCAGCATCCGTTCTAAAAGAGCTCATAGAGAATTCTATCGATGCAGAAGCGACTAAAATTGAGATAAATATCGAGAAAGCGGGACTCCAGCTGGTTGAAGTGATAGATAACGGAAGCGGCATGAATAGGGAAGACCTCGAAATCTCGTGTGATTCTCATACAACATCAAAGATAACGACACTGGATGACCTCGAAAATATCTTAACGATGGGTTTTCGCGGAGAGGCCTTGGCGTCTATTTCATCTGTTTCAGAAACAACAGTAGCTTCAAGGACGGATTCGGACAAAACAGGTGCTTCTGTGTCCATCGAAAGCGGCAGGAAAAATCATTCAAATGTCATAGCAAGAGAAAGAGGAACTACTGTAACCGTGAAACGGTTGTTTCACAAGATACCTGCAAGAAAGAAATTTCTTAAGTCAGAAACCACAGAATTCAGGCATATTTTATCCACATTTATCAGCTACGCTCTTGCATATCCAAATATACGTTTCTCACTATCTCATAATAAAAAATCAGTGTACAATTTGCCATCGGTTTCAAAAGAGAGCTTCAACGAAGAACTAAAAGTTAGGGTTTTGGACCTATTTGGATCAGATATATCTACAAATCTAGTAGGCATAAATTATAGCTCTCCCCAGCTCCAGATAGGGGGATTTACAGGTCACCCCAGAATTGCACGAGCCCAAAGATCTCATCAACTAGTTTTTTTGAACAATCGACCGGTTACTGATAAACTTATTACAAAGGCGGTATATGATGCATATCAGACTTTGATACCTAAAAACCACTATCCTATATTTTTTCTGTTTTTGAACTTAAATCCTTCGCTTGTTGACGTAAATGTTCACCCGAGAAAATCCGAGGTCAGATTCACAAATTCAGGCCAGATTTTTAACGCAGTCAGACAAGCAGTCAACCATTCTTTGCTCAAATTCATAAAAAAAGATACTCAAAGCGCTCTGAAGGAGTACAGCAGCTTGACTCAGAATAAACATAAAGCTCAAGGAGTTTTTTCCAAAGTCAGACAAAAACCTTTTCTCGTGCCCTCAAGACAAGGTACTTCTTCACAGGCAATGACATTCTCACGCGAAATACTTAAAACGAATTCTACAGAACCATTTGAGATATATGCCGCTCCCAGATCTTTCCAAGTTTTCAATACTTACATCATCATCGAAAAGGAAGATAAATTGCTCATCATAGACCAGCATGCTGCAGCCGAAAGAGTGACTTTTGACAGACTCAAGGAGCAGATCAGTACTAAATCGGTTGAAAAACAAGTTCTACTGATCCCTGAAACTATCGATTTGTCGAAACCGGAATTTCTATCAGTCAAGGAGCATCGCAAGACTTTAAATGACTTAGGAATAAAAATCCTGATTTTCGGGAAACAAACAATAAAAGTAGAAGAAATACCAGCACTTCTGTCAAAAAGCAGAATCAGAGAATTACTAAAAGACTTGATAGCCGAAATCTCACAGGAAGATGAATTTTCCAGATCAAAAAACATAGAAGAGACGGAAAACCTTTTATTATCAACGCTTGCCTGCCATTCAAGCATCCGAGCCGGTAAGGCGCTGGAAAGAGAAGAAATCGATGATTTGGTGAAAAGACTCTTAAACAGCCAAAGTCCTTACTCATGCCCGCATGGCCGGCCGATAATTTGGGAAATACCAAAGAATGAACTCGAAGGAAAATTCGAAAGACACTAAAAAAACTATCATCTTCGCATTCCTGACAATTCTCAGCGTGGCTGTTGTCTTTTTTGCCGTATTTCGAAAGAAAGATGAGACATCTGAAGACAACCTTTTAAAAATTATTACAGATCAGAAAACTTTAGAACTATCAGTAGAACTTGCACAAACCGAACAGGAGCAAAGAGACGGGCTTATGTACAGAACAGAATTATGTGAAAACTGCGGGATGTTATTCGTTTTTTCCGATGAAAGAGTTCGATCATTCTGGATGAAGAATACACTTATCCCGCTTGATATTCTATTTATTTCAGCTGACGGCAGGATAGTAAACATTGCAGAGAAAACTAGTCCAAATCAAACAGAAACCACATACAGATCAAATGAGAAAGTGCAATATGTACTAGAATTAAACGGAGGCTGGTGTCAAATCCATAATGTCGAAAACGGAGATAGGGTAGATTTTTCAGAACTATCTATTTCCAGCTTTTGAATCATCATTCTTCAATTTCTCCTTTAGCTCAATCATCTTAAGCTCCCTTCCTACCATTGCTTCATTTAGCTCTTTTAATTCTGCCACCCTGTCTTCCAAATTCCTTTCTACATTTTTCCTTTCTGTAATATCCTGGAACATCCCCACTGCATAAGATTTCCCCTCGAGACTAATATTTTGAGAATAATACTCTATGTGCCTAGTCTTTCCGTCTTTTGTAGTTATCTCAAATTCTTCTGGTCCGGTACTTTTCCCAAGCATTTTCAAACCATACAACTTTACCGCTCGGATCAGATCAGTCTTGCTGAGCAGGTCACTTTTGAGCAGATTTATATTGCCGATATCCGATTCGCTAAATCCGGTAATCTCCAGACCTCTTTTATTACAGTAGAATATATTTCCTTTAAAATCGCCATAATATATACCAATTGGAAGATTGTCTATCAATTTTCGATAATCCTCTCCCGATATATTCTCAAAGTTGAGTATTTTTGGATCGGTCATTTATGAAGATAAAAAGATTAGATAGCTAGTAATAAGGGAACAAATATAACAGCACAACTATGTAACTATGTAGTAACGTAACAATATATCAACATAACCTTATCTAATATTTTATTCCTCTTTGCTACTTTCGTCAAAGCGGTTTCCAATCGTGAAAATATCCTATATAATAACTGAATGAACGATATCAATCGGAAAGGTCAATTTTCAATTCTAACCCTTGAAAACGGGCTAAAGGCTCTATTGTATCCACTCGATCGTGTAAACTCAGTTTCAATAATTGCAATTGTCAACGCGGGGCATTTCAGCGAAAAAGTAGAGGAAAACGGCGTCGCGCATCTTTTGGAACATACCCTTTTTGACGGAACCAGAGATTTCCCTGACTTCAGAGCTTTAAATGACTTCTTTGATCAAATGGCCGGCAGTCTGTCCGGCACCACATCGTATGACTTCATAACAGCCGGGGGGACCTTCGTAGACGAAGAGGTAGATAATGCTTTCTTCGCTGTAAAACAATTGATCTTTCAGCCGCTTTTGCTTGAAAAGGATGTCCAGAAAGAAAAGGGCATCATACTTGATGAATTGGCTACACTTGAAGACAGCAATGATTACAAAAACTTCTTAAATGCTAAGAGAATACGCTTCAGGGGAAAAACCATCCTATCGCTTCCGATGGGAGGTACAAGTGATTCCCTGGAGAAAATATCAGTAGAAACAGTAAAAAAATACCACAACAAGTACTTTTGTCCGAATAATGTCCGAATAGTTGTTGTGGGCAAATGCAAAGAAGAACAGCTAAAAGCCATACTTGAAAAGCATTTTTCAGAATTTAAGCCCAATCCGAAACTTCAACTGCCGCACTTTGAACAGGATCAATTTTCAGGCAAAGTAATATCATTGATCGACGAAAGTGCAAAAAAATCATACATACGAATAACCTTTCCCTCTTACAGCTGGAAGGACAACTCAAAGGACAGGGTTGCACTCGCCTATATATGTTCGCTTCTTGCAAACAGACGCGACAGCCTGCTTTTTTCGCATCTGAGGGAGCATCTGGGATGGATATATGACATCGGAGCGGACTTTATGGTTGGACATGATATCGGAGCCTTTGAGATAGAAACCTCAACGCCGATCGACAAAAGTCTGAGCGTCATAGAGGAAATTCTCAAGTCAATGAAACACATCAAGATCAAGCCATTTGACAAGTTGTATTTTGAAAGAATTAAAGATATCGACAGAAAGAACATGAAAATGGTTTTTGACACTCCGGAGGGTATTCTGAGATGGTTTGGCGAAGAAATAGTTTACAGATACCCGAAAATCATACTCCCAAAAGATCTCATAAAAATATACAACGAGATACAAGTATCAGACCTCCAAAGAGTGGCAGAAAACATCATAGATATGACAAAGATCAACATCTCAGTTCTCCAGCCGTTTGGTAAGATTGACGAAAAGAAGTATAAGGAAAGAGTAGAGGAACTAATTGACAAGTTTAGCTGAAAGAAATAGTTAAAAATAATATTAAGTAACTAAATAATTAGATGACTAGCTAAAAAAAATACTATCATAGTTTCCTGGTCACCTGATTATCTAATTTTCTTAATATCTGATTACCTAATTACTTAGTTACCTGATTCTAATGACAAAACAACAGCTCGAGAAAACAAAAAAAGCTATTCTGGATAGAATTGATACTTTGGACAATTTTGCCATCCTTGTCTCAGATCCGGATGCTGATGCGATAGGCTCCGGGCTGGCGATGGAAGAGATACTGGAACAAAAGGGTAAGAAAGTACAGCTGTATTCCAGTTTTGAGATCCCGGAGTATTCATTCCTCCCTCGATCTGAAAAGTTTGTCATCAAAAATACAGCCGATCTGGATTTTGGACAATTTCAATGTTTGATATTCCTTGATTCCAGCGATCCCACTAGAACCTTGGACAAAATCGGAGAGCAGAATATTCGGATTCCAAAAGATGTTTTTGTGATAAATATAGACCACCACAATACCTCCACGATGTTTGGACATCTGAATTATGTGGTTCCGAGGAGCACCTCAACCGGAGAGCTGCTTTTCGATATTTTTGGGGAACATATACAGCTTACTCCATCTATAGCTACCAATCTGCTCTGTGCGATCATCGGAGATACCAATTGCTTTAAATATCCGACTTACAACTACTCCCATACTTTTGAAGTTGCTTCTATTCTCATACAAAACGGCGCGAGACATGATTTCATCGTCAGAAACTCATTCTACTCAAATACAAAAAACGTCATAGATATGAACATCGAAGCCCTGAAAAATATAAGCTACAATAAAGTTGGTGACATAACATTCACGGCAACGGTTGTTGATCTGAAAAAATACGGCATCACTACCTCATCCTCAAGAAGAAGCTTCTACAACTATTATGAGATAGTTCAAAGTATAGAGGGAATTGATTTTTCTGTCAGGATAAATCCTCTCACTCAAGGCTTTTTGAAAATATCATTCAGAGGGAGAACGACAGTAGTAAACAGCATAGCCGAGCATTTCGGCGGAGGAGGGCACAAAGCCGCCGCAGGAGGGATCATCAAAAGCACACCGGAGAAATTTATCAGCGATCTCAAAAACTATCTGGAAAATGCTCAGCTTGAGAAGTTATAAAGTGATAGTTTAAAACCCATAGTTGCACCAGCCATTTTTATCATGGTTTCTCTACAATACATCCCGTTAGCAGTAAATAGGAAACCCATGCTGTTCCATTCTTTACGCAATCCCTTGATTTTTCCAGGCAATATAGTAAAATATATTTCAATTCATTGCATATTTAGCTTATATATTAAAAATATAATATATGAATGTTCTTTCACCCCGAAGAACTCTCAGAAAATCCTGGAAAATTTTGCTGAGAGCATTTCCCTTTGTTACTATCTTGTTTTTGCTTGTCGGTTACATAGCCCCAATTATAGATTTTATTGATTTTGGAGCTAAAGCAGCTGGTTTTACTGAAGTTATCAACATGAACGAGGACCAGCCAGGAACACATTCTCTAGAAGGCTGGAGCGATCCAGATCTACCTGGAAATTTTGGTGGTTGTAATTCTGGAACAAACTGTCATTACCGCCAGATAATTGAAAGAACATGCCGGGAAGAAGACAGATCCGCAAGTGTTGTATTTGATGCTGATAATGCGATTATAAATTCTATCAGAGTTCGACATCTTGACGGTCTTACAGATGACAGTTTTGATGTGTATCTGAATGATACAAACTTGATTGGAACATATTCAGACCAATACAATGATGAGACCTGGTTAGAAACGAGTTTTCCTATCAATAATGTCAGCGGTGAAATAAAAATAACCCTTACAGCTACTGGAGACATCTGGAATAATTGCTCCAGCTATGGACAGGTCGCTGTAAATTGGATAGAAATTAACGGATACACTATTCCTTCTAAACCAGTTATGAAAACTGTTTATAAGGGACATGACTCGGGCAGCTGGGAAGAGATTGGATGCGGAACTTTTGAGAACCCAACTTACACAAATACTCCGCAGATCTCTTTAGAGTGGTACTCCAACCCTGAAACAGATATTGACGGTTACTGGTTTGGAACACAGTTCAATGATCATCATCAGTGGGTCGATCATCCAAACGTGATAAAGAACGGGAATATGACACCGGGAAACAACCCTTATTATTATACTGTTATAGCAAAGAACCACGATGGTATTGAAAGTGAAATATCTGAGAGATGCTATGTAATCCTAGACCAGGTAGCCCCAGAAGTTGAAGTAACATCGCACGATGATGGAGGTTTGGTATATGGAGAAATAGATATCCGAGGAAGTGTCACAGATGATAATCCCCACCATTACTGGGCTGTAGTACATAATGCCGGAGGAGACGAAGTAGCAGGACCGGGAACAGTTAGTAGATATGACTCATTCACAGATGAATTAATTTTTAGCTGGGATACTACTTTAGTACCCGATGGAACATATACTATAAAACTTGAAGCTAGAGATGCAGCAGATAATAAAAATCCTGATCAGGCACCAGTACCGGCAGATCCTGAAATAATGGGTGATTCCGTTGACTGGGTAGAGGTCGAAGTAATGAATGAGGAGGAACCGCCTGTTTGTGGAGACGGAACTGTAAATGGGAACGAAGAATGTGACTATGGAGAACTCAATGGATCATATAACTGTAATCAGGACTGCACCTGGAATGTTGGTTGCAGATCGGAATTGATAGCAAATGGCGGATTCGAAATCCCTTCAGCAAATCATTCTAAAGGCTGGGATATGTATGATAGTGACGAAGTCCCGGGCTGGTCAGCGTCTTGGTACGGGGGATCAGAGTCGTATGGAGGTCAAGCACGGCCAGAAGATGCAAAGATAGAAATACACTCAAGTGTAAATGGTTGGACTACACCAGATGACCAATATATTGAGCTTGACACTGACTGGGTTGGACCAGATGAAAGCCTGAATAATGAACCAGCCTCAATTTCTCTTTATCAGGATATACCAACAATGCCTGGTTATGAATATCAACTGAGCTGGAGTTATTCGCCAAGGCCAAGCCATAGTGATAACAGGCTAGAGGTAAAGGTCGCAGACAATCCAATTTTTGACAGCGGGTCTATGGCTGGAGACAGCAGCATCAACTGGCATAACGAAACATATACATTCACAACCGATACTAACGGGATTACTCGAATTCGCTTCACAGAAGCAGGAAACCCTGATTCACTTGGAATGTTTTTAGACAAGGTTTCGGTTGAGTGTTTGGGTCAGGTTCCTCCTCAAGGCATTTCCCCAAGCGTCACAGTCTGCAAATGGAATGATGCTAATGAGAATGGAGAATGGGATGGACAGGAGAAAGGAATCGCTGACTGGGATATGATAGTTCACCCGGAAGGAACCCCCTACTGGCAAGGGACTTTTGATTCTTCAGATTACACGGGTGTAGATTCTTCTGTCCTGGAAGCTGGACATAAATATTTAGTAGAAGTTGAAGGTGTCTGGTACAACTTCTCAGATAATAGAAGAGCAGTAGATGCAGAATATATATCCGATGATAGCTGGACCACACAAGGTGATACAGCCGATGATCCTGCAAGAGACATAAGACAACTGGATGTAGTAATTGATGACACTAATATTGACTGGGGATCATACAATCCTATGCATCTATATAAGACTGTGATAACAGGAGAAGGGGAATCCGTAAACTTCCGGGTATATGACGAGGACGGAGCAGCCCCACCCGCTTGGTTTGGAGATAACGATGGAAGTCTTGATGTAAGAATTTATGATGTAACTAATGAAATATACACTACAACTGAAAACGGATGTGTCACTGTTGACGTTGAAGCGCAGGATTACCAGATACTTGAAATGACAAAGGACGGCTGGGAACAGACTTATCCGCAAAATCCGGATTTTCATCACGTGAGTATTCAACAGGAACTATACTGGGCAGACTCAGTGATAAATTTTGACCAGGGGCTAAGAAAAAATGGGTCTCAAGTACTTGCGTCAAGGAGTACACCGGAAAGTGCACTTGATATGCCCGATGCAACTACAAATCCTGACTCGGGTTTCGTAAGCCTCGGATTTAGAGGCTGGATAGAACTTAGATTTATGTATCCTGTTGCTGATGTTGATGGCATGGATCTATCATTTCACGAAGTCACAAACGGACGAGGTTCTTATCCTCAAGAGAAAGCCAAAGTAGAAGTAAGTCAGGACGGGGTCAATTGGGAGATTGCTGGTGAGGTAACCAATGATGAATCAATCGATTATCTTGATTTCGCAACTACTGGACTAAAATGGATCCAATACGTCAGGATTACCGACACCACAGATTCTAGCATTCACGATAACATCTCAGACGGTTATGATCTAGATGCCGTAGATGCGACTAGTATATGGTACAGCTTCGGAAATAAGCACAGAAATGAACCAAGGGGTTCTATCTGGGGGAGAAAATACGATGATTTAAATATCAATCATACAATAGACACAATGAATCCAGGGCATGAACCATTCTTAAACGACTGGACTATCAGACTATATGACGCAGATTGGAACTTTTTATCGTCGGAACAAACAGGACATACCGGGATAAAAGGACAGTACAGATTCCATCATCTTACCCTTGGTACTTATTATGTCTGTGAAGTTATGCAGGAAGAGTGGATGCAATCCGCACCTATAATAGGACAGACAAATGCAGACCAAAATCCCTCGGGAGACCAAACCGGTTATGCTTCCTCAATAACTAATCAGTCTGGTGCGGGAGATGAAGGAAGTATGTGCTGGATGATAAATCTCCACCATGACAACAGAGCTGTCGACAGCCTGAGATTTGGCAACTATGAGATAGGAAGTGTCAACGGATACAAGTATGAAGATAAAAATGTAAACGGAAGACATAATGGAGCTGAACCAAGACTAGAAGGCTGGGAGATAGTACTAGGTAACTATGAAAAAGTTGAAACAGCAGAGATAGATCCGGCTTCTACAGTTCCAGTGAATCTAGGAATGCTGGAAAACGGAGAATATTATGTCATTCGATCACAGGGTACCTTTGAAGCAGGTGATGGGATCACTGCAGATGCAGAATGTTCTTCCCGCAATGGAAGTGCATGGAAAACTTATGTCCAGAATTATGAAGAACATGGCGAAAGTCTTCTAGATCTAGAACTTTTTGGTGAAACAACTGATTGGGGATTGTGTAATGCCCAGCATACTTACACAAAAGTAGTCGTGGGCGATGGCTCGGATCTGACAGCCTTGATCAAAGATATTTATAAGCCAAACAACACAGGGCATCTGACATTGGATGTTTACAAGCTTTCAAATGTTTTAACTGACACTACAGATGAAAATGGCTATTACGAGATTGAAGGAGTTCAAGCAGGAGTACATCTACTGTGTGAAGTTCAGCAGCCGGGTTGGGCACAGACTGAACCAACCGATGTTCACAGCGGAGGATGTTACCTAGTAAGTAATCACAGATCTCATTTTGAGAGATCTTATAACTTTGGCAACATTGCATACGGTATAATCCAAGGACGGAAATATTTCGATGCAAATGCAAGCGGAGACCGCGAACAGGGAGAACCTTGGCTCAATGAGTGGCAAATATCTCTATATGATGAGGAATGGAAAGAAATCAGCAAAATGAGTACTGGAGATGATAGCACTTCAGCCGGAGAAGTTGTAAATGGCCAATACAGATTTGTGAACCTACATCCAGGCAAGTATTATATTTGTGAAGAAAATAGAACAACCGATAACTGGATGCAGACTGAGCCTGATTCAGAAATTATGCATGATGGACTTTATTGTTATGAAACTCAAATTAACAGATCAGGGCAAAGACGGGGAGGTCTGCAGTTCGGAAATCTCAGAAATTCTGTAACCCTCTGCAAGAAAGACAGTTATGGAAATCCTTTGCAGGGCTGGGAACTAGCGCTTTTGGGAGAACCTGTTGATACGGTAGAAGTCGGATCGGACGGAGAAGTTTATTTGTCCGACGATCTCACAGCTGGAGAATATACAGTAGTAGTAAGAGAAACATATAGCTTCTGGCCAAGCTGCGGAGTCGCTGGTGGTTGTATTGCAGATGCAGGATATTCCCTGAGACCTGCAGGAAGCCCTTATAGCTATCACACAAATCCTTACCCTACGTGGGTAAGCGGAGAGGACTTGGGTACCCCAGGAGGGTTAGAGATCAAGATAAATGGTGCAAATATTGACTGGGGCAATTTTAATCCGGAACATAATTATTATCACTTGATGAGTCACCCAGGAGGTACAATTGACTTCAACATCTGGGATAGTGCTTACGGTGATAACAGCGGGTCCCTAACTGTTGAAATCTATGAAGGAACATTTGCCGGAACAACAGGAGCTGATGGTTGTGTAACCTTTGATCCTGTACCTTATGGAGATTATACAGTCGAAGAGCAACTTCAGGACAACTGGGAAAATGTAAGTGGCCTTGGAGAAGTAACTATAGATGAGCAGGATGAAGAATTTACTGTAGTAAACGAGTATCAGCTTGGAGACTTGAAAGTTTGTAAATTTGAAGATACGAACGGAGATGGAGAGATGAATGAAACGGAAGCATATATGAACTGGGAATTACACGTATCAGGACAAGAAGACGTAAGTCAGGGAGAAGATGAATGCTATACTTGGAAAGATATAGCTATCGGTGAATATGAAGTAACTGAAGTAAATCCAGCTGGTATCGGATGGGGACAAACCGCTTTAATCATAGATGATATCTCCTTAGAGCCAGTAAACCCTGCAACCGCAATGGTAGAACCGGGACAGACGACAACAGTTGTCTTCGGGAATTATCCTATACCGGAACTGACAATACAAAAGGAGAACAATCGTGTAGGAGAGATATTACAGGCTGGTGACAATGTCGAATATACAATTAGAGTTAAGGCATGGGGAAATGATGTTGACAGTGTCAATGTTACAGATCTACTCCCTGAGGGATTTGCTTACATGTCCGGCAGCTGGAGTGCAACCTCCGATATTCGAGGTGACTTAAAGGCAGGCTTTATCACTCCTGAACCTACATACGCCTCACCAGGAGACTGGGACCTTGGAGATATGTCTGAAGGAGAAGTAGTAACTCTAAAATACACAGCCAACATATCAAGCACTCAGGAAGATGGAATTTATCCAGATCTGGCATGGACACAGGGTGAAGACGCTTTAGCAGAGTTAGTTATTGGAATGAATGAAATTCGGGATGATTATTTTGCCGGAACAGAGGTTGAAGTTGCTAGTAAGATGGCAGCTGCAGCAGAAGTAGAAATCGAAGAGGGAGAAGTCCTCGGAGCTCTAGCCGTCACAGGCCAGAACACTCTCTGGGCTGCGATAACAGGCGTTATCACGCTGCTGGGCATTGGAATAGCTACAAAGAACAGAAAAAAACTCTCAACAGTAGGCATAAGCGCCGGGGTTGCAGTTCTTGGTCTTATAGTACTTCCGGGCTCTGCAGAAGCTGCAGATTCGGTAAAAGTTAGCATTCAGCAACCAAGAAGCCCTATAAATGTATCAATTTTCGAAATAGGTTATGTAGCATTGGATACCAATAATAATCCTATAACCATCCAATGTCTTAAACAAGGTCCTACAGATGCAAGTCTATCTCAATATGGATCAGATCAAACTCTAGATGCAGGAGGAGACAGTGGGAAATGTATAGCAAGTGTCTCGGAAGAGGGTACTTACTACTTTCAAGTAAAGGCAAATGGAGTTGCATCACAAGTTGTTAAGGTTGTTTATGATTCTACAAAACCAGGAGTTGTAACTGACTACTCAAAAGAGAAAGCAGGCGAATGTAAATACCAGCTTTCCTTCACAACAGCTAGTGATGGAGGCGAAACTGTAGGCGTTGAGATATTCAGATCAGCTGAAACTTCTTTCGTAGCCAATGAAAGTACACTTGTCAAAAGCTTAGTCGTCGGATCAAATGAAACTGGAACCTATACTGATACAGTTCCAAACTGCAGCAAAACATATTACTACGTTGTCAGAGCTATAGATGACGCTGGCAACTTCTCAGCCTTCGTTGGTGACAAAGTTTTAGTTACAACTGAGTCTGAGACTGCCATAACAAATCCGACCGGAGGGGAGACAACACCAGCTGAAGAGGAACCAAACGGCGGACAGACCGAAGAGAATGGAGATGTCCTGGGAGAACAAACATGCGAACAAAAGCAGAAGCTCTCAGGATATGTCAAAAATCAGGATGGAGAGGGCGTAGAAAACGCCGAAGTGGATATATATGAAGTAGTAGAGGGGGAGGAAAAGTATGTTTCTACAGTGAAGACCAACGCCGAGGGCTACTGGGAAGCAGAAGTGTGCCCCGGAGAATACAATACTCGGGTCAAAAAAGAGAGCCTCCCTGAAGGAACAGTACTTGAGGGAGAAGAAGTCCTGGGCGCCAATGTTGAGGAAGGTCAGGACACAGCCGATGTAAATTTTGAAGTAAAAGAAGACAAAGGGTTATTTGACAATTTCAAGCTCTGGTGGTGTCTGATACCGCTTGGATTTATTGTCGTCATAGTAGTTTTGTATATGGTGGGATCGAGGGGAAGGAAAGTAGGAAATTAGGAATCAAGTAACTAGGTTATTTGATGATTAAGCGATTAGGATAAAATCTGCCCTATTTAAGTCTTGATCGAGTAGAACGAATAAGTATATTTATTAACTTAAGAATTTCTTCTATCCTGCTAATCATAGTTTTACATTCAAAATAGGTTACCATCTTCCTTTTTCCCGATTTCCTGAGCCAAACAATTGTTTCTTGAGCAGAAGCGCGAGAATAGTAATAGAATTTTAATTTCTCCTTATAGAAAAACCTTCCATGCCCCTCTGCTATATTCGCACATACAGAATCGATCGCTTTTATAATCTGCATTCCAATCGTTTGTTTTCGAAACCAATCCATCTCCACAACAAGCTCCCATATTTCTTCTGCTACTTTTTCAGCCCTTTTATATGCCAGAATATCCTGAAATTCTAAAAAATTACCCATATGTATTCAAAATATTATTCTAGAATAAACTATACATAACAGAAAACCAACAATATTGTCATACATATGAAGTTTGGCAACCAATTCATAGTTACCTAGTTACTTAGTTACCTGATTACTTAGTTTTCGCCAAAGGCAAACCAGCCTATGGCTGGACCTAGTTCTGATTTGCATTACCTTCTCCCTTCTGCTACGATTATTCTAACGTATATTTCAACTTTTAAGAGATAACATGAAGAAATACATACGCATAGTTCTTCCGGTTTTCCTTGTTCTCACATTTCCCCTGGCTTTTTTTGCTCCCGTAAAGGCTGCAGAAATACTCAGTGAGGAAAAAAATGTCTCTATAGATGAAAATGTAAGCGATGATCTTTACCTGAGCGGTGAAACTATAAGTGTAAATGCTGAAGTTGATGGGGATCTTTTCGTCTCAGGGGGACAAATCACTCTAAACAACTATGTATCCGGAAATGTCTATATTTCTGGCGGTACCATAAGAATAAATGGAAACATTTCAGGGAATCTTTTCTGCGCCGGCGGTCAAATCGACATAGACGGAAATATTTCCAGAAGTGCTTACATCGGAGGAGGAACACTCACGATCGATGGAAATATCGGAGAAGATTTAAATGTCGGAGCCGGAGTCATAACGTTGAATGGAAATGTTACTGATGATGTCAGAATAGGCGCAGGAACGGCTACAGTCAACAGCCAGACTATCGGAGGAGACCTGATGCTTGGCACAGGAACTCCCGCCATATCAGACGAGACAGAAGTAGGAGGAGATACAATTTTGGATCTAGGAGACTCTCAAGCTGATAAAGTCAACATAAAACCTGACTTCACAGGCCTGAGAGGTAAAAGCGCCTTAAGCATTATCCTTTCTCTTACAAGAAGAACTGCTGTTATGCTAGGCTGGATACTAGTCGGCTGGCTGCTTTTCAAGTTTGCTCCGGTCAAGAGCCGCAGAATTACCGACCTGTTGGCAGCCGGATCGAGCTCGCTAAAAAGCTTTTTGGTCGGATGCGGAAGCTTCCTTTCACTGATAATCATCATTCCAATTGCCATATTGTTGGCTATCCTGGGCATTGGACAGCCTCTAGTTCAGCTGCTGTCATCCTTATTTGTTATAGCTATAACTATAGCATCAATTTATGTTTCAACAGCTATCATCAAGACGCTGATCCGATTCTTCACCAAGAAAAAGTACGATAAATATGTTGAACCTATGATACTTGGAGTGATCATTTTTCAGCTGATAGGGTGGATTCCCTGCTGTCTAGGTCTGACAGTAAAAATTATCTTGACAGTTTGGGGATTTGGCGCAATAATAATAACGAAGTGGGAAGCTGTATCTAAAGCAAAAAAATAACGTTTCAGATTTAATTTTTTATATTTATCAAAAAATGAAAAAAGTTGCAAAGTTTATAGCTGGTTTAGCGGCTTCAACAGCAACCTATACACTGCTCGCAACCAAAGTTGTAGCTCAGTATGACTACGATTGGGATTATGACTATGGTACAACAGCAGGGGATACTGCAGGAGGACTTTTCGGCCTAGGTCTCGGTCTTATCTGCTGGATTCCTATATGTCTAGTTAGCCTCGTTTCGTTTGCATTTACAATCATGATGATCATTGATGCTGCAAAAAGAGACGAGAAAGTGCTTCCTGGAAAAATCAAATGGATCATCCTTATGTGGTTTACTTCTCCTATAGGTGCGCTTATCTACTTCTTCACAAGAAAGAAGAAGATGGCAAAGTAAAACCCAAAAGATTTTGCTTGAAGAAGAGCTCTGGCAACAGAGCTCTTTTTGTGTCAAAGAATATACCCCAATAGTATCTAGAAGTTGTCAAAGAACATTTCCAAAGTGGTTTTGCTCATTAGCCCACTAGCTCACAAGCTCTTTTTCGCCCCTATACCAACCCTTGTCTATCAAGCCTTTTTCCATTATAATCAATCAAACATTTAATTTTGTTGAGGCGGGTATCAAATCTGTTATAAGAAAGAATTAACATTTGATCAAGTTTATAGTTCAGTTCAACTTACAATATAAATTCTACATTTTACACTATCAAAAATGGCTGACACATATCTTATTCCTTCAGTGATAGAAAAAACCCGTGACGGAGAGCGTGCCTATGATATATATTCAAGACTCCTCAAAGAAAGAATCATTTTCCTTGGGACACCAATAAATGATCAGGTAGCAAATGCTATAGTTGCCCAACTGCTTTTTCTTCAAAAAGAAGATGCAAAGAAAGATGTGATGATGTACATTAGCTCCCCAGGTGGAATCATCTACTCCGGACTTGCCATAATCGACACTATGAATCATATATCATGCGATGTATCAACAGTAGCCGTTGGTGCAGTAGCCTCAATGGCAACTTTGATTCTTGCAAGCGGTGCAGCCGGGAAAAGATTTGCACTTCCAAATAGTATGATTCATATGCATCAGCCGCTAGGAGGAGTAAAGGGGCAGGCAAGTGACATAGAAATCGAAGCAAAAGAAATTATTAGGCTTAAGGATTTATCGGCTAAAATACTTGCAGACACAACTGGCCAAAGCACTGAAAAAATCAAACAGGACTTTGATCGTGATTTTCACATGACAGCTGTTGACGCAAAGAAGTATGGTCTTATAGACAAAATTATTAAATAAATTATTAACTACTGAGAATGAAAAACTTATCTTGGCTTAAAGCAGGGTTGATTGCAGCAGGAGTTGCAGTAATGATGCAAATTTTGAACTTTGCTTCCAACTTTGTAGTCTGTATTGCCTGCATTTCATTGCCAATAACCTGCATAGGATGGCTGGTTATTCCCCTTGGGGCTGGATTCCTATCAGCAACTTGGTCAAAATTAGAAAAAGATGATTTTGTAGAGGCATTAAAACAAGGAGCATTAGCTGGGCTAGTCTTGGGCATCATCGTAGGAACAGTCTCCCTCATCATGAATGTACTTTTGTCTACATTACGCATTACTGCTCTTGAAACAGCAGACTTTCTGACAAATGAAGATCCGACTGGCCTACTTGGCAATTATATGAGTTTTTCGTTCGGACTGCCTTTCCAAGTCATCTGCTGCGGTGGAGTTATTGTAATGGATATGATTTTGTCAGCATTAGGTGGTATAATAAAAGTCGCTCTTTCGAAAAATAGCAACAAGTAGAATGCGGTCTCCGACAGCATTAATTGGAGTCGATCAACTTCCCAATCTGCTATAGTTACCAAGACAGGCAGGGAGAATTCTCTTTGAAAATTTGCTAAATGAACAATATGGGCAGTTAGCTCCCAACTTTGCTTTGGCTACGTTGGGCAGGCAGTTGGTTTAGTTCAGAACAGTGTGGACAGTTAGCTCAGTTGGTTTAGAGCATTCGCTTGACGTGCGAAAGGTCACAGGTTCGAATCCTGTACTGTCCACACTGTTCCGGGTAAAGTGCGCCTGTCCGCCGAGGTCACCCGTAACGCAGTGAAGGTGGCCGAAGGCGGAAAAGGTCACAGGTTCGAATCTTGTACCGTTCATATTTTTATATTAATTCACCTACTAACCTTTTATTTTAATTTGATACAAATAAAACCAATGACAACAAAGCAAACAATCGATATCGAAAAATCCTTGAAAAGTTTTTTTGAACTCCCCGACTGGGTTGAAAGAAGCCTGATGTTAGGCGGAGTATATGCTGCTCTGTACATAATATACTTTGGGCTAATATTTATATTTATTATCCCTTTTATCGGATGGATCATCGGATGCTTAGGATTTATAGTAATATTTTTCGTTGCTATGGCATTCTGGATATATACTATCGGTTATAAGTATGAACTTATACAGGCAGAAATGAGCGACAAACCCTTTGATGACATAAAGATCTTTGAGAATTATAAAGAAAGACTAACGCATGGAGGAAAAATATATGTAGGCAACTTGATATACAGTATACCGGTAATTATTCTTTATTTCATAGGCTACGCATTAATGTTTCTCCCCATGGGTATCCTTGGAAGCGTTGGAGAAACAGATAATGAAGCCCTGGGGTTGTTGGCATTGCCAAGTATGGGACTTATGCTCATTGGTTATCTTCCTCTAGGAATAGCCTTATTGTATCAAATGTTTCAGGCATTTTTCATCACTCCTACCATTACAGCCCTTTATGTAAAGGAACAATCAATATCAGCTATGCTAAAATTTAAAAATGTTTGGGCATTTATCAGGGCAAATTTCGTAAATCTACTCTTACTTATGGCACTTACTATGGGTATAGGCTTCGTACTTTACTTCGCCTCTATGATATCTATGTTTCTTGTTATTATCTGTATCGGCATCATTCTATTCCCGGCCGTTTTAGGAATCGGAGCAACTTATGTTATCCATATGCAGGCAAGTATCATAGGTCAGATAGCAAAACAAAACTAAGATATTGACTCCGGAAAACTCTGATAATATAATTCTAGCTAACAGAGAACAAAGGAAAAATGTGAAACCTTTTCAAGTGTCAGTTACCAATAAAACTAACTATTAAAACAAAGCGCTTTTTTGTATATGCAAAAAAGAAAAAGAGTGGAACCGCGGTTCTAGGCCGTCTCTGGATACTAAACATCATCAATTTTTAGTATTTGGGGATGGCTTTTTTTTAATCAGGGTTAAAAATAAATGTCAAAATTCGTTTACATTAGTTTTTATTTGTTACATTTACTTTCATGTCACAAGAAGAAAACAAGAATAGAACGTCAGAGCTGGAAAAAATGAGGCATAGTTTATCCCATGTTTTAGCACATGCAGTCATGCGGCTACATCCAGATGCTAAGCTCGGTATAGGACCAGCTATCGAAGACGGTTTTTACTATGATATAGATTTTCCCAAAAAACTCACCGAAGAAGATCTCCCCAAAATCGAAAAGGAAATGAGAAAAATTATCTCAGAAGAATACCCCATACAACAGGTAATACTTCCACGGGACGAAGCTATGGATATGCTGCACCAACAGGGACAGATCTACAAGACAGAACTTTTAAATGAAATACCGGATGAGGAAATCAGTTTTTATAGAACAGGTGATGATTTCATAGATATGTGTAGAGGTCCCCATATGGAACACACAGGAAGACTTGGGGCTTTTAAGCTTATGAACATAGCCGGAGCTTATTGGCGTGGGGACGAAAAACGCCCTCAGATGCAAAGAATTTACGGAGTCGGATTTAAAACTGAAGCAGAATTGAACAAGTATTTGGAAAATCAAGCAGAACTCAAAAAACGCGATCATAGAAAGCTAGGAAGGGAGCTCGAACTTTTTATGACTGATGATAAGGCCGGGCAAGGATTGATTTTATGGCTGCCTAAAGGAGCTATCATTAGAAAGATCATCGAAGATTTTGAATATGGGGAAAGAGTGAAACTTGGATATAAACCAGTATATACTCCTCATATTGCAAATCTGGAGCTGTTTAAACAGTCAGGACACTGGCAGCACTATAGGGATTCCATGTATTCACCATTGGAAATCGACAAAGAAAAGTATCTTCTAAAACCTATGAATTGCCCCTTTCATGCCAAAATTTACTCAAGGAAAATCCGAAGTTACAGAGATCTTCCTATCAAATATGCTGAATCTGGAACTGTTTACCGATATGAAAAATCAGGTGAACTTTCAGGGCTTGAGAGAGTTCGCGGCTTTACTCAGGACGATGCTCATGTTTATATGAGAGAAGACCAAATACATACTCTAGTAAAGGAAACTCTTGAGGCCACAATCAAATTGATTACAGCGTTAGGTTTTGTGAACTACCAGGTAAGACTGTCTCTTTGGGACACTCAGGATCCCAAAAAACGAGATAAATACATAGACAAGCCAAACCTTTGGAACAAAGCAGAAAGACAGCTTAGAGAGGTTTTGGAAGACATGAAAATAGACCATATAGAGGGAATTGGGGAGGCAGCTTATTACGGGCCAAAAATAGACTTTCTAGTCAAAGATGCACTCGGAAGAGAAGAACAGTGCGGAACAGTACAGCTGGATTTCAATCTTCCCGAACGATTTGATCTAAAGTACGTCGATAAGGGAGGCAAAGAAAAGAGACCCGTAATGATTCATTGGGCACCGCTTGGGTCCATGGAACGATTTTTCTCACGACTTATCGAACACTACGGCGGAGCATTCCCAGTTTGGCTCTCTCCTGTTCAGGTAAGGATAATTCCGATTTCTGAAAAGTTCATAAATTATGCAAATCTTGTAAGAGAAGAATTGATGAAGAATAACCTAAGAGTTGAAGTCGATGAGAAGGATGAAACTCTGCAGGCAAAAATAAGAGATGCTGAAATGGAAAAAGTCCCATACATGCTTGTTGTAGGTAAGAAGGAGAAGGAAACCCAGGCTGTAGCAGTAAGGCCGCGCTCCGGCCAAGATCTGGGGATGATGAAACTGGAAGAATTTCTTGAAAGAGTAAAGGATGATATCGAAAGCAAAAAGTAGCGAAAACTATGATCTGATAGAAATGTTGATATCCTGAGAGATTTTCGCTATCATTATTCAGCTATTTAAATTATTACTAAACTAAAAATAGCAAGATTCAAAAAACATACTAGTCCGAAAATCCCATTCTTTAGAAGGAATACTTATATTCGGATATCTCCCATTCGTTTAATAGACGATAAAGGAGAAAATATAGGAGTCATTGAAACACAAGACGCCTTGAGGATGGCACAGGAAAAGGGCTTAGATCTGATAGAGGTGGCACCAAATACTAAACCACCCGTATGCAAGATCATGTCTTGGTCAAAATTTAAATACAATTTGTCAAAAAAGAAGCGCGGATCGAGTAAGGGGAAAGCCAAGGATGTCAAGGAGATGAGATTTTCTCCTTACATAAGTATGGGAGATATCGAACACAAGAAAAGAAAGGTCGAAGAATTTCTTGCCAAAAAACATCCCGTTAAGCTTACTATTTTTGTAAAGGGCAGGGTAGATTATAATGTTGTCCGGACTCAACTCGATAAGATATTGGCAATATTGGAAGGAAAATACGAAACAGATCAATTCCCCCGCAAGGAGGGAAGAAACCTCTCAATACTGGTCTTCCCGCCCAAGACTGTGGCAAAAGCAAAGGAATCACCTGTCCAAGTAAAATCAGAGGCGAAGACAAGTAAGAAACAAGAAAATGATAAAAAGAAATGACCCCTTCATTTGCGAGAATTGCAGGAAACTCGTACCGGCAGCGAAAAATGGAAAATGTAGAAATCACTGTAACTTCTGCCTTACATCCAAACATGTTGATATCACACCCGGAGATAGAAAACATACCTGCCAGGGTCTTATGCCGCCAAAAGGCATCGAGAAGCGGAAAAAGGGATACTACATCCTTCATGTGTGTGAAAAATGCGGAATCAGAAAATGGAATAAAGTTCAGGAAGATGATAGAATTGATAGCTTTTTGACATAGATTTGAATAATTAAGTTAAATAAGATAGAATCAAGGACTATGAAAACTCATCAAGGACTCAAAAAAAGGTTTCGAAAAACAAAACCTAAAAGTGGAAAGGTAAAGCTTGTTCATCAATCCAAAGGCAGGGGAAGCAGGCATCTAAAAACAAAGCAGACAAATAAAAGAAAAAGAAGAATCAGGACAACCAAGAAGATAAAACAGAACAAAAGCCTCAAAAGAGCTGTAGCCAAATTTAAAACTAACTAATTCTAATATTATTTTCAGATTCACATGAGGATAAAACGCGGAAAAGTAAAGAATAGAAAGCACAAGAAAATACTCAAAGCAGCAAAGGGGTATAGACTGACTTACAGTAAGCTGTATCGAAGAGCCAAGGAGGCTTTATTGCATGCCGGACAGTATTCTTATGATCATAGGAAGAAAAGAGGAAACGACTTTAGGAAACTCTGGATAAAAAGAATCAATGGTGCTCTGACAGAGCATGGCATAAAATACAACATATTTATCAATTCTCTCAAGAAAAAGAAGATAGAGATCGACCGGAAAATGCTTTCAGAACTTGCTATCAACGAACCCGAAGTTTTTGCTGAGATAGTAGAGAAAGCAAAGAAGTAGTCTCATCTGACTGAAAAACCTCATCATTCTTGTTCCAAGTTATTACTTGCCAGTACCTAAAAACTACCATCTGGTAAAACCGTTTATAAGACAGCTTCTACTCCAAGTCAAACTCTACTCACTGAAAAATTCTTCTTCAACATCCTCTATCTGTTGCTTGATTTGCTCAGAATAATTCTCCCGGTCCTCAAATCTTCCGGCCCGTATGTTATCGATGAAGTCAGACATGAGTTGATCACGCGTCCTATATCTCTCTTGAAAATCTTCCCTACAATCATCTGGGACATCTGCCAGCGCAGAACTAAATCTTTCTGAAGTAAGCTTCCCTACAAGACAAAATGTTTCATCTGTCACCACATTGGACACATCCCAGCTGGCTCCGATTTCTGCGTTTAACATACACCTTTTGTATTCATCAAAAGCTCTAATCTTTTCCTCTTCGTTATCAAAAATACTTGAGAGCTCCTCGGCAGTCTTGGGAGAAAAATAGTCTCCGTTTCCGGCAATAGAAATATCTTTGAGCTGTTTTGAAGCCACATTATTCACATCAAATCCGATCACGTTTATGATAGGTTTAAGTCCAGTAGATGCAAGCTCCTTTGCTTCTTTGACAGGACTCCCCCCGCATGATTCCTCACCATCACTTACCAGATATACTATGAAATCGTTATCCTCCGAATCAAGCTTCCCGTATTTTTTGGCTATTTTGTCTAAAGTCAGCCCGATTGGTGTCCAGCCGTTACTGGCTATTACTTCTTTAACTTTTATAGAATTGATTCTATTCTTTAATTTATTCTTGTCGGTAGTGAAGTCAACTGCCAGACTTGTATCAGTACATCCGGCACCAGATTGTGCTCCTCCCTTCTCGCCATAAATCCATAAAGCCAATTCTACTTTCTCAGGAATAACCTCCAAGAAATCAATCAGAGCTTTTTTTGCTGCATTTATCTTATAGACTCCATCTACCTTCCCGCCCATACTTCCGGAAGCATCCAAAACTAAGAGTATTTTTGTATCACCGAAATAGCTGTCATCAAATCCCTCTGGTTTTTCACAGGTTTCAAAGCTTAAGTCCTGTATACACGATTTGAAATCTTCACCGTTTGCTTCCACCCAGTCATCATAAACCTGCTCACAGTCAATCTGTGCTGAAGTTGAAGTATTGGAATCAGTTGAATTAGAATCGTTCCCTGTGTTTCTACCTCTGAAAACTAAGAGATATACAGAAACTGCTGAACAGACCAGAAGCAGAATCAAGAGGGCGGTCACTGCCAAAATCATAATCAGCTTTTTATTTTTAGGTCTGGACCTGCTTTCATTTGACGCAGGACCTGTTTTCTGAAATTGTTCGTTCATACCAGTAAAATGACTAATTAAATATAAAAAAGCATAATCACGGCTCCCAATAAATTGCACTTGTATTCCTTATGAAGTAAGCCCTATTTCTTTCAACCTTAAAGTCATGCCCGTAGACTATTCCTTCTGTCTTAACAACATTTATCCACTTAGAATCCCACTTACTGACTGTATCGACAGAAGCATGAGAGACATTAGCCGCATCTATAATCCCAACCGCAGTATATTCGGAATCGGAGTAGGGGATACCTACAAGATTCCATCCTGTGGAAAGTTGAACCGGAACTGTACTGCTGAGTCCTTTCCCCCTTATCGAAAACTCTCCCTTGGAATCCGATTTCAGTACATATCCCTCTCCGAGCTTCAAACGGAAATCACTTGCATCATCAGCCTCATGTCTATAAACCTGCCATACTCCATCCCTGTATCTCATAACTCTTGTAACAAACAACCCCTGTGAGTTTATGTCAGAGATAAGGTCGCTCGCCATATAGTCCGCACGATCCGGAGCAACATTCAGACTGATCAAGTTCCACCCCTTGACCAGATTCTGAGTACCAGATACTTCTGTTATATCAGCAAAACCGCCGTATTGTTGCGAGTCGCCGCTATCAACGACCAATCGAAGATTATAATTTATATCCTCAACAGCCATAAAGTCAGTTTCAAGAGTTTTGTAACCCTCTTTCTCGACCTTCACAGTGTATGTTTTCCCCTTATCAAGATCAAAAGTAAATTTCCCATACTCATCTGATGTCGTAACATACTTCTCCCCATCAGCAGCTGTAAAAGTAAGCTTTGCATGATAGAGAGGATAGTATGATTTTTCAGCGGCATTCACTTCACCGCATAGGTCTGTACTCATCCTATCCACTACGTCCAAAAGAGCAAAAGAGTCAGTCTTATAAGGATCACCAAATGGATTCATACCACTTCCGCACTGAGCTCCTGCAGCATCCTGTATTGTCTTTGGACAGTTACAGACATACAGATTAATAAGTCTTTGCTTTTCTTCAGCTGTAAGAACTTGTTTTTCGCATGTTTGACCTTCAGGCAATATCTCAGTTCTTTCATAATTGCATGTAATTTTTTTATTTGGTCCATTTTCGTAAAAATCAATAACAAGATACTGCTCCAACTCCCGGTCTAAGGCCTCTTGAGCCGCCCTTTCACATTCCTCCATTCCTTTATCGCTCTCACATTCAGATTTCTTCATACAAAGATATTTATCGTCAACTGTTCCTTTAACAGGACAACTTGGGGTCCCGAACGGCTTTAGGCCAAGCTTTCCATCGAATGAAATGCTTCCCCAACATTTTACTATCGGATCCTCAGTTATTACCTCTCCTCCATCATCAGAATATGAAACTGGAATATAGAGCTCATCGTGATAAATCTGGTTATCCTCTCTATCATTCATATCGCAAATCACTTTCACATTTTGATCTTTTTGAATAAACTTCTGTGTCGGAAGAGCAAAATGCATTTTGACCGTTTCATTATTCTTTCCCTCGTCATTTAGTGTTACTAAATCCTGTCCGCATATCGACGGAGAAGAACTTTCAGCCGATCCGCCACACCAAACATTTTCAGTTTTACATGTCAAAGTATCACCATCTCCCTCAGTCACAACATCAACATTCAAATCTACTTCTTGGAAGTGAACTCCATTATCTATCTGACACTTAGAAGCATCTGTACCACATTTGGCCGTCAAAGGTTCCCTCCCAGGTGGGGGGCCATAAGTATAGTCATCCTTTATTTTAACTATTTGCTTTATCCCAGGTGGGAGAGGGTCCTCTTCAGTCTCCACCTTTATAGTATCATTAGCATCATCGTAGTGTTCCTCTCCAGATGGTACACCATTAAAGAAGCATTTTATTTTTAACTCATTTGATAATACTTCACTTCCCTCCCGAAAATTTATAGATGTGATACTGAAGTCACAACTTCCTGTACATCTATCTAATAAATCAGTTAGTGCAGCTAAGTAACCGATAGTACTATCATATATATCGCACTGTATTTTATCTCCAGATACATCTGATGAATAAGTACCTTTAATGTGGCCAGAATAGTCCTGCACCAACTTTCGCTCAGCATCGACTTTCACTGTTTTAGGTGAAAAATCAGTACCGACATCCAGAGAACGGTTAGAGGCAGGTAACGGTTCTCCTTCCTTCTGTACATTCATCACATACTCATCTGTGATATAATCTCGCCCCTCTTCGTTTTTTATTTCGCAGTAATTTGTAAAACTTAGAGAACTTTTTTCTTCAACGTATAAGTCCAGATCATCTGGAAGATCGAGTTTTACCTCTACAGTACCTTGATCCGAACTAAGATCTGCAAAAGCAGGATAAAAACTTCCTACATCCGCCCAAGGACCTGTTTCTTCAAATACAAAGATGTTCCTTAACAGACAGGCTATAAAATCATCATCATTTGTTCTTTTCTTGTACTCGACTGATGTTGTCACCGTATTTATAGACGCCGTCAGTTTACAATACCCCGGCTTCGATCCATCGCAAGTAGCTACAAGTCCGGAAGTGGGGCTTAAAGCAGTGTTTTTGATTTTTAAGTAATAATCATCTGTTTCTCCTTCTTCCTTGGGCGGCACTCTGCACATCCATTCACAATTTGTTCCCTCACCGGTGCATTTCTTGCTTCCTGGACATAGCCCTGGATAAGTTTTCCACTCAGATGCCTGCCAAGTCTTGAGAGTATCCGGATTTATTTCAGTTTCATATTGTACTTTCGACATACACTTACCACCTGGACCATACTTCTTATCGGATGACTCAAAAATTGAACAGTCACTACCTTGTTCATTAAAACCAGGCTCGTCCTCACAGTTTTCAGCACATTCCTCCCCTGGAGGTTGTTCAGGAGGAGGTTGTGAAGGTGGATTATCCTTGCTTATAAGATATAAATCTACATAGCTATATTCACAAATATTTATAAGTTTATTTCCTTGACCATCCTTAGTCTCAAAACCTTCAGTCGAGGCAGAGACTCCGAGAGCTCCTCCTTTCTGCACTATATTTTCCCATTTGATCATGTTGGGTTCAATGGTATAACTTACCTTAGGCTGATTCAAAGCACCATAGACAAATTTTTCATTTTTACCAAAGTATACTCCTACTTTATCAATTTTAAACCCCGCATCGGAACCGTCACTATATTTTGCAAATATGTCAACTTTTATATTGTGTTTCTCACACCCTGGCCCAGAGGGAGGCTCACCAGCATTTATACATTCTTGAACACTTCCACTTTTCTTTCCCCAGCAATCCCAAACTGCGTCATTAAACCAAGCCTGCCAATATCCACCCTTTATCTCCGCCTTCCCACCATTAGGCTCAATACAATCTTTCCCACAGGCAATAACATCACAGCAGTCAGCATTGCTCCCCCCGCAGCTGCGTTCATCACATGGAGCCCCGTCTATAGTTCTTGGTTTGGCAAAAACTTCAGAAATCAATTGATTTAATACATTTTCTTCATACCCGACTTTCATAAGGTGATTTCCTATTTCCAGTGGTCCAGTGGGAGCATACTGCTCCAATATTCCCTCCCTTTCATACTCCTCTCCGTCCTTTGTCATCACTCTCATCTCTACATCTATATCTCCTGCCAGATCAAACGGCTCAGTCAGGTCTTCTTTGTAGAAACTTGTCGCATCCATCGTCCATGTACCACCTTCACTTGTCACCGTACTTACATTGTTCGATTCCTCTCCCTCTTTATTCCTCAACCTCATTCTCACTATCGCATCAGACACTCCCTTATCTCCACCTTCACTCACTACTGATCCCCACAGCGGCTCAGGAACATCCAGCTCTTCCCTCACTCCTGTCGTCTTTCCTCTGAAATCCTTTACATCTTTCGTCGTGCTGTATAAATACACACCTCCTCCTATTCTAAAGCTGTATTCCTTCTCAGGCTCCAGTCCTGTTACTACTACTGAGTGATTGTAGTGCTTTCCTACCTCATCCCTTTCCGCATCCCTTTCGTCATAATACTTCTCCTTCCCTATCTTACCTATAAATGGCAGAAAGCTATTGTTCTCTGATATGTATATCTTCCCTGTTGTCGCCCATTCTGTTCTCCAGCTTACTGTAAACGTACCTGACCCTTCTGTTCCTATCACCAAATCTTGCGGCCTCATCTTGTGTCTTGTATACAGACTCCCTGCTATCAGACATATCACTACTGCTCCAAGCAATCCCAATATATGTTTCTTGTCCAGCCGATATTTCTTTCTTCCCATAACTTTCTCTTTCTTGCTACTTTTTTCTCCTGACATTTTTATTTATTAATAAATTATTAACTAATGTAGATATAGACAACGACCACATAATAACAAATCATAAAGTAGCCGATAGCTAACATCAAATGTTACGGCTCCCAATACACCGCTTTCGTACTTCTAACAAAGTAAGCCCCCTGGTTATTTATTCTGAAATCATTGCCGTAAACCAATCCCTCCTGTTTAACAACACTAACCCATTTTGATTCCCAGCGGGTAACAGTATCCACAGCCGCTCCGCTTTCATTCGTACTATCTATCAATCCAACAGCCGTATATTCGGACTCAGAGTAGGGGACACCTATAAGATTCCATCCTGCTCCAAGTCTGACCGGCACGGATTCTCCTATTCCCTTGCCTGCTATTGAGAATTTTCCTTTCTTATCGGACTTTACAACATAACCTTCCCCTAGCTTCAAACGGAAATCATTTGCATCAGGAGACTCTATTCTATAAACATCCCATCTGCCATCTCTAAAACGCATAACTCTAGAAATAAATAAACCATAGGAGTTCATATCAGAAAGTAGATCACTGGCCATATAATCTTCTTTATCAGGAACTACATTAAGCGACATCAAACTCCACCCCTTGGACATGTCATAGTTTACGGATACCTCTTCCATGTTCGCAAATCCCCCATAATTCTGCAGATCTCCGGCTTCAAGAACAATTTTTAAATTGTAGTTTACATTTTCTACCGGCTCAAAGTCAGTTTCTAGTGTCTTATATCCATCCTTCTCCACTTTCATCTTGTAACTCTTTGCTGTATCCAAATCAATCGAAAAACGACCAGACGAATCTGTTGACGTCGCATATTCTTTACCACTTTCATCAGTAAATGTAAGTTTTGCTCCTTCGATGGGATAATCTAAATCCTGTGCTTCGACTCCTGAGACTAAACGTTGATCACTACCTGCTAGAAAATCTACTGAATCAATCTCTCCTTGTCCTGACATCTCTTGAAAAACAAGAACAAAGCTCGTATGGATAGTATGGGCAGGTTGTTCGTTTGTACCCATACCCATCCCAGAAAC
>JAQVGX010000080.1 GCA_028696515.1 Candidatus Dojkabacteria bacterium | reverse complement strand
TTTGTCATTTGAAATCAAAAGTTAACATACACAGGGGTCTTAGAATTGATAGAAAAAAGAAAATTATCGAAGAGCTTTTGAGCCAAAAAAGTAGTTAAAAACCCACACATTTTTTTAATTACGCCGGTAATTTTTATCGTTTTCATCCCAGGTCGAAAGATCTGCCATATTGTGCTGAAAACCAACTTCAAGTTTGTCTATAGCTTCGACTATTTTTGATTCAAGAGTCTCCTGTTTTTCGAACTCTGCCCAAAGACTCATAAGTTCTTTGCCAGTTGTTGAAGGAAGTTTGGAGGTAATCAATTCTATCGCAGCTTTTTCAGTTTCCAGTTTATGAAATCCCTCTTTTTGATCATGCGTAGGAATATCTCCTGTAAGCGATTCTCCAATATTATGTATGATAGCCATTTTCAGTACTTTTAATTTATCAAATTTCTGTTTCTTAAGATTGTCTATCGCAAGGAAAGCAAGTAAACTAACCATCCAGGAATGCTCGGCAACACTTTCCATCCGATTCTTGTCACTTGTCCAGCTGTGGCGGGTTATTGTTTTGAGCTTCTCGGTCAGCTTGAGAAATTCTATAAAAGAATGACTATCCATTTCATGGTTTTCATAAAAAATAATTTATTCACGACAAAGACTTTGAATTCATTCAAGTCCAATCCACTCTCATCCTCGAGCATCCTGTCTAAGTCCCTTTAGTACATAGTCTAAAACGAAATTGCTTTTTTGCGGAAAATAACTTGCTGTAATTTTAATCAGCTTGATTAGAGATCTTCTTACTTCATATTTATCGCTAAAGCTGCTGTAGGTTCCGAGTAAATGGTTATACGTCTTTTTATCAAGGGTTTTATTCGTATGTTTCAGCGTTTTAATACCATATGACTTCTTGACCAGATCAAACAGATAAAGTTCTCTGATCAGAGACATCTGATTTGCAAGTTCTACAAGATCGGACCTTTTGTATGCGACAAATGAATGCCAGACAAGCCCGGTGAAGTGGCTGAACTTTGGGATCTCAAGCTTGAGTAATCCTTTATTTTTTGAGTTTATAGTTAACTCGACAAGAAAAGGTTTGTCATCAATTTTCCATAAAGATGCATAAACTATCTTGTCTTCTATAAAGGGTAGCGTATATCCAAGGAGATAATTTTTCTGTTTTTCAAATTCAGCTGAGATATATTTGTAAAAATCAAGAGTATCTTCACTATTTACAATCAAGTCTATATCCGAGAACTGGTCAGCATTTTTAGTCCTGAATGTTCCGTACAACTTAATCCCTTTGCTTTGATTGAGAAAACTCTTAATATGATAATAAAATCTGTTTGTCGAAGACTCTTTCATTATTTATTAATTTTTTATGTTAAAGTGTAATTAGCCATTAGTTCATAATCAAAATATCCTCTGTCTTTTCCCTTATCCAGTAGGAGTTTCTTTCACTGAAGATCCGGTAGAAACCCTAAACTTATTAAGTCCACCTGTCCATTTCATCAAGTCTCTTCGCTCTTGTACCATTCTTGTCCTCAAACTTTGTATTTAACCAAATGTTTAAAATTTGAAATATTTCTTCTTTTTCGACTCGCCAAGCACTCATACAAATTACGTTCGAATTATCATATATTTTAGACCATGATGCTAATTCAGTGTCATTTGCTAGAGCAGCACGGATACCTTTAAATCTATTGATACCAATATCTACTCCAATTCCAGTTCCGCACATGATTATTCCACTATTTTGATCAGTTTCTAATACTTTCTTAGCGACCTTCGGAATGAAATCTACAATATCAACCAAATCTTCTGAACTTGTGGCTCCGATATTCTCGAATTCAATCACATTTTTACTAAGATATTCTTGTACAAATTTTATCTTCGGGTATGCTTTTGTGTCTCCTGCGATATAAACCATAATATCAATTAAAAGCTTTAAATATTAATTTATCAACTAATTTTAATATTAAATAAAATCTAGTATATACTCTAACCATAAATCTTCTTTCTCTCTCAGCATCCAGATGCTTGCCGTTTTCGATTTCAGATCGATCACAATTCTTGCTATCGTTCTCTTGTTGAAAATACTTTTCTCCTTACCAAGAGATTCATCTGATAACAGTTCCTTCATCTTTTCTTCACGCATGCTCTTTTTGGCCAAAGCAGATGCACACTCATATCTTTCATATATTCCGATTCCAACACCTTCTTTGTATTCTTCAGATTGATGTTTGACCAAATGGCCAAGGTAATGATTTGTATGAACAAAAGGTATTTCACATTTCAGAAGGGTAGCTTTCTTTGCAGTCGATTCTATATTCCAGACAAGACCCTTTATCGAAGCAAGAGTATGACTATAACCGGATGCCCTTTTTAGCTTTTTCAGTTTTTCAAAATCCTTTTCGGGATCACTTGTTTCTGACAACCATCTGGAAACTATGTTTCTTGGGATTCCGACTTGGTGATCGGTGTGGGAGAGAGAATTGGTAAGCTGTACAAAGCCGTTAGAATTGATGCTTATGGATTCTCCTCCTAGAGAGTAAGAGTAGTAAAATTCAAAAGCTGTATGATTTTTTATTGTCTTTTTGATAATGTAAATTTCATCTTTTACGCAGGTATCAAAATCTTCCGTGCTGCCAATCAACGAACCGTTATTTGTAATTATTGCCGTACATTTCTCGCTTTTCTCCTTAGACAAGTCGCTTCCGATAACCATAGGCCACAGATCGCTAAATTCTATATCAGCGCCTTCGGCAAAACCATTCAATTCTTCTATATACTGGGGAAAGGTGTCTTGAGTATAATGCAGATATTCAAGTGATGATTTCCTTTTGTTTTTCCAATCATTGTCTTCGCGCGATCTTGCCAGGCCGGCCTGAGTATCTTTTTTGAAGACCGGTCCCATCTGCCGGCCGAGGTCAAAGTGTGTATCGGCTTTGAACTCATAGTAGCAGTTATGCTTTTTCATCGTTTGGAGTTGAAACGCTTTTCCGGATTTTGAACTGATGCCAAGCATTATTTAAGATCCTTTCTACAAAGAGTAGGACAATGTCGTCACATCCTCCAGGTATCAAGTCCGGAAAAATAAAATATATTATTACTATTAGAAGTGTCCAGTTTTTCTTGAGGAATTTCTTCATAAAACTCAATTAGTTCGATTGATCTTTATTATTTTCAAACAAATTATACAATAAATGCAGGATTTAAAGAAGCGGATTTGCCTTGATGGCAGTGAATTTATACTGTTTGTCAATTATAGATGTTAATTATTTGCTAAAAGATATATATACAAAATCGATTTATTGCCCTTGTTGCAGTATATTTCAACTATTGCAATTTTAAATATTTTGCGTATATTGATATTGTATTAATTTATTAATTTAAAAAAATGCCCCGAGCAAAAGCAAAATCAAAGGCAAGAAAACCTGCAAAAAAAGCAGCGAAAAGAAAGCCTGCAAAAAGAGTTGCTAAAAAGGCAAAAAAAACAACACGAAAACCTAGAAGAAAAGTTGCCAAAAAAACGGTAAGAAGAAAGAAAAAGTAACAATTATGCCTAAAAAAGAAAAATACTAATGATCCCTACTGGGACATTAGTATTTTTTTGTTTTCCGATCATTTAGTTCGAGGGATTATCAAGCTCAACCTCTTCCCCCCTTATCCATTTCCTGAACTGTTTTGTTGTAAGAGGCACTACCTCCCGGTATCCTTTTTTGTTTTTTGCTATCGCAGCTCTGTTATAATTACCACTTGACGAGATCTGTATCCATTTGCCATCTGTGAATTTTTCTTTGCTGTTGAAGATATAGTAGCTTCTAAAATCTTTCGACTCGATGAAGCTGTATCTTCTCATGATCAGTTTGATGTCTTCTTTTATGTCTGTCGCCCCATCGCTCAGCAGATTATAATAACTGAATAATTCTTGACAGAGCAGATTCTGCTCAGGAGTTATATCGACGACATCCAGGCCAAACTCAACGAGATCCTTTTTAAGAATAGGATAGGCATGTGTAGGGTACTCGTCATTCAATTTGTCCACCAGCTCAGTAATAATTTTTTCATCTTGCAAATGTGTTTCCGCAATGCTTTTTGTTAAAAGCTTTGATAAACTAAGAGATCTTTGAACAGTTCCGAGAAATAGCGGATGGACCTTTTCAGTTAGGGCATAATATGGAGTGTTTTTGAAGTCAGTTGCTCCTGTATAGTCTTTGCTCTTTACCAGTTCAAGATATTTCTGAACTTGAGTAATCTCAACAGATACGGGCCTTTTGAAAGGATCTTGTGGAGCCAGCGGATGGTTTGCAATACTTGTATCAATTGGTGAAAGAACTGAAAGCGGACCCATTACTATTTTATCACCACCCAGCGCAAGCATAGTCATCGCTGAGGCGGCAGTAGAGGGGATCACGATTGTTAGTTCATCAGTAAAACTTCTGAGTAATTTTACGATTCTATATGCTGCAATTCCACTGCCTCCCGGACCATAAATTATGAATGTCATTTTCTCGATTTTACCCGTTTTATGAAGATGATTATATAACTCTTCAACTTCATCCTCTGTCAGTTTTGTTCTCATGGGAATATACAATGTGATGACTTTTTGCTGGAAAGAATTCTCTAACTTTCCTATGATTTCCTGTGTTTCCTCCCAGTAGGGTATTTTTGACGTATCCAGAGGAGTAGCATTTGGATCTGGATGGTTTTTCCCAGGTTTGTTGTCAGTAAGATTCGGTTGAATCTCAGGCCTAACCTCCTTCTCAACAACTGGGTCATGTGATGGAGAGGGTTTGATAGGGTCTTGACTGAGAACTGGGTTTACCGGGAAAGAATTATTGTCCATAAGTTATGAGTATAATTTTATATCTTGAACTTCGGGCATTTACTATTCAAAACATTATCATAAAATAAGTTACTAGTAAATAACCAGGCTTATGCAAAATACTTATTCCAGACTGTAAGATACATTATTCTCGTTATGCTTACTATTATTCCCAGTACTTGATAGCTTTTCTTTAGGGAAGTACGCAGACAAAAATAGGGCAACAAGTGGAATTGCAGGAGCAATTGTAGGTTCTGCCAATTCTAGTCAATGATCGAATACAGCGAAGAATGAAGCCTCAAAAAACAATGCGGGCCTGTTATAAATGAAGCAAGCAAATCCAAGCTTTCCCTGCTCTAAGAAATATACTCCGAGGACTCAGTTTCTGTATTTCTCCTGATAATAAAAATGGCAAGAATTAACATTGCTATTCCGATGATCCTGTCCGTGAGAGCTTAACTTCGAGAAAGAAAATGCTTATCAGCGAGGAAACACAGCTTATACTGGACTAATCTGCTCGTCACTGATACGCTTCCTTTCTTTAGTGAAGTTGACAGTCTGAGGTTGATACATTTGTGGTGAACCCAAGCATGCTTAGTGTGAAAAAGTGTTTGTCCAAATATTATAATTATTGACTATTAACTCATTCACATGAAGCGGAACGCTGAAAAGGGCTATTAGGTTGAGTTTAGAGTGGTCGACTTTCTCTAAAAAAGACTTCTGTTGTGAAGCTGCCGAATCCCCATCAGATTTATGTTGCAATTCCGAATAAACCAGACAAGTCCATACTGTCAAACGAACAATTCTTAGCTGAACTAATTATTTATATGGATAGTATGATTTGGGGTAACTAAGGCAAAAAGCGGATTTTTCCAAAGGTTTTCAGCTAAGAATTTGTAGCTATTTCTGCTTTTCTCTCCATCGAAAGACCTGAAACGATCGCTACTATAGGAATGAATATCAGTGAATACTTAGATATTTGATTTGCTATTCTATATATCTCCCGATTTTTTCGTACAATTTCAAATTCTGTAGTGTATATTATCTCACAGCCTGAATCGGTCCTTACCGTGCTGGTATTTCTTGAAGCAGTTCTTCCATCTGATGTCTCTATTGAATAATCAATTAGCTGGCCTCTTATGTGAATTTGATCTCCTATCTGAGCTTCTTTGATGAGTTTGGAAACAGATTCATTTGCAGGCAAAAGGTGGTTGTTTGAAATGCTTGCCCCGTCAAATTTGTTGTACCAGGAGGAGTCAGCGCCAGATTTAAACTCAAAGAAACAAGTGAACTCCCCGCTTCGGTATTTCATCTTTTGATAGACTCCATTTCTGATATTCTCTCCCCATACAACGCATAAGTCCTTTGTATTTAAAGGATCATGTTCGTGTGTGATGTCGTACCAGATATCAGTGCTATATGCAGATACAACTAATCCATGCAGATCATATTCATATTTCGGAATTATCTCATAAGTCGTTCCTTCTCTTTCTAAAGTGAAGGCGTCATTACTTGCCTCAGTTTGCGTTGGAACATTATAAGTCTGATCCAGTATAACATCCTGCTCAGGAAGTTTCTTCTTTTCAAGTTCAGAAACGATGAATACTAAAATACTCAGGAAAAAAAGTGCGAGTATGAATTTCTTCCCCATATATAATTGTCTTAAAGATACAGATAACTTAACTAAGCCAGATAGACCAGTCTACCTTCTATCTCACGAGAGATATTTTGATTATTTCTTAAAAATTCCTCCAGCATCTCTTGCGCTGATGTTGTAACGACTTTTGTTTCCTTTGATTTTATGAGTTCTTTCTCGGTGATGTTCAGATAGTCTTTAGAATTCTTAAAATGATATCCCTGCAGGCAAAGCGTGTACATACTGTTTTGTGTTACTGGTTTGGCATTTACTTTCAATGACTTTAACTTATCACTTTTTGTTGAGAATGTAGCCTTAACGCTGGAATTCACCTGGTAGCACTCACCTTCGTCATTTCTGTTTTCATTGCGCATTATATGATTGAAAATTTTCTTTAATTGTGAGCCGTTTATTTTAAATCGTGTCAATGTGTCATCAAAAGGAAAACACGAGATGAAGTCTTTTAAGGTTACGACAGGTCCTAGCTTGGGGATTCTGATAGACCCGCTCCCGATTAACATGACATCGCACTCACACATTTGCGCAAATCCATCAGCAAACAGATTTCCCAGGCTTGTTTCTTCTTCCCTTACTGGATGGGTATGCTTTTTTGCGAGTTTTGTAAGAATTGTATTGTATTTTCTGTCAACTTTCTTTTTAAAAGAATCAATAAACCTCTCCAATTTCTCGTCAGGTTCTGCGAGTTTGCTATCTATGGGTATTAGCTGCCAGTTGTACTTTATGATACTGTTTGTGGAGTCATCTACCTCGATATCGTATCTGCCTATTTGATCTGTTCCCACTCCTGCCTGGGTAATAAGAATTTTGTTCGTTTTTTTTGGATGTTTAAGAATTGTATGAGAGTGTCCTCCGATGATAAGATCGACTCCCCATTCCTTTTTCAATAGTTTAGCGAGTTCGATGTCGGATTCAAA